>DASCOB010000199.1:0-12331 GCA_036011785.1 Anaerolineales bacterium | reverse complement strand
GCGCATTCCACAAATCGGCCGCGCGGTCGGGATGGACGAACAATTCAAAGCCGAGCGCCTCGCCGGTGTAGCCGGTGCGCGAGACGATCAAATCGAAATCGCCGAGAGTCGCCTCACACAGCTCGGTGCGTTTCAATGCATGCACGCGCGCAGCCGTGGCTTCATCCGCACCGAGCGCCAATAGCACATTGCGGCTTTGCGGCCCCTGCAGCGCCAGGTCCACTCGCATCTCCACTCCGGCGGCGCGGTCGCGCAAATCCCGCAGCGTGACCCCGCCGCGGCCGCTGGCCTGCGCCGCGGGGCGCGGCCGGTCAACCAACACGCTGCCGGAAAGCACCGCGTTCACCCACTCCCAGTCCTTCGCATCGTTGGCGGCGTTGACCACGATCAAATAGCGTTGCGCGGCGCAGCAATAAACTAGCAGGTCATCGATCACATTTGCATCCGTGTCAAGAAAATGCGTGTAGAGAGAATTTCCGACGCCGAGCGCGGCCACATCGTTGGCGCACACCGCGTCGAGGAACTCAGCCGCCGTCACGCCGCTGGCCTCCCACACTCCCATGTGGCTGACATCAAATAGCCCCGCGCTGGCGCGCACCGCGGCGTGCTCCTCCGAGACGGACGAATACCACACCGGCATATCCCAGCCGCCGAAAGGCGCCATTTT
Source organism: Anaerolineales bacterium (assembly GCA_036011785.1). Lineage (GTDB taxonomy): Bacteria > Chloroflexota > Anaerolineae > Anaerolineales > UBA11657 > CAJWGI01. The sequence goes on along the minus strand of DASCOB010000199.1, from coordinate 11,664 downwards.
TGCGCCCAATGCGCGGTGATTCTCGTGCAGCACGGTTTTCTTTAATTCATCGGATTCGGGCATCGTCCATTTAAACTCTGGCAAGGCTTCGCCGGAAGTTGTCCCGACCGCGGCGATGCCGTTGAAATAAGGTTTGCTGGCCTGAACCGCGTGCCCGACTGCCTTGAGTGGAGCATCTGCCGGCCCACGGTCGTGCACCGCCACCGCACCGGGGGCTTTGGCGTGCAAGTCGGCATCCTCAAGCGCCACATAGCCATCCGAAAGGTCGCGTAGCCAGGTCTTGACCCACACCGAATCGGCAGCCGGGATGGTCAATTCGAAAGTGTCTGCAGCGCTGCGGGCGAGCACGCCGGTTGCATTGCGCGCGCCCTGCCATACCTCCGTGGGCTGGCTCGCGCCGGGGGCCAGCGCACTAACATCGTTACTGCTGGCAACTTGCAGAAAACGCTCGGCTTTCTCACCGCTGATTTGCAGCGTGACCAAATCGGATTCCGGGGGGTGCTGATCGAGGTAATAGAAATGGGGGTAGCCATGCGTGGCGGGCGCAAAGTCCAGCCCCATGCGTTGCGAGAGATCGCGCACCTGAATCTTGACCGCGTTGAGCGTCTCGAAATCCACTTTGGCGCGGTGCATGGTGCGCCCGTGCCGTCCGCTGTAGCCGTAAGGGCTACAGGCCCGCAGCAGCTGCGCCATCAGGTCGGTCAGCTCGTCAATCTCGGCTTCGCTGAAACCGCGCTGCGTGAGCCAGACCGTGCCCAGGCGCAGGCCGGAAGGGTTGAGTGCGCTGCGGTCGCCGGGGATGGTGTTGCGGTTGACGACGACGTTGGCCACGTCCAAGATGCGGCTGGCGGAGTCTCCCATCAGTGGCGCGCCGTCCACGCTGCGCACCGATTTGCAATCTATGTTGAGCAGGTGTGTGTCCGTGCCGCCGAAAGGTACATTAAAACCGTGCTCGCTGAAGCGCGCGGCCATGCGTGTGGCGTTGGCGCGAATCTGTTTTTGCAGCTGTCGGAATTCTGGCGCGCGGTTAAGTCTAAAGACCACGGCGATGGCGGCCATGGTGTTCAGATGGGGGCCACCCTGCTCGCCGGGGAAGACCGCGCGGTCGATTTTGCGCGCGAGTACGCGGTCGGTGGTGAGGATGCACGCGCCGCGCGGGCCGCACAATGATTTGTGCGTGGTGAATGTGACCACGTCAGCGATGCCGATGGGCGAGGGGTATTCTCCGGCAGCCACCAATCCGGCTACGTGGGCGATATCGGCCAGCAGAAACGCGCCCACTTCATCGGCGATGCTGCGGAATTGATTCCAGTCCACTGCCCAGGGATAGGAGGAATATCCGGCGATGAGCAGTTTTGGCTTGTGTTCGCGCGCCAGCTCTCGCACGGCATTATAGTCAATCTGCTCCGTATCCGGGTCGATTCCGTAAGGGACGCTGTTGTAATATTTGCCGGAGCGGTTGACACGCGCGCCGTGGCTGAGATGGCCGCCATGCATCAGGTCCATGCCCATCACCGTATCGCCTGGTGTGATTAGGGCATGATAGACGGCGTTGTTGGCTGGGCCTCCGGAAAGCGCCTGCACGTTGACGTAAATGTCGTCGGCGCCGATGCGCTGGTTGGCGAAGAGTTCCGCGCCGCGGCGGCGGGCCAACGCCTCGACGGTGTCGCAGTATTCCACGCCTTTGTAATAGCGCGGGTCGGCGTAGCGGCGGTAGTGTCCCAGCCGCGCGGTGTAGTCCACTATGTCGGCCTCACTCATCCAGCGCGAGGCGTCGTCGGGGTAGCCTTCGGCATAAAGGTTGTTGAAGGCTGAGTTGAGCGCTTCGCGTACGGCCAACGGGGCGGTGCTCTCCGAGGCGATGAGAATCAGTTTGTGGTACTGACGCTCGGCTTCAATCTGGTTTAACTCGTGGACTGTCGGGTCGAGGTCGGCCAGTGTGCCGCGAAAAAGAAAATCGGACATGGTGGGTTCACTCCGCAGGGTGCGCTGACGTAGCCGGGCGTTATTTTACCCCAACTGCCGCCGCTCGTCACAAATCGAAGCGCGACTCACGTTATAATACCCATATGCCATTCCGAGACCTTCGCGAGTTTATCAGACATTTGGAAGCGCACGGGCAGTTGAAGCGCATCAGCGCGTCGGTCAGCCGTGACCTTGAAATAACAGAAATCACCTCTCGCGTGAGCAAGGGTCCACGCGAGCACAACAAAGCGCTCCTTTTCGAGCACGTGGAGGGCTTCGACATTCCGCTGGCGATAAACTTGTTTGGTTCGGAGTGGCGCATGGCGGCGGCGCTCGGTGTCGAAAACTTGGAGGCACTCAATCACCGGCTGGCAAAGCTGCTCGATTTTCGCATGCCCGACGGAGTGGGCAGCGTGGTTGCTCGCGGAATGGATGTGCTGGCGGCGTTAAAATCGGTCGGGGTGGGACCTTCGGTTTCCCGCAGCGGGCCGTGCCAGCAGGTGGTTGTCACAGGGAATCCAAACGTCAACATGCTACCGGTATTGCAATGCTGGCCCGATGATGGCGGGCGTTTCATCACGCTGATGCAGGTCATTACCCGCGACTCGGAGAGCGGCGCTCGCAACGTGGGCATGTACCGCCTGCAGCTGCTGGATGACCGCCGACTGGCGATGCACTGGCAGCGCCACAAGGGCGGCGCCGAACATGAGCGTCGGGCGCGCGCGGCCGGGCAACGCATCCCGGCGGCGGTGGTACTCGGCGGCGACCCTGCCAGCATGTGGGCGGCGTCGGCACCTTTGCCTCCGGACATCGATGAATACCTGCTAGCCGGCTGGCTGCGCGGAAAACCGGTGCAGTTCGTGCAGTGCATCAGTCAACCGCTTCAGGTTCCCGCGCAAGCTGAGTTCATCCTGGAGGGTTACGTCGACCCGCAGGATCAGGTTTCCGAGGGGCCGTTCGGCGACCACACGGGCTATTACACTCCGGTGGAATCCTTCCCCGCCTTTCACATCACTGCTATCACCCACCGGCGCGACCCGATTTTTCCGAGCTCGGTCGTCGGCATCCCCCCGATGGAGGACGCCTTCATGGGCCTCGCCACCGAGCGCCTTTTCCTGCCGCTGTTGCGCCTTTTCCTGCCGGAGGTGATCGATTACCACATGCCGCCAGAGGGCGTGTTCCACAATCTGGTGATTGTGAAAATCCGCAAGCGTTACCCCGGCCATGCGCGCAAAGTGATGCACGGAATCTGGGGGCTGGGGCTGCTGATGCTGGCAAAAGCGATTGTGGTTGTGGACGAGTGGGTGGACATTCACGACCCTGCACAGGTGGCCTGGCAGGCGCTGGGGAACGTGGATTGGAAGCGGGACGCGCTGCTGGTGGAGGGACCGGTTGACCATCTGGATCACGCCGCGAGAGCGCACTCCTTCGGCGGGAAGATTGGCATCGATGCAACCGCCAAGGGGCTGGAAGACGGCCACCCCCGGGGCTGGCCGGAAGTGGCGCGCATGAGTGCTCAGGTCCAACGATTGGTGGACGAGAAATGGGACGAATATGGTTTGGAGTAGGTCGTCATTTCCGCGACGGATGGGCGAATAATGGCGTCCGCGTCTACTTCAACAAGAGTTGCCACATCATTCCGCACATGGCGGCCTCGTGGCCCACTCTGGGAGCCAAGGTGGGGCAGGTGACGCTGCAGTTCGGCTGTGATGATTTCGGCTTGACCATGATTGAAGAGAACGTAATCTCGGTCGCGGGTGCGCCCACGCGAGTCAGCCCGATGATGAGTGTGGTGGAGATTCATCGTCAGATTCGTGAGACGGAATTCTTCTCGGCGCAGTGTGATTCGAGTTACAACATTCTGCGCGAATATCGCGCCGCAGCGTACGATGACGACTTGCCGGAAGTTTCACTGGAGAACATTCCCGAATTCGTGCCGCTGCCGTGGAAGACGGCGGCGGCTTAACCGCTGTCGGCCGATGACTCGTGTTGGTGGGAAACATATTAAACGCGCACACTCATCTTGAACTAGGCTGCCTGGCGCACCTGTGCCCGGGGCGGGAGGGCACTGCTTTTGTGCCCTGGATTGGCGCACTGATTGCGGCGTGCCGCGATATTTCCGCTTCCGGTGAGATGCCCTTTCAGCGCGCGGCGGAGGAGGGTATAGCGCAGCTCCTCGCCAGCGGCGTTGTCGCGGTGGGGGATATTTCCGCCAGTGGCGCAAGCGTGGAACCGCTGCTTGCTTCCGATTTGAGCGGGGTGGTCTATCTAGAGGTGCTGGGCCTAGATCGCGAGAGCGCTCGGCGGCATTTACGTGACCGCCAAAGCCGCATCGACGCGCTGCGGCGGCGCGAGACCGCTGGTGGCGTGCGCATCGGTCTTTCCATTCACGCGCCCTATTCCAGCCACCCAGAGCTTTTCCGCGAGGGAGTGGCATGGTGCCGGGCTGAATCGGTGCCGCTCTGCGTGCACGTCGGCGAGAGCCGCGCCGAGCGTGATTTGCTGCAGACCGGAGCGGGTGATTTCCGCGCACTGCCCAACGTTTTTAATGTGGCGGATGTGCCTGCTCCCGGTTGCTCGCCAGTGGCTTATATCGAGGATCTGGGCGTGCTGGCAGCGCAGCCGCTGCTGGTGCATTGCGTGCAGGTGGACCGGGCCGACATCGCGCGCATTGCCGCTTCGGGCGCGGCAGTGGCGCATTGCCCGCGCAGCAACTGCTTGCTACAATGCGGGCGCATGCCGCTAGAACAGATGCTCGCTGCCGGCGTAAGGGTGCATCTCGGCACAGATAGCCTGGCGTCCAGCCCTTCGCTTGACGTGCGCGAGGAGGCGGCGGCCGCCGGCAAATATCACGCTGGAAAGGTAGCGCCGCAGGCGGTGCATGCATTGCTCAACACGGAGCTGGCGCTGCCATGACCGATCGCTGTCCGGCGATGCTGTCCGACCGCTTCAACACGCTCTACTTTGATGCCGAGCGCGAGGCCGTGCAGCTGCTTGACCGGCGCTGTTATCCATTCAGCACCGAATTTGTGAGCTGTCGCACGCTGGAAGAAACCGCGCGCGCGATTGAAAGCATGGTGGTGCAGGGCGGCCCACCGCTGGCGTATGCCGCCGGGCTAGGCTTAGTGCTCCACGCGCTGCAAGGGGCTGCCCGCCCGGTGGCCGAACAGCGCGCTCGTATGCAGGAAGCCGGCCGGCGCCTGGCGGCGACCCGCCCGACTGCCGATGACCTGCACCATGTTTTGCGCGATGCACTGAGAGCGGGCGAGGCCGCCCTTGATTCTGGCGCTGCCGCAGGCACGGCGGTTTTGGATTATGTCAATAGCGAAATTGAGCGCGGCAATCAGGTTTCGCGCAGATGCGGTCGCCATGCTGCCGACTTGCTGCGCGACGGCGACCGCATCCTCACGCATTGCATCGCCGGCGCGGCGCTGGCGTGGATGCTGTGGCTGGCAAAGCGGCAAGGCAAAGCGCTGCACTTGTTCGCCACCGAGACGCGACCATATCTTCAGGGCGCGCGGCTAACCACCGCAACCGCCCGCGAGCTGGACGTGCCCTGCACTTTGATTACCGATGCGATGCCGGCCTTTCTCATGCAGCAGGGCAGGGTCGATCGCTTCATCTGCGCCGCCGACCGCATCGCGCTCGACGGGCACATCAGCAATAAAGTGGGCACATACCAGATTGCGCTCGCCGCCCGCCGGCACGGGGTGCCGTTCCACGTGCTCGGCTATGACGGTCCGGACGCGGACACGCAAAGCGGTGACGATATTCCCATAGAGGAACGCGCTGCCGACGAGTTGTTCATTGCCCGGGGGGTGGATCCGGAAAGCGGCGCGCAGGCGCGAGTGCGCATCACCGTGAACGGCGTGGATGGGTACTATCCCGCTTTTGATATCACGCCGCCGGACTTTATCACCGCAATCGTCACCGACCGCGGCGTCTTCCCGCCGGACGAAATTGGGAGCTATTTTTTGTGATTTGCATTTTTGGGGGCACGGCGGCTTATCATCTAACCGCGGAGGATTTCGGCGTGGCGGAATCTTTGCTTGCTCTGGAGACGCCGCATGGTGTGGCTGCCCCGTTTCTACGGCTGCGTGATGCGCTGTTCACTTCGCGTCACGGCGCGAACGAGTTGGCGCGTTCGGCTGCATTCGTTAATCACCGCGCCAATCTGTGGGCGGCGCGGGCGCACGGCGCAAGCGCGATTCTGTCCTGGAACGGTGTCGGCGCGATTTCGGCGCGGCTGCGCGTGGGCGACCAGCTTGTCCCGCACGACCTGCTCGATTTCACGCGCGGCCGCGCGCTTCCGCGACAGGCACTGCCGGAAATGCGCGCGCCGTTCTGGGAGGTTGGACGACGGGTGTTATTGTCCGCTGCGCCGCGCGCGTGGGAGCAGGGTGTCTATGCTTGCGGCGAGGGCCCTCGTCTTGAGACCCCGGCGGAAATCAACGCCTTTGAGAAGATGGGCGCGGACATGGTCGGAATGACGCTTGTACCCGAGGTCTTCCTCGCGGCCGATTTCGGTCTTCCATATGCAGCACTGTGCATCGTCACCAATCTGGCGGCGGGGCGGAGCACGCGTGAGAGCGGCCGCCGCTTCGGGGTCGAGGTGGGGCGCGAGGGACTGACGGCCTGCCGCCGGGCGGCTGCACTGATGCAATCATGATTGCAATCTGGGGTTTGACAGCGGAAAGGGGCGAATCCGACACTATAGAAACCCCGTTTGGCGCAGTCAAGTTCACGCGCGGCGCACTTGGCGGGTGGGAAGCTGTTTTCCTGAAACGCAGCGGAGACGTGCGCGCTCGTGTTGGGGCGTCGCTGGAACTGGGTGCGCAGCGCGTGATCGCGGTGTTCACGGCGCTGTCGTTGCGCCCGGAGAAAAGCGAGGGCGCGCTGCTTGCGCCCGCGGACGTGCTTGACCAGACTCGCGCCGGGCCGACAACATTTTTCGAAGGGCGCGGCGTTGGGTATGTGCAGATGACGCCGCCGTTTTGCCCGCAATTGCGCGCGGCGCTGCTGCAAGAACTTCCTGCCGACGCGCGCGTGGATACAATCGTGGCTGCCTGCCCAGCGCGCCCCATCACCCCGGCAGAGGCCCGTGCATGGAGCGCGCTGGGAGCCCATGCCGCCGCATGGGGCCTGGCGCCCGAGTGGAGCTTGGCGCGCGAACTCGAGCGCTGTTACGCGCCGCTTCTAGTTGTGGGTGAGAGCACAAAGGCCGCCCTGTCGGTGCTCGAAAACGCGCTGATGGGCGTGGAAAACGAGCCGAAGTGCGGCTGCTCTCGTCTGAACCCGGGTGCGCGCCGCGTGCTGGGCGATGACAGGCGCGCATGGGTGCGGAGTGGAGCCGCGGCGCACGGCGATGATTAACGCAACATCGGGCGTTTCCGGGGTGCGCGCGCCGCGCGAGGTGGCGCGATTATGATGCAATCGGTGCGCACCTTTCTGGAACTGATTCGCGTCGAGCACACGGTGTTTGCGCTGCCGTTCGCCTACGTGGGCCTGTTTTTGGCGGCGGCCGGCGCGCCATCAGCCGTGCAGCTGCTCTGGGTGACGGTGGCAATGGTCGCAGCACGCAGCGCCGGAATGAGCCTCAACCGCCTGATAGACCGCGAGATTGACGCGCGCAACCCGCGCACCGCCGCGCGCCCGCTGCAAGCTGGCCGCATCTCGGCGCGAGCCACCGCCCTCGGCGCAGTGCTGGCACTGCTGACGCTGGGCTTTGCGGCCTGGCAGCTAAATGTGGTCGTCTTCGCGCTCTGGCCCGGGGCGCTGGCCTTTCTGGTGGGATACCCCTACACCAAGCGCTTGACCTGGTTATCACATTTCATCCTCGGATTCACAGATGGTCTCGCGCCGATGGGTGCGTGGGTTGCGGTGACCGGCAGTTTCTGGTTGCGTAGCGACCTTCCGGCATGGCTGTTGCTGGCTGCTCTCACTGTCTGGATTGGCGGGTTTGATTTGATATACGCTTGTCAGGATGTGGATGTGGACCGTGAGCAGGGCTTGCATTCCTTTCCGGCGCGTTTTGGGATTGCGGTCGCACTGCAACTTGCGCGTGGCTGCCACCTCGTCACGGTCGCGCTGCTGGCCGCTGTGGGGGTGTGGTTCGGGCTGGGCTGGCCGTTCTGGGTCGGGCTGCTGCTGGTGGCTGCGCTTTTCATCTGGGAGCATACTCTCGTGCGGCCGGAGGACCTCTCCCGCGTTGATATCGCCTTCTTCAACATTAACGGTTACATCAGCGTGACCGTGTTGGCCAGCGTGCTCGCCGGCCTATGGATGGCTTAAGGTGGGCAGTCTGCAGCGGCGCGGGTTGATGACTTCAGGCGTCTGCGTTACACTTGGCGGAACTTTCGGCGCATTGTCGCCTGAATCAGAGAATCGCAATGCAAGTGGCCCAACGGATTAAGCGTTTTCGCGAATCAGTGATTCGCGAAATGACGCGGTTGGCCATTGAGCACGAGGCCATCAACCTTAGCCAAGGCTTTCCGGATTTCAACCCCCCGCTGGAGGTGATGGAAGGTGCGGTGCGAGCCATCCGTGATGGCCACAACCAGTATTCGCCAACGTGGGGGCTGCCTGCCCTGCGCGAGAAACTGGCGGAGCAGTACACGTCGCGGCTTGGATGGGAGGTGGATGCGGCTCTACACGTCACCGTTACCTGCGGCGTCACTGAGGCAATCAACGTGGCCATGCTGGCGCTGCTAAACCCGGGCGACCAGATTCTGCTGATAGAGCCCGCGCACGAGAACTTCATTCCGTCGGCCACCTTCGCCGGGGCAGAGCCGGTGGCTGTGCCGCTGACACCCCCGGATTACCGCTTGGATGCGGAGCTGCTGGCACAGTCAGTCACGACGCGTACTCGCGCCCTGCTTCTAAACACCCCGCACAATCCCAGCGGCCGCGTTTTTGACGAAACCGAACTTTCTGCCGTGGCGGCGATCGTGGAAAGCAATGACCTTGTATTGATTACCGACGAGATTTACGACCGCATGTTGTATGACGGTCGCGAGCACCGTTCGCCCGGCAAATCGGCCGAGCTGCGTGAGCGCACTATCACTGTGGGCGGATTGAGCAAGACCTTTGCCATGACCGACTGGCGGCTCGGCTACATTGTGGCCCCCACCGCGCTAGCAGCAGTGGTGCGCCCGGTGCACGATTTTCTCACCGTGCGCGCGCCGACGCCTTTGCAGGCGGCGGCTGTCACCGCGCTAAGCATGCCGCAGAGCTATTATGATGAGATGCTGGCCGATTATCATCGCCGGCGTGAGGTCATGATGACCGTTTTGCACGCGCTCGCATTCTCCGCGGCCACCCCACAGGGCTCTTATTACGTGCTTGCCGAATACAGCGGCATCGCTGCGGAACAAGCGCGCCTTGATTCCACTGCGTTCGCAATTTGGCTGACGAAGGAGGTCGGCGTGGCGGTGGTGCCGGGTACCGTTTTCTACTCCATCCCGGGGCATGGCGAGAGCAGCGTGCGCTTTGCCTTCCCGAAACAATTGGCCACGCTGCGGGCGGCGGGCGAGAGATTGGAGCGACTACGCGCATGAGCCCTGCGGATGAGATTGTCGCCATGACCCGTGAGCGCGTGCTGCAGAGTGTGGCCGCCGGGGATGTGCTCATCGGGCTGCAGCTTGAGGGTATTGATTTGAGCGCGGCCAATCTGGGTGGAGCTTTTCTGCGCCAAGCCCGGCTTATGGGCGCGGACCTGAACCATGCGGACCTGAGCCGGGCCAATCTGTGCGGCGCCGACTTGCAAAACGCGAATTTGCACGGTGCCTATCTCTTTGGGTGCGACTTGAACGGTGCGGATCTGCGCAAAGCTAGCCTGCGCGAGAGCGATTTGGACGATGCCCGCCTCGGCGAGGCCGACCTGCGTGAGGCCGACCTCACCCGCGCAAGCCTTGCGCAGGCAAGACTTGGCGGCGCAAAACTTGGCCGCGCGGTGCTGCATGCGGCCGACCTGACGGGAGCATGGATGCGCGCATCAGACCTGCGCGAGGCAGATTTGAGCGCCGCGATGTGCGGCGCGGTCATACTTGAGTTGGCAGATTTGAGCGGAGCCGACCTGACCGGAGCCGATTTGCGCCGTGCCAATCTGCGCGCCGCAACGGTGAGCCGGGCGCAATTGCAGCAGGCGGCTGCCCTAGATGATGCCGTGCTGCCGGACGGCAGTCGCTTTCCGAGCGGCGGTCAGGCAACCGCTGGCGAACCGACATCATGAGCGCTATCGTTCGAGCGGTCAAAGGCACGCGCGATTTCTACCCGCCGCAGATGGCCTTGCGCAACTGGCTGTACGGGCACATTCGCACCGTCTCCGAGAGATACGGCTATCAGGAATGGGAAGCGCCTATCCTGGAAATGCTTGAGCTTTACGCCGCAAAGAGCGGCGAGGAGTTGGTGAAGGAACAGGCTTTTCTCTTCGAGGATCGCGGCGGTGCCCTTATCGCGCTGCGCCCGGAATTGACGCCATCGCTGGCGCGCATGGTTGCGCAACAGGCACAGGAGCTACCGCAGCCAATTCGCTGGTGGTCGTTCGGTCCGTTCTGGCGCTACGAGCGTCCGCAGAAAGGGCGTGCGCGCGAGTTTTTCCAATGGAATCTGGATTTGCTCGGGAGCGAATCGATCGCCGCCGACGCCGAGGTCGCCTCGGTGGCTGCCGAGCTGCTGGCGGCGCTGGGCCTGACGCCGGAGCAGGTGACCTTCCGCGTCAACAGCCGCACCTTCATGGAACGCCGCGTGGCAGAGCTGGGCGTGGGCGATGTGGATAGCGCAACCGTCTTCCGATTGATTGACCGTGTTGATAAACTCTCGGCTGAACAATGGGCCATCTTTGGCCGCGATCTCGGGCTGGCGGACACGCAACTGAACGCGCTGCGGGAAATGCTAACCGACAGCGAGCAGTGGCGTCAATCGGAGCAGCTGAGCGCTTTCTTTCAGGCTGTGGAGGCGCTGGGCACGCGTGAGTGGTTCGCGTTCGACGCCGGCGTTGTGCGCGGTCTGGATTATTATACCGGTGTGGTCTTCGAGGCGCGCGATCGCGCGGGGCGGCACCGCGCCATTCTCGGTGGTGGTCGCTACGACAATCTGGTGGCCGATGTGGGCGGAGAGCCTATCCCGGCGACTGGCTTCGCGATGGGCGATGTGGTGGTGGGGTTGGTGGCGGAGAAACATGGTGTGGTGCCCCGGCTGCCTGCGTGCCGAACACAAATGTTGGTGACCGTTTTCGCGCCCGAACTAACGGAGCATTCCATGGCGCTGGCGCGAGATTTGCGCGCTGCCGCGTTTCGCGTCGAACTTTATCCGGAAGCGAGCAAACTGCAGAAACAACTTCGCTACGCCGACCGGCAGGGCATCCCGCTTGCAGTGGTTCTCGGACCGGACGAACTGGAGCGCAGCGAGGTGTCGGTGAAGCAATTGCGCAGCGGCGCGCAGCGGCGCCTCCTGCGGGCGGAGTTGGTAACTGGCGTGCGCGCTCTGCTTGATAGCGAATCTCCTTCGTGATAGAATGCGAGACAACTACGCTTGAGAGTGCCTACTTAGCCAGTGCGCTCGTTTGTGGCGTGCGTGGTGCCTGTAGCTCAACCGGCAGAGCGCCGCACTGTGGCTGCGGTGGTTGTGGGTTCAAGTCCCATCAGGCACCCCTCTGCAAGCCCCCGTAGCTCAATGGATAGAGCACCTGACTTCGGATCA
>DASCOB010000198.1:0-3945 GCA_036011785.1 Anaerolineales bacterium | reverse complement strand
GATCAAGAGCTATCGCTCCTGCTGGCTCGGTCGGCAAAACTTGCAATCGTGATCACGGGCACCATCATCGCGCTGCAACAGGTTGGTTTTGATCTCACTGCATTTGTGGCTGGCCTGGGTATCATTGGATTCACACTGGGGTTCGCGTTGCAGGATGTGTCAAAAAATCTTATCGCGGGTGTTCTGCTGCTTCTGCAGCAGCCATTTGACATTGGAGACACAGTCGAAGTAGGCGGATTTGCCGGCATCATTACCAACATCAACCTCAGGGCAACTGAAATGCAGACTTTCGATGGCATTTTGGTGCTGATTCCAAATACTACTGTGTATTCTAAACCGGTCAAGAATTTCAACCGGGTTGAACAGCGATGTCTGGAGCTGCCCATCAACATCGCGTACGGTTCCGGGGTGCAAACGGCAGAGCAAACCGTGCAAAAGGCATTGAGAAATGTACCCGGCGTGATCGCTGAGGATCCTTCTCCGCGTGTAGTCTTCCAGAATTTTGGAGAGAAAAGCATTGAGCTTATGGCTTATTACTGGATCAAAGTGAACGCCGCCGGAGAATGGGGTACGGCGGACCAAGCAGCGCAAACAGTGCAATCAGCGCTTGAAAGGGCCGGGGTTGAGTCGCAAACGTTTTCTGAGGATGCAAATCCACATCAAAAATCACCCGAATCGACCACTTAACGCGCAGAATTTGGCAAAAAATAGGCGGACGTGAGCAGTAACGCCCTAACCTACCGCCCTGCCCCGAATGACATCTGACCCGCTTCAAATAGGAGCGGGTTTTTCTTTTTGGGTAAGCAATGCTTGCCGACCTACTGGGGACGAGTGTATAGTGTAGAAGAGCGTAAGACTGGTTTGGTCATGAAACGTTTGGGCGTATTTGTCTTGCCAGCTATAAGTCTGCTATCCGCCTGTGACCCGCGAGCTGAAGACATCGCGCGCACGACGGTGGCGGTGACTACTGAATTCCAATCGAGAGTTGCGGTAGCAGTACAAGAAACTGAGATGGCGCATGCAGCACTCATTCCTTTATCAACCCGCGCGTCCCTTCCCACTCAAAACCCGTTTCCCACAAATCCTCAGCCACACACCGTCATACCCACGGTTACTTATGTGGCTACGCCGACCGGGATTCCAATAAACTTCTCGTTTCCGGGCGCCACCGCGTTTCCTCCCACGCCAACGCCCACAGCCACACACACTGCCACACCAACGCCCACCGCCACACACACTGCCACGGCAACGCATACCGCCACACCCGCCGCCACGGCAACGCCCGCCGAACCAGCTACGGCTGCGGGTATCAATCACCTCGACACCGAAAAGGTTGTCCTTGCCGATTACATGATGTGGTATGACCCGTGGGTTTTCGATGGCAGCATGACGTGGGATGTTCCTTCCGCTGGGGCGTACAATTCGGACGATCCGGCGACCGTCCAACGCCATGTAAATCTCGCCCAGCAAGCCTGCCTCGACGGGTTATCTGCGCATTGGTACGGCCCGCAGGATGGCCGTACCACGAACAACTTCAATCAATTACTCCTTGCTTCGATGGGGACAAACCTGCGCCATGTCATCGTCTTCCAAACGAACATCCTGCCTGGCGTTACCGAGCAGGATATTATTGATGCTTACAAATTCGCGCTTGCTTCCTGGGCGCACGGTCCAAACTACTTGCGCCTTGGCGGGCGGCCGGTACTGATGTTTACCGATATGCCGCGCCCGTGGGGGAGCGATGCCGCCGCGCTGGATGGGTGGGCACGCATCCGCGCTGCGGTTGATCCCGATCACAATTCCATTTGGTTCGCCGAGGGGTTGGCAACGACTTTCAATCCGCTTTTCGATGGCCTGTATGTCTATCGCATTGACCATGCGCAATACCCTGACTCTTGGCTCAAACAACCACGCTGGGCCAACGCGCTGCGCGCCGTCGAAGCCCAAGGCAACTTGCCCCTCGGAGGCTTGTACTTCGCAGATACGATCGCGCCGGGTTTTGACGATACGCGCTCGGTGAACGCGCCGATCGACCTGCGCTCCACCGCTGAACATTTTGCCCGCGACCGCCGCAATGGCGAGTACTATGCTGACACCTACTCCGTCATCCCGCAAACTCACGGAGATTTGCTACTGGTGAAATCGCTTAATGAGTGGATTGAGGGCACCGAGATTGAGCCCGGCACAACCTACGGCGATCAGTATGTCACTCTCACATGCCAATACGCGGATAACTACCGCTCACGTTAACAGGAGCGGGGTTCGCGAGGCTTAAGAAGGCCACAGGAGCCAACCACAGGCGGGAAGAAATTAGGCAATTAGGGCTTCCGCAAGGAACAAGGGGGCCAGGCCACGCCTCCCTACCCGCTTGGGGTAGGTGTATATTAACTCCATGTCTGGCTGGTCACGGTTTCTTGTTGCCATGTCCCGCTTTTAATTGGTCGACAAAATGTTGATTTGTATAGGGTTTATGAAAAAAGGGGAGTCCCATGGGAAAACTGAGTAGCAGAGAGATTTCGGAGCTCTTATCAAGGCCGATCATATCATTCATAACTACGCTTAACCAGGATGGCTCGCCGCATACATCTCCTGTCTGGCATATGATGCGAGATGGGAAGGCATTGGTAGCGACTGGCTCGTCAACAGTGAAGGCCGAGAACATCGCCAACGATTCCCGTGTCTCGCTGGTAGTAGCGGCGGACAGGGGACATGGGATTAGTGCTTCCCCTCAGCCCTGGGTTCAGGTGAACGGTAAGGCTTCTCTGTCAAGGCCCGACGATATTGATGTGATCGTCACCGCCCTGGCGCACCACTATCTGGCTCCTGACAAGGCAGCGGAGTATGCTCAACAGATATTGGGAGAGGTCGACTTTGTGCTCATAGAGATCTACCATACAAGAGTGCTGGGCTTCGACGGGGCGGACTGACGAATGACTTAGCCAGTGGTCGCCCTAGTTTCCGTTGTAGTCAAGACAATCCGCCCAAGAAGAACTCGACGAGCTTTTCTCGATACTCGTCGGATTCACCCCATATAGCGTCCACATGGGCCCTGTCGTCGACATACCATGTCGTCACGCTGCCGCCGGTGCCCAGCATTCTGGCCTCGAATCGCTCCGAATGTACTATCGAAACCCTCGGATCCTCCTTCCCGTGCGTCAGGAATGTCGGTCTTACGCCGGCTTCGTCTGCCGCCTCCATTGGCGAGCGCTCATCGAGGCTGACGCCGGCGAGCCAACCTCCGACTGTCGCAGCAGGCCCTGCGAAAATAGCCGGGTACAAGCGAATTCCACTTAGGCTGGGTGGGACTGGGAGAGCCGAATGATGATTGGTTTAGTGTGGCATAGAGGTGGCATTGAATGTTTGAGTATATGCCTATGCGCACTTAGATGACGTGGTCGTACTTTCTCGGGTGGCCAACCAGGCCTACCGACACCAGCCGCCCTGCGATGCAAAGCGATTCTTTCTTGTTAAACAGACCATGCTGGCTTACCCGCTGGGCCGAGTGTATACTATAGTCATGGGTGACTTCACACGCAAGCATACGCGAGATGGTCCAGTTAATAGTAGGATTGGCCATAATAAGCATTGCTGTTTGGGTGCTTTTCAGGGCGGTAGTTAGCGTCGTCGCCTTCTTTTCCAATCAAGAATGCCCGTACTGTAGGACGCAGGTGGACAAACGCGCAACAGCATGCCCTCAATGTACAAGAGATATACGATGACTCCCCAACAGGGGATGTCTAGTATGAAGCATGGATTGACCTTACGGAGTACAAGGTGGAATGTAACAGTGAGTGATTTTACCTAGATGGCAAGCATGTCTACCCGCGCCAACCTGTCTCCCTCGCATCTCTTCCCGCAGGCCTGGCAAACCTTCAAGCGTCGCCCCTGGATCTGTATCGGAATGTGGATCGTGTATGTGATGTTCTCGGGCAAAGGTGGTGGCGG
>DASCOB010000197.1:0-2946 GCA_036011785.1 Anaerolineales bacterium | reverse complement strand
CTGAAATCGTCGATGGCCTTCTGGTGCTCGCCCAGCTCTTTGTAGGTGTAGCCGCGGTTGTAGTAGGCCTGGGCATATTGCGGGTCGAGCTCGATGACCTTACTGAAATCGTCGATGGCCTTCTGGTGCTCGCCCAGCTCTTTGTAGGTGTAGCCGCGGTTGTAGTAGGCCTGGGCATATTGCGGGTCGAGCTCGATGGCCTTGTCGTATTCCGCGATCGCCTTCATGTATTCATCCGAATCCTTGTAGGAGTCACCACGTTCGATGTAGGCGGCTGCATCATCCTCAACTTCCGGTGCCTTTTCAGTTGCAGTCGCAGTGTTCGTCGGCCTAGCAGCATCGGTTTCTCTTACTTGCTGCGCTACTCTTGTACTGAATTCTGCTGTTGCAGCCACCATTGTTTGAGCAATCTCTTCCGCAGGCGGACCGCAGGAAGACAGCACGATTGTAGCTAGTAAGACAAATGCACCAACGCGTTTCATGACCTATCTAGCTCCACGCTCTTCTGCACCATCCACCCGCCCGCAGCGGGTCAGGCTTCTCCGTACAGGCAATGATCACATCTGACAACATGACGTGGTTACTCAACGACCCCTTCAGGGCTAATGAACCCGGTCCTTTTCAAAAAGGCCTTAAGGTGTTCCGGGAATCCGTGAGGTTGTCCATAGTTGGCGAGCAGCACCTCCCATGCCTCGTCAAACTCGCCCGCCCGCGCTAGTACAGCACACCAGAATAGTGGCCAACAAAGCAATGAGCAGCGGTCGCCACGCAGCCCTTCCGGGTAATGTGTGAGAAGGGGCATCTAGGCGCGTCATGCTCGGCATCCTATATGTTTTGCAGGCCTATATAGCATTCTCTACTATACACTTGCCGCGGCGGTCTATTGCCGCGGCCTACTGTTATCGTATCCTTTGCTTCTTCCACTCCGCGCCGTCATCTCCGCCACAGCTGTCACCGGCAATCGAAGCGCCCAGCTGTACGCACGCGCATCCAAGGCCCCGCCAGGACGGGCCTATAAACGTGTACTTGTCTATGTAAAGACCGGTGTTGTGAGAGTACTCGTCCTCAGCTGCCTCACGCCTTGTCCACACATTCGCACATTCACCTTCGTGTCCGACGACATAGATGGCTATGCGTTTTGTCATCCTACCTCTCCTTTAATGTGGGTTGACCCACTCCGCGAATGGGGTGTTTCTCCTGAGCGTGCGATAGGTTTGTCCCGTCGGTTCTCTCCGCCAGGTTTGATGAATCTTCTACCTCCACTGTATGCCTGCTCCCGGAGGGTCAATCCACCAGATGACATCCCGCCGCTTCCGGGTCAAAGCCTTCAGGCCAGATTGTTGGCATATGTTCCATATTCAAGGACAAGGTGCCCTCGACTGTGGTGTACTTCGCCCCCTCTAATTTGGCGTCTTCCAGATCGGCCCCATACAGGTCGGCCCCTCGCAGATCGGCATTCTGCATATCGGCTCCTTTGACAACGGTGTTGGTCAGGTCGGCTTCGCGCAGGTCGGCCATTTCCATGTGGGCCGCGCTCACGGTGGCCTTGCGCAGGTTTGCGAAGCGTAGATTGGCGCCGTTCATGATGGCTTCTGATAGACAGGCCCCGCGCAGGTCAGCACCCCTGACATCTGCCCCGGGTAGCCATGCCTTCCCCAGGAAAGCCCCTTGCAGGTTGGTGCCAATCAGTTTGGCATTAGCAAGTCTGGCACCCGGCATCAAAGCATGGGGAAGGTTTGCGCCGTTGATGTTGGCTCCCACCAAATACAGTGGCTGGCGACACTGTATGGAGCCATTGATTAACTTGAAGATGGTTTCCGCAGACAGGGGTGCATCGTAATCAACTTTGCGAGGTTGTTCTTCAGCCGCCTGTGCCACTGGAAATTTCTTGTCTGACCTCTTGCTATCTTGTTGCCCAAACCAGTTTTTGAACACTGCTTTCGTCTCCTTTTGTGACTAAAACGTCTGGCGCCGCACGTTGTCTAATTTCCACCCCGGGGTGGGGCGCTATCATCACGCTTCTGATAGCGCCCCTGTCCCGGAGGATTGTCTCCTGCCAGCGACCATTCTGGTCGCAGCCCCTCCGGGAGTTGTTACTTTGTGCCTAGCCGCTCACCCAGCAGCAATCGATCGATCTGGTCGTTACGCATTGGGTACTGATAGACGCGAACTTTTTTCCCGAGTGCCTTTTTGATCTCCTGCTGCAGAAAGCGGTCGCGCGGGTGGTGCATCACGAGAAGTACTTCCCGGCTGCTGTTTCCAATCGGCGCAGCTCTCCATCTCACCCAGCACTCCATCGGGGCAAGGCTGAGGGCATCGGGGTCTACGCGCAGGTCCTCCCGGTATTTCGGGTTGGTAGCGTGGCGTGCATAGGAGTGCGCAAAGTCGTAGTCTCCAGACGAAGGCGGTGCGTAACCTCTATAAGGATCCCGCATGCTGTGCGCAGCCTGCCACGCAGTCTTGCGATGGGTGGATGCCCTGCGGTAGTCATAGTTGCGCTGCAGTTGCCGCAGCCTTCCGGCCGTATTGCGCAGCTGCTCGATCACAGCCTGTGCGATTTCCCCCTGGGCCAGGGGGTGTGCTTGCACCTGCTCCAGCGCCTGCTCCACTTGCTTCAGGAGCTTTCCGGCAGTACGGGAATCGCGTAATCCTGACATATCTTCCTGAAGGTCCGCTACCTGCGCAAGCAAGTGTTCCAGCGTTACGTTGTCATCGTGCCCGAACCCGGTTGGCAGGCCAAGCTCGAGTGACACCCGCTCACCGGTCGCGCGTACTGTAAAGTCCAGGACCGGTGGTTGGCGGCGCAGCGTCTTCAGCGGGAGCACCAATCGTTTGACCTCTCCGCCCAACAGCAACCTGAGATCATGCTGTTTTTTGCCCCACGTGAGCGTCACCTTTTCCAGCGCGATCGCGCCCAGGGCGAATCGCTCCTGGCCGAAGGCTTCC
>DASCOB010000196.1:0-2907 GCA_036011785.1 Anaerolineales bacterium | reverse complement strand
GACAGCCCAAAATAGCCATCAGCGTTGATTTCCCTGAACCAGATGGCCCCATGATCGAGAGCATTTCGCCGGCACGGACGCTGAGATTCACTCCATCGAGAGCGCGCACCGTGGTATCGCCCATCTGGTAGTGCTTGCTGATGCTCTCGATGCGGATTACCGAGCCATTATCCATGAACATTTCTTCCACGTTCCCGAACGGGTGGATTATCGCCCGCCACCCCCTGGTGGCCCAAACGGGCTACCGCTCTGCGTGGGCTGCGGGGTGAAGATTACCACGCGCTGCCCGGCGCGCAGCTCTCCGCTGACCACTACCATTTCGTCCTGAATGACGCCGCTCACCACCGCAACACGGGTCTGCTCGCGCCCGGGCCCTCCGGAAAGCATCACGTACTCGCCTTCATCATCGTATTGCACCGCATCGATAGGTACGGCCAGTGCGTCGTGCATCACCTCCGTAACTATTCTTACGTATGCGGTCATTCCCAGGAGCATCTCTGGGCCATTCTCCTTCAGGGTGACGGTGACGGGGAAACGCACCAGCCCCTGCACCGTTTCACCGTAAGGCGCAACGTGGGTGACCTCTCCGGCTACCTCCACGCCCGAAACAGCATCGAAAGTGAGATTGGCGGGTTGTCCAACACGTATGCCATTAACCTCGGTTTCATCCACAGACACCTCTACGCGCAATTGCTCCACATTCGCCAGCTTGACGGCAGATGTTGATTGTTCCGTGTAATCCCCGACCAGATAATTGACCGCCAGCACCTGCCCGTCAAACGGCGCTACCACACGCAACGAATATAATGTGGCCTGCACTGCCATCACCTTGGCCTCGGCAGCGGCGACGTCGTCAGGATCAGGTCCATTCAGAAATTCCTGCAACTGCTCCAACTCATCCGCGAGCTCTGCTTCCGCAACGGCCACATCGGCCGGCTGCGGGTCCAGCAGCTGCTCCAGCTGCTCCTCTGTGTCCGCCAGATTGCCGGCTGCCACCGCCATGTCCTCCGGCTGCGGTTCCAGCAGCAGTTCCAGCTGCTCCTCTGCGTCCGCTAGATTGCCGGCTGCCACCGCCACATCCTCCGGCTGCGGTTCCAGCAGCAGTTCCAGCTGCTCCTCTGCGTCCGCTAGTTCTCCGGCGGCATCATCCACGGCTGCTTGCGCCACGGCTAGATCGATCGGGTCCACACCGGCTAGCGCATCATCAAGCGCTTCGCGGGTGTCTTGGAGCGCCTCGGTGGCCACATCCAGGGCTGTGGTGTTTCCCATGCGCGTGCTTTCCAGTTGCAACTCGGCCTCGCGCACAGTGTCGTTTGCAGCAACAACATCCTCATCCGCTTCAGCAAGGGTGCGTATCACCCCATCTACGGACACACCCCGGTCCGGATCACACACCCGGTAAGATTGCCTTGTCACAATGCTGCCGAAGGTATCAAGCATTGTCTGGGCAGTCTCTTCAAAAACCTCATAGACCGACCCTTCAAGGTATGTAAAACCACCGTGAACCACTTCTTCGCTGACGCTGAGTTGTGCATAATCATGCACGTCACGCTCATTTTCCTGTTCAACCTTGTGTACCGTGCACGCGTCCAGCGCCTTCTGCACGCTCACGCGTCTTTCCTCGGCGGTTTCCAATGCATCTCGCGCGTTCTCAAGAGCGCTAGTCGCACTGCCGATGTCTGTCAGTTCAATATCCTTCTCCGCGCCCGCCAACTCGAACTCCGCGTCGCGCACCGCATCTTGCAGCGCGTCGATGTCCGGGTCTAGCAATTCATCTAGCGCCTCCTGTTGGTCGCGCAGCACGTCCCGCGCCGAGGCAACCCCTTGCTCTGCCGCAGCTATCTGGGCAGCGCTAGGATTCTGAAGGTCTCTCAGGGCGTCCCGGGCATCGGCCACCGCTTGCTGCGCATTGGCAACATCTAGCGCGGTCGGATCCTGCAGTTGCTCCAGAACCTCCCGCGCGTCAGCCACCGCCTGCTGCGCGTTGGCAACCGCCAGCGCGCTCGGGTCGCGCAGGTCGTCCAGAGTCTCCTGCGCACCTGCAACGGCCTGCCGTGCCTGGCTGATCTGCAGCGCGGTGGGGTTTAGCAGTTCATCGAGATCCTGACGCGCAGAAATCAAATCTGCCCGCGCCACAATTACATTCTGCGGCGCGCTCAGTGGGTCAAGTTCCAGCAACACATCGCCGGCGCGCACGCTATCTCCCACCTGTACCAACACTTTCGCCACCGTGCCTGTCGTTTCCCAGGACAGATCGCCGGACTGGATAGAGATGAGCGTTCCCGAACCATCCACGCTTCGCTCAACATCCAGCAAAGAAACTGTAGCCGTTTCCAATACAGCTTCCAAGCCCGACCCGCCACCGAATAGACGCCGCACAAATCCCAACGGGCCTGCCCCGCGCAAACCACCAACAGGGCGACCCACGCCCGAATCAGTAGCTGGTGCCTGCTCCGCACTGAATGGGCCAGTCGCGCGCTGCATCGGAATGATTATGCGCGCCAGTCCGTAAACGACTATTCCCAAAATCACCACGATTCCGAACACCACGACCCACCGCGGCACTACCCGTTTGTTTTTTTTCTCGTCTCTCAAGGTCATTTCTCAGTCACCGCCTCTTTTGATTACGCGCATTATAGTGCCCGCCGATGAAGATTATATGAAGAGTTTGTAAAAGGTATGTTAGATCGCATGAACCAGAGAAACCTGCGTGATTACACATTTGCAATCCAGTAGTTAAGAGAAACGCGCGAATAGTCCGTCCGCAATCAAACCGGCCAGTGGTGGAAAAACTACTGTGGCCAACACGCGAATGAGCACCACCCTGGTGCCGACAAAAGCGATTTCCATTGGAATACGCGAAATGCTTAGCAGCGACCAGGCTGTGATGAACGCCACTACCGGCCC
>DASCOB010000195.1:0-4138 GCA_036011785.1 Anaerolineales bacterium | reverse complement strand
GACTTTCTATTTCTGGCTGTTGAATCACCGGCGGCAGTTCAGCATCGTATATTGAGGCCGCCACGAGACAAAACGCTAGCCGCCCATTTAATCACTCGCTATGAACAACGCTCGCTGTCAAGTTGTCCATGTGGAATTGCCTATGAGATGCTAATGACCAAGTCCTCTTCTCTTAGTCCGGGTGAGGGCGGAGGAAACGCGCGCATAAACGTCTCCACACGCGCAGACCGTTGAAGGACCCATTGCAGCAACCCCCTTCTGAGTGTCCCCCCCTGACTCCGGTGGCAGGCCGCAGCGCGCCACTTCCGCGCGGAGGCAGTACGCACGTCGATGCGAGCGTGGATCGGGAAAGTCTCCATGGCGACCCTCAATAGGTCAATATCCCTATTACGCCCGAAGGCACGCGGATCCTGTCCGAAGAGCGGCATCAAGCGCACGGCGAAGCGCAGCAGCTGTTTAGAGAACACACCGAAATAGAGCTTCTCCGGCCGGTGAGGCGGTAAACCGTCTCTCACACCGCTGGAGACAGCGTCAGCCTCGAAGGCAGCAACTGTTGCGGCCTGGATAGCCAGGTGATCTGGATGGTGGTAACCACCTGCTGGGTCGAAGGTGATCACCACTTGTGGCTTCAATTGGCTTATTAGGCTGCGCACTTGAGCGGCTAGCTGCTCCTGATTTGCCGCTGCGAGAGCCTTGGGGTGGTTGTTCTCAGGCGAACCGAGCATGCCGGAATCGCGGTAGCCCAGATAGTGAATCGCCGTTAGTCCCAGATGTTTTGCTGCGCAGGACAACTCCGCTGTCCGCATGTCGGCCACCGAGTCGTGCCCGTGCATATGCTCCGGGTCAGCTGCCCCTACTTCCCCTTTGGTTGCACAGACAAGGTGCACATCCACTCCTTCGCTAGCGTATTTTGCGAGTGTCGCCCCGCTAGGACCGAAGCTCTCATCATCCGGATGGGCATAGCAGGCGAGCAGTACCTGTTCATGGGCGGGCGGTCGCATCACGATTGTTTCGATACTCATGGTCACAGGGACAATCGAATCTTTACGCGTGAAGTCAGCCATGCCTACACTATACACCCCCCCCCAGCGGGTCAGCAAGCATGACTCGCTCCAGAAAAAGTGCTATCATCGGTCTCTGTTGGCATGCTATTAAACTCTCGCGAAGTGACTTAGGCCAATGGCGTCGCACGAAGGGTACTTGAGGGGCCGGATGCGTACACGCCGTCTGGCGGTTGGTGCCGGTGCCGGCGCCGCGCTGTCGTGGGGTCTGGCGCCGACGCTTGCGAAGTGGATAGCGCTCGACGGGTTGAGCCTAGCATTCTACCGGATGTGGCTGGGTGCCGCGGTAGCCCTGGCCCTGCTCTATCTGCGTGGAGGGCGTCTGACGCGCGAGTGCATTCTGGTCTCCGTCCCCGGTGGACTGGCACTCGTCAGTGACGCCAGCCTCTTTTTCACCGCCGTGAAGCTGACTACGGTCTCCAATGCCACAGTGATCTGCTCCCTGATACCGGTACCCATCCTACTCGTGACGCCGTGGATGTTCGGAGAACGGGTTAAGTTGCATGATCTTGGGTGGGTGGCCGCCGCGTTGGGGGGCGTGTCGCTGGTGGTGTACGGGTCATTCGGTACGCTCAACTGGAGTCCCAAAGGGGACCTGCTGGCGGTCGGGTCGATGCTGTCCTTTGCAGTCTATTTCATCGCTTCAAAACGGGCGCGGCAAACTGTGGGTACGCTTGAATACCAGTCGGCGATGATGCTCGTGGGCGCGATTGCAGTCACACCGGCAGCGCTGATCTTTGGCAAAGGGTTGGATATAAACTCAGCCGGAGTGGCCCTGGGGGTCGGGCTGCTGGCGCTAGTACCGAGCATCGGCCACCTGCTGATGAACTGGGCGCACCCGCACTTGGAACTATGGGTGGCAGCGACGCTCACATCTACGATGCCGGTTGTTGCGGCCCTGTCGGCGCTGGCCGTGTTCAAGGAGCCCATAGTCCCGTGGCAAATGGCGGGCATGCTGGTGGTGGTAGTGGCGGTGGTAAAGATAGCGATGCGGACCGGCCAAATGAAGATCGGGCTGACTGGGCATCCTAGCTGAAGGGAACTGCCGGTAGCGCAACGCGCGCCTACCCGCTTCTCACTAAAGCGGGTCAGATGTCAGTCGGAGGAGGGGTAGGCTGAGATCGATCACTAAACACGGCTAGCTTCCTAGTTAAACCATAGATTTTCCCCGCTATACACCCGCCCTCACCGGGTCAGCAAGCAGGGCCTGCCACAATATCTACCAATCCGCATTGTCCACAGGCGACGCTTGCAGGTGTGCAGCCCGAAGGTCATCCGTCACCAACTTGGTGTAGCGGATGAGCATCTGCAGGTCACTATGGCCCATCAGTTTCTGTGGCCTGCGCAGGTCCATGCCGTTCCTCAGGCACTGCACTGCAAAAAGGCGTCTGAAGCTGTGTAGCGCAGGCGGTGTCACACCGGCCTTGTTTGCACGTCTGCGAAGGATTTGCCGCAAACCCGAATAGGTGAGCCTGTCACCCCCGACCGTTACCCAAAGGGCACGGTCAGCGTCTGATGGCCGTTGACGCAGGCAAATTCTCACCTTGTTCTTTAGCAAAGACTTCAGTGACAGCCATGACATGGAGGCGGCAAATAGAATGAGCGCGAGTGGCTTCCAGATAACATGCGCATCAGTTGATCCTACGTTGTTCGAGTACAAGAAGAGAACAGGGTATGCAGCAAGTAGAAGAGGATGTATTGATACTTGCTTCTTCATTGAGTCTCAGGTCTCTTTGTCATGAGGTACAGGGTGCGAACAGTCCCGCGAATATCCACGGATTCCTGTATGGCGAAGTACGTTCTGAATTCACGTTCAAACATATCTTGAGTGTACTCGGAGAAGATATCCTGCCGGGAGGCAAGCAGGCGCTGCACCTGAGGATCGCTTTTCGGTACAAATTCAATGATAAGGGAGTTGCAAATTCCGTCGAAGAACTCCGCGATATTCTGCAACGGTAGATTATTGGAGATTGCCAGATGATGAACGAGGGCGAGTGCCATCACGGTATCGGCGCAGGCGCGTTCGCGGAAGGACATTCGCTCTTTACCCTCCCAGCCGATGCCAGGGCTTGGGTTGGTCAGGTCTAGTATCAGCGGGAGCAGGTTTGCCTCGGATCGTCCAACGCAGTCTAGATAGTTCTTCTCAACGGCGGCCGGATCCGTGTCAAATGCGACCGTCGGAATTCCTCTGTCACTGACGACGCGACTGTACAAGCCTTGGTTTGCGCCCAGATCCCATACTGATTTGGGATTAAGTTTCGCTAGGAATTCGGAGACAGTTTCCAACTTCTCTTGCATCGCGTCCTGCGAATATGAATGGCCACTAGGCGAATAGTAATTGGCCCATTCTGTACCTTCTGGCGTCCAAGCCAAGTTCTTGACGGCGGTCTCTAGGCTGTCAACGAGCCCTAGGAGGGCCGGACGGCTTACAGTTCGCCCAGCTGTGGACACCCGCTTGTTTGCGAAATACTTCTGGCTCATTGCATGAAGGTGGATGTGGACAAGTAGGCGGAAGCGAAAGCGTGTACGAAAAGGCAACAGTGCGCTTGCCAGATCCAATGGCACTCCGTCCAGGTGAATTCGAAGCAGCTGACTGAGACGGATGTCTCTGTAGCACATCAGAGCTAGAGGCGCCAGAAAATGCTGGCAGAATTGCCTGTATGCAACCCACGGCTCTCCCTCTTGGTATGTTTTGAAAGACAGGGTGTCGATGAGTATGGGTTGGCCATGCCTAAACTGGATGTTGTAAGCGGAGGCATCCTTGAGACCCATACCGAATTCGAGCGCCGTCTTCTGAATCTGCAGCGTGGCTAAGGCAGCATGTTTCAGTTGACTGAAGCACCATTCGTATGGATATGATATGAAAGTGATTTCTTCCGGGTGGATAACCCTGTAGGCAGTGTCGGATATTGCGTGTGTGCCAGCAACTTCGGCATGAGATATCAGAAGATTTGAGTGAGCAAGCTGTTCATAGAGCCCCGACGCGTGCAAGTGATCATAGTCGGCCTGGTACGTCAAATTTACTTGGCGGAAAAGCGTGTCGTCTCGAACGAAGAGAACTCCACTCGGATCCCGAA
>DASCOB010000194.1:0-4401 GCA_036011785.1 Anaerolineales bacterium | reverse complement strand
CCGCCTGATGATCATATTCAATGTCGATTTCGCCATATTGAAGGGCATGGACGATGACCCGCAGGCGGGTTACTCGCTGGTGCGCCCCAACCAGAGCTGCCCTGCGTGCAGCACAATCGCGGCCGCCA
The DNA here is from genome assembly GCA_036011785.1 of Anaerolineales bacterium. Classification (GTDB taxonomy): domain Bacteria; phylum Chloroflexota; class Anaerolineae; order Anaerolineales; family UBA11657; genus CAJWGI01. The sequence continues at coordinate 4,273 of DASCOB010000194.1, read as the reverse complement.
TGCCGTGAACCGTCTCTAAACTAGCCATGGCAGGCAGCGCAACGATGCCGCCAATCTTATTGGCGGCTTCTTGTGTTTCAGCGTTCGCAGCGGCTGCGCTGGCTCAAATTACGTGTGCGGAATTCCCGACCTTCTCATTATGTAAGGGGCGCCTTCAGTGATGCTTGGCTCACTATGGGGATGGGTAACGTTTTGTCTCCGGATTTAGTTATATTCGGGCGGTCTTCCCCTCCCGATGGACCCGAGGGTGCTGCTCTAGAAGCACGGTGTATACTTAGCATGGGGAGGAATGTCGAGCAGCTCGCGCGACCTCGTAATTCCCGGCGTACGCGAGAGCAACTCGGTTCATTGTCAGGACTAACTCATGTATCTCATCAACCGAGCGACCATGTTCGGGACAATGCTGGCGCTGCTGGTTTTGACGGCCACTGCGGGCGCTGTATATGCGGCGCCTGATGTGCCAAATCCCGTAGTCCATGTTGTGCAGCCCGGCGACAATCTTGGGCGGCTGTCAGAGCGGTACGGAATTAGCATCGCCGCTCTGGCTTTTGCCAATGGTTTGAGCAGCTCGGTTATCCACGTGGGTCAACATCTGGTTGTTCCTGGTTCTGATTGGGCAGTGAATCCCGAGTCTCAGGGCCGAGATCCTCACCAACCGATCACCTACGTGGTGAGGCGCGGCGATTACTTGGGCTGGGTCGCGCGCGAGTACGGCACTACGGTCGAGGCGATAATGAACGCCAGCAGCCTTGCGTCACCATTGATCATCACCGACCAGTTTCTGACCATCCCAGCTATTTCAGGGCCTGTGAGTGAAGACGCGGCCGAAACGGTGGTGGATGCGGCAGTAGCCGAGACAATGGATGACAGCACGGAGGTGGGCGAGGAAGTCAACGAGGTCGAGGCACGCATGCGGCAGGAGTTGCACAACGCCCATTACCCCTTTGCCTTCACGGAGTCACCGGACGAGATAAACCGGGTGTATCGAGACACGGTCAGGGGCGAAATCGCAATGCCGGCTGACGTGGTGGTGACGTATTGGACCTACGTGAGTGAGAAGCGCTATGAGGCGGCTTGGGAGCTGCTCACCGATGGTTTTCAGGCACGGGCACACGACCATGACTTCGAGGAATATGCCCAGAGTTACCGCGACATGGCGCTGTGCAGTGCGCAGGCCGAAAACATGGTGATTGCCGGCCAGAGCGGTAGTGAAACCGTTGTTGATGCTGACGTGACATATAGGACCGGCGCAGGTTGCATTCCTCAAGAGTTCAACATGACGCTTACCCTAGAGGCACTGCCTGTTTCCGGAGAATGGCGAATAGAGAAGGTTGCAGTCACCCCGTCCAGAGAGGCGGATGCCTCGGAACCGGATGCCGGCGACGGTGGCTCGAATTGGATCGACATCGACATCAGCGCCCAGCGCGTGTATGCGATGGTGGGCAACCGCCGCGCGCGCGAGTTCGCGGCATCAACTGGAATTGAGCGCTATCCCACTGTGACCGGGCAATTCCAGGTCTACGTGAAATTCAGAAAAGATGACATGCGCGGCGTTGATTTCGGAGTGCCGTGGTACCTGCCTGATGTTCCATATGTGATGTATTTCTTCAGTGACTACGGTATCCATGGCACCTATTGGCATGATAATTTCGGTACTCCGATGAGCCATGGCTGCATCAACCTGAGCATAGCGGACGCAGAGTGGCTGTACAATTTCTCGCAAGTGGGAACGGTCGTAAACATTCATCACTGAATTGGACGAACATTCCCGCCGCAAACAAAACCGCCACCGGCCCGCTCTCCTTCGGTGCTTCCGTGGCTGTCACCGGAGCCGGACTTGCTCGCTTTCCGAAAGCGGGTCTTTGGCGCCCCGCCACCGCACGTGGCGAGTACAAGTGCCGAAAGAGCAATGGCAATCCAAAAGGGGATATGTGCCCGTATCAGGGAAAATTCTTTCTCTGGCTTTTCCGCTAGCTGCGCGGTTTTGGACACAGTGCCACTGAGCCCATCAATTTAGTGTCACAAATGGAGGGGAGGTAGGTTACATGATGCCGCCAGACCGGGCGAGGTCGAATTCTCCCACCGGCGGGAATCTGTTATGCCTAATTCCGGAATGAATTTGGGTCCGGAAAACGAGCCGTCCAGACCCACCGAGATGACGTTATTGGCCGGGTGGCCGATAATTGACGGTCTTTTTGGTCGCCTCGTCCATTTCTTCGGCGGTCAAAAGCACAGTAGCCTTTACGGAAACTGCTCCACTTGCATTGACTGCAAGAGATAAGGCTGCGGCGCTCGCGTGATCCGGCATGTCGATAATGCCGACAACGTCGTCGTCCCCAAAAGCGTAGTAAAAGCATTCCACCGACCCGCCCATGCCATTTGTCAGCTGGGTCACTGCCTCGACCCTACTGGAACCACCTTCTTTGAGCAATCCCTGCACTCCTTCACTGGTGTAGGAAGCTCGTACGAGAAATTTGGACATCTTGTCCCTCCTTTGCGGATTTCCGCTGTGCCGTACATTAATTTGTTGGTCCAGTCGGGGCGGGTGGATTTGAACCGCCGACCCCTGCAACCCCATTGCAGTGCGCTACCAGACTGCGTCACGCCCCGACGTGAGTAGTAACGACGGGGGCTTTCTTACCTACGGGTTGCTGGTTGTTGTGCTCTCCGGTTCGCTATCTACGGCCGATAAATAAACAAAAAAGACCTGCGCCGGGAGCAGCAGGTCTGATAGAATCTACCTCAGGCCGCCGCTGTAGTTCCCAGCGGATGGTTAGGGTCGTGTAGGTGGTCCAACACCTGCACGACCCGTCTTTTTTGTTGGTAAAGTGTAGTGGTATTATACAACGTTATGGGTATCCGAGCGAATATGTCCCGGGCTATTTGGAAGAAGTACCGCATATTTTTTATCGTCATCGTGGCTGGTGCGTTGGCCTACGCTTGGTGGAATGACGTCCAGACTGCTAAAGCTCATGTCGCTTGTACAGACTCACTCTTTGTGCGTATGAACTTATATGACGGCATCTGGAATACATATTTGGATGACCAGATAGCAGTTCGAGATGCAGCGAAGAAAGATGAAAAGAACCCAACCATTGCGACTTGGGATGACATGGGACAATCTCTATTTAATTTGACGTCCAATTTGGCCCGTAACGGCGAGAAACTCGATAATCTACAACCACTTGTGTGCCTAACTAATATCGGAGAAAGGACGCTCAGGAGCTGGGAAGGTTGGGAGAATGTTACAAGTGGCGACCTAGTTAAAATCTCACGTGATATGAATGATGCGCACGAAGCTTTAGTGACGCTCATTGAGACATCTGTGGAGTGCTACACATCTATATTAGCTGGAATGGAAACGCTTGATACTGGCATGGGCCTAGCAATCTCCACCGCCTGCAAGGCTAGCGAGACGGCTGCCGATGCTATTCCGCCCATTTCGGAAAAAATAGCGCAATTTACCCGCCTTATGGCCCGTTAACCATTTAGCAAACAGCAAAACGCCGACAGTACTTCGAGCGACTGAGACTGTTCCTGTACAGTCTGCAAACAGGCCATAGCAAGCGCAACTATGCCGTCAATCTGGTTGGCGGCTTTTTGTTTGAGACTACTGGCAATGAGTGCGTCGAGCAAGTGCGCTGTATACTGGGGAAGGACGGCGCGCGACCACTTGGAAAGGAAACCACAGGCTAATATTGGAGATAATATGAATACACCGATAATGCTCGCCATTTTTGGTCTCTTCGGGTTCGGATTCGCAAATTTTTTTTGGAAAGTCGCTGGTGTAAACAAAGTCTATTCCCCCAGTTTTATGTTGACTGAGACTGTTTTTGTAGCCCTGTTTGCCATAATCTTGCACATTTGGCAGAGGAATCAATTTGAATTGTCACCAAGAATGCTTGGTGTCGCATCAATGTCAGGAATTGCTACAGGTGCGGGCATTTTTCTTACTATGCTTGCATTACGTCTAGGCGGCGAAGGAAGTGTTGTGTTCCCGATAAAATCGATGTCTGTGGTTGTGGCTGTGTTGCTATCCTATTATGTATTTCGCGAGCCTGTCACTGCGACTAAACTACTGGGTTTGGGGATGGGCGTTGGCTCCATCATCATTCTGTCACGCTAGAACTGCCATCATCACACCTTCTGCATTTCGAACGGCTGACTAGCGTATACTGGTAGCGGGGCACTACTAATGCTAAAGAGAATCCCGGTTGTATTTTTGAAATTATGGGTCAGTCTCTTAGTGATGTCGTTAACCACATGGGCGTTG
>DASCOB010000193.1:0-3942 GCA_036011785.1 Anaerolineales bacterium | reverse complement strand
CAGCTGCTATTCCTTCACCGCAATGGTGCGCCACGCGCTGCCGCTGTTCAACCCCGGCAGCAGCTGCCTTGCCATGACCTACTATGGCGCTGAAAAAGCGGTGCCGCATTACAACGTGATGGGAGTGGCAAAAGCAGCGTTGGAAGCCTCGGTGCGCTATCTCGCGGCAGACATGGGGCCACTGTCACACCGCGTGAACGCAATCTCGGCGGGCCCCATCCGCACGCTGGCCGCGGCCGGGGTTTCCGGTTTTAAAGCCATGCACCGCGAATTCACCGAGCTGGCTCCGTTGCAGCGCAACATTACCATCGAAGACGTAGGCAACGCGGCCGTGTACCTTTGCTCAGACCTGGCCGCCGGCGTCACCGGCGAGGTGCATTACGTCGATTCGGGCTTCAACGTGATCGGCCTCGCCGCTCCCTCGAGAGGATGAATAGAGTGTTACGTCGGCAACTGAGAATTTTTTGGTGGGTGGCCACGTGCTGGTAGCGGTTACAGCTCAATCAGGAACAGCCGTACCTGCGGAGGAGCCATGCCCAGCCTGCGGTAGATACCGCATCGCAAAGTGGCATTTGTTCACATGGCAGATGAGCAAAGCATGGCCAAGCAGCTGATTTCCAGCAGTAGCCCTTACGAGCCAAGTATCGGATTCTCTCGAGCCGTATTGAATTGAAATCATCGGCGAGCACTGCTAGGTGTGTCAAACTAACCATTGCAGCCCTTTCTTATTCCACACGCCAACATCGAATATCCAGAACGTGAGCTAGCATTGTCAGTCGATTCGAGATTACGGGGATGAATTTTTCGGGAGACACGAGGTGTGGGGAGCGTGACAAAAGCAACCGCTGACGTCGTGATATGCGGTGCGGGCATTGCCGGTATTTCGGCCGCCTACCACTTAACCGTCAAAAGAGGGGTAAAAAACATCCTCATTATCGACGAGCGCCCTCCCCTCACTCTCACCAGCGACAAATCCACGGAATGCTACCGCAACTGGTGGCCCGGGCCCGGGGACGCTATGGTGAGTTTCATGAACCACAGCATCGATCTACTGGAGGCGATGGCGCTTGAGACCGACAATATCTTCAATCTCAGCCGGCGCGGCTACCTTTTCCTGACCGGGGACGTTGCGCGCGCCGATACCCTCAGGGATTCCGCCGCCGAAATCTCACAACTGGGTGCCGGGCCACTCCGTGTGCATGACGGCGGGCCTTCTCCTCAGGTTTACAGACGCTCGCCAGCACACGGCTTCGAGGGCGAACCATCCGGCGCCGACCTGATCCTCGATAAGGAAGTGATCATGGCGCACTATCCCTTCGTCACAGAGAAGGTAGTGGCAGCCCTCCACGCCCGCCGCTGCGGATGGTTCAGCGCCCAACAGATGGGCATGTATATGCTGGAGCAAGCCATAGCTCACGGCGCGCGGCTGCTCAACGCCAGGGTGACGGGCGCAACGCTACAGGGGGGACGAGTGCGCGCGGTGCGGTTTCAGGGAGCCGAGGGGGACAATCAGGTTAGCACTGACACGTTCGTCATCGCCGCCGGACCGTACATCAGAGATGTAGTCGCTGTGCTCGGCATAGAAGTGCCAGTGCTCAACGAGCTGCACGCGAAGATCGCCTTCCGGGACCGCCTAGGCGTGGTGCCGCGCGATGTGCCGATGATGATTTGGAGTGACCCGGTGGCACTGGCCTGGTCACCTGATGAACGCGAGGAGTTGGCAACCAGTGCGGACACCCGCTGGCTGCTGCGGGAACTACCGTCCGGGGTGCACTTCCGGCCTGAGGGGGCTGCGGACAGCCCTGTCTTGCTGATGCTGTGGACCTACGATGTGGATCCGGTGAAGCCGGTCTGGCCGCCACAGTTAGATCCCGTTTACGCCGAGGTTGTGCTGCGAGGTCTGACGGACATGATCCCCGGGTTGTCCAATTATCTTGGTCGGACAGCTCGTCCTGTTGTAGACGGCGGGTACTACTGCAAAACCCGCGAAAACAGACCACTAATCGGGCCTCTGGACGTGGAGGGGGCCTTTATCATCGGCGCTCTCTCGGGCTTCGGGCAGATGGCCTCACAGGCCGCAGCCGAGCTGCTGGCCGCTCACATTACCGGGGATGCACTCCCCGATTATGCCCCGGCGTTCCTTCTTAGTCGCTATGAGAATCCAGACTATCAGGCCCTGTTGGACCAGTCAGATGCCACCAGTGGTCAACTCTGAGAGAAAGTGCTTGTCGCGTTTTTCAGCTACTCATCTCGTGAATAGTAGCTGATGTTGCCATCATAATCAAACATTAACCCTAATCAAAATGGGCAATAAGTGATGGCATCAGGCCATGTCCAGACAGGCCAGGGGTTTTTCGTTGATCGGCAAGTGGATCGCCGCCGCGGCCAGGCCTAGTATGATACCGGCCTGCCACATCAGGTCATAGGAACCGGTGTGATCGTGTATCCAGCCGCCCATCCAAACCCCAGTGAAACTGCCTATCTGGTGGCTGAGGAAAACTATCCCGAACAACGTCGCCATGTGACGCACGCCAAATATCTGCGCGACGATGCCATTGGTAAGCGGCACCGTGGCTAGCCACAGCATTCCAATAGCCCCGGCAAAGACGTACATTGTGTGCTCGGTCTTAGTAACCAGCAGCAAAGCCAGCAGGACTAGTGCACGCATCAAATAAATCGCACTAAGGCCAAATTTTTTACTGGCATGCTGGCCGTACCATCCCGAGAGGAAGGAGCCTGCAATGTTGAATAGCCCGATAAGGGAAATGCACCAGGCGCCAACATGTCGGTCCAGCCCCAGATCGGTCACATATGCCGGCAAATGCACCGTGACGAAGGCAACGTGAAAGCCACAAACGAAAAAGCCGCCGGTAAGCAGCAGGTAACCGCGATGGTGGAAGGCCTCAACCAGCGCCTCTATCACCGAACCGTGCAGCGGTTGTTCATTATGGACCTGAGGGTCGTTCGGCAACAGCAGTGTCAGCGGTGCAATCACGAGCGCCGATATCGCCAGCATCATCAGGCTGGCGCTCCATCCGTAGTCAGCAATCATGCTTTGAGCCAGCGGCGAATACAGCACCTGGCCCATCGAAGCGGCCGCCATTCCAGCTCCCATCACCAGTGAACGTTTGGCGGGTCCGACAACCCGGACCATAGCCGCAATGGCGAGCGAGAAGGCCGTGAACGCAACGCCTATACCGACAAGAATGCCAGCGGTCAGATACAACGTCCAGGCAGATTCCGCCACGCTCATGCCCAAGATTCCCAGGGCATAGACAAGTGCGCCGCCAGCGATCACGACTACCGAACCTTGCCGGTCGGCCAACGCGCCGGCCAGCGGCAGGCCAAGGCCCCACACCAGGTTCTGTATCGCCATGGCCAACGCATAGGTCTCTCGACTCCAGCCCAAGGTACTGGTCATCGGCCCCAGGTACAAGCCGAATGGCGAACGCACCCCGAAACCAATCAGTGAGATGAGACACCCCCCTAGCAGTACTACTAGCGGCAACCGCCTACTTGAATTATTCATGCTTCAGATCATAGGAACAATCGATCAGCATCTTCGACGTGATTTTGTCGACCATTGTCTGGCCGCTGGGCAGCCATTTCGCGAACTTCTCCAACCAGTTTCTATAGTCTGAAATGGTCGGGCCAGACAGGAATGGAGTGCGGTCGTAAAGGTAGCCTTCAACAGCTATTTGCAGTTCTAACACAAGGTGGCCTCTGGTACTCAAACATTCACGGGTTTTGGGGTATTACAACACAAAAAAGCTTACCTATCAGGTAAGCTTTTCGTGATCGTGGCACCCCCGGAGAGATTCGAACTCCCAACCACCTGATCCGAAGTCAGGTGCTCTATCCATTGAGCTACGGGGGCTTGCAGAGGGGTGCCTGATGGGACTTGAACCCACAACCACCGCAGCCACAGTGCGGCGCTCTGCC
>DASCOB010000192.1:0-8271 GCA_036011785.1 Anaerolineales bacterium | reverse complement strand
TCGCCCGGCAGATTGATGACGGCGAAGTGGTCGCGCAGGGTATCGCCACCCCGCTGGTGGCGGCCGGGTACCTGCTGGCAAAATGCACTCACGCTCCCGACCTGATGTTCACATCGGCCATCGGGCAGGGGCTTTGCCGTGACTGGGCGCCGCTGGGGCTTGCGGGCGTAGAGGGCCTGTGGCTTGAACGAGCAATTACCGTCTTCGGTTTCGGCCGGGTAGTGACCGAGGTGTTGCCACGCTACCACCTGAAAGAATTCTTTCGTCCGGGGCAGGTAGATGCGGCCGGCAATTTCAACAACATCGCCATCGGCAGCAACTATCGACGTCCCCGATTACGGCTGCCCGGTTCCGGTGGAATCGCGGATGTGACTCCGGTTACAACGTTGGCTTATCTCTACGTGCCGCGCCACTCCCGCGCTGTGTTTGTAGAGGAATTGGATTTCCTCTCCGGGCTGGGGCATTCCCCAGAGCGAACGCGCGGCAGCGGACCGCGTTACCTCATCACCAATCTGGGCCAATTCGATTTCGCGCATGGGCAGTTACGCCTTACCAGCCTTCACCCCGGGGTGGAGTTGGAGAAGGTGCGCACGAAGACCGGATTCGAAGTGCAGCTTGCCCCTGGCCTGACTGAAACCGAGCCTCCCACTTTCGAGCAGCTACGTCTGTTACGTACGAAGATTGATCCGCTCGGAGTGCGCCGGCTGGAGCTGCTCAGCGGCAGTCCACGAAAGGCGCTGCTGCGCGAGATTCTGGCGCAGGAGCGGGCGCATTGAGTGGTGCCCACTTGGCGCGCCTGCTCTCGAACGGTCCGCCTGTGTCGTAGCAGGTGTTGCAATCTTCGCGCAGTTTTGTAATACACTCTCAGTGGTGAAAGCGCGCGTGTGCGCGCCCAGAGGCGTACGACTCCGTTTTTTCCTTTCGTGGGTTCACGTGGTGCGTTGCGCGTTGCGTCGCTTGAAGTCGGTCCTCAGATTATCCGGTGGGGGTTAGGAGCGTGTCTCATGTCTATCTACTTGAGCAGACCGTGGACGAAGATGTACGACCCCGGCGCGCCCGCGTCACTTGAGCCCTATCCCGCCGGCGCAATGCACCAGCAGCTGGAGAAAACCGCGTCGGAAAATGGGCACAAGGTATCCTGCATCACATCCGCGCCACTACCGCTGCTCGGTCGCGTGGGCGCCACGGTCACGTGGGGCGAGATCAACGACGCCGCGGCGCGCATGGCCGCCGGTCTGGCTGCTGCTGGAATCGAGAAGGGCGATGTGGTAGCAATCATCATGCCCAATTGCGTCCAGTTCATCATCGCCTTCTATGCCATTCTCAAGGCCGGCGGAATCATCTCGGCTACAAACCCCACCTACCCGCCCGCGAAAATGGCCAAGCAAATAAACGATTCGGGCGCCAAGTGCGTCATTGCTCTGAGCATGTTTTACCGGCCTTTCAAGAGCGTGCAGTCGCAGACGCAGGTGCAGACCGTGGTGGTGACGCGCTTCAAGGAATACCTGTCGGGCGCAGCGCGCGCGCTCTTCACGCTGGCAAAGGAAAAAAAGAGCACCCAATACCTGCCTGCACTCGAGCCGGGGGATATGTGGTTTCAGGATCTGCTGGCGCAACACAGCCCCGCCGATCAGCCCAGTATCAGCATTGATGCCGCTGAGGATATCGCCATTTATCAATACACCGGCGGTACCACCGGGGTGCCCAAGGGCGCCATGTCGACGCACCGTGCGCTGGTGGCGAATACATAACCCATGCAATGCTGGCTTCCCAGCGAGGACCCCTCCGCGGAAGTGCTGCTGGGCGCGATCCCGTTTTTTCACGTGTATGGGCTGGTTGCCATTGTGGCCTATGCCGCCAGCGCGGCTGCCTCGGTAATAATTGTGCCGAACGCGCGCGATGTGGATGACCTGCTGGGCAACATGGTCAAATGGCGGCCGACGATTTTCATGGGCGTGCCGGCGCTTTTTAACGCCTTGAACAATCATGCCGACGTGAAAAGCGGTAAAGCAGATTTGAACTCGCTGCGGGTGTGTTTCAGCGGCTCTGCGCCGCTGGCTCGCGGAACGAAGCGCCGCTTTGAGAAATTGGCAACAACCACCATTGTGGAAGGGTTCGGTATGAGCGAGGCCCCCACCGCCAGCCACGGGAACCCTCTCGGGCGTCCGGGCAAAGAACAGTCTGTTGGGGTGCCCTTTCCGGACACCGATTGTCGCATCGTCAGCGTGGATGACGGGGTCACCGATATGCCCGTGGGCGAGGCGGGCGAATTGATTATGCGCGGCCCGAACACTATGAAGGGTTACCTGAACATGGCGGAGGAGACTGACAACGCGCTGCGCGATCTGGGCGATGGTGGCCCACCCTGGCTGTATACCGGCGACATCGCCTACATGGATGAGGACGGTTATTTCTTCATTGTTGACCGCAAGAAAGATATGGCGCTAATCGGTGGTTTCAACGTCTATCCCACGGCGGTGGAGAAGGTGCTCGCTGACCATCCGGATGTGCAGGAGGTGGGCGTGACGCGCATCCCACATCAGGAGAAAGAGGGCCAGGAAGCGCTGCTGGCGTGTGTGGTACTGCAGCCCGGCCAGTCGGTCAGCGTGGAAGACCTGATTGAATTTCAGAGCCAGAAACTTGCCCCACACGAGATCGCCCGGCGGATAGCCTTTCTGGACGAGCTTCCCAAAACTGCGGTTGGGAAAACACTGCGGCGCGACCTAGCGCAGGCCGCCGGGTAGGAGGCGCGACGCACTTTCCGAGTGCGTCGCGCCTCCTACCTGACTGGCGCTTCCCCATTGTAGCCTTTGAGACTGAGGCGGGCAAAGTTCTACTTGTTCGCGCCGTGCTCCCCTGTATAATGCTCGCATGAATCACTGGCATCAACGGGACAATGCGTGGTGACAAGATGGATCTGATTCTGACGCACGAATACGCTGATTTCGATGCGCTTGCGTCGCTAGTGGCGGCGCAGCGCCTCTATCCAGCTGCCCGCGCAGTGCGGCCACGCACGCTCAACCAGAATGTGCGCGCCTTCTTGACTGTTTACGGTGGCGAATTCTCACTCTGCCATCCGGAGGATTTGCAACGCCGTCGCGCGCGGGACGTGCTGCTGGTGGATACGCAGCATCTGGTGTCTGTCAAAGGAGTGAACGCAAAAAGCATATTGCATGTGATTGACCACCACCCGCTCGATGAGCATGCGCGTATCGAGGGCACGCGGGTGATAGAGCCGCTAGGTGCAACAACCACGCTTCTGCTGGAGGAGTTGCGCGAACGTGGCATGACCGTCTCGGCCAACGAGGCCACGTTCTTCTTGCTGGGAATTTACGAAGACACTGGAAACCTGACTTATGCGGCCACCACCCCCCGCGATTTGCAGGCGGCCGCGTGGCTGTTGGCTCAGGGCGCGAATCTGCGCATCGTGGCGGAGTTCTTGCGGCAGCCCCTGAACAGCGACCAGCGCGCCCTGTACGATAAATTGCTGGCCGGCGCGGAGACGCACCGTTTGAATGGGCAAACGGTGGTACTCGCTACCGGAACGCTTGTCCGGAGTGGGGAGGAACTTTCAGCGCTGGCACACAAGCTGCGCGATGCGCTCGAGCCGGCCGCTCTCTTTCTGCTGGTGCAAATCAACGGCGATGTGCAGCTGGTGGCGCGTTCCAGCACCACGGCGATTGATGTAGGCGTCATCGCCCGTGAATTTGGGGGCGGGGGTCACGGTCGCGCTGCGGCCGCGCTGCTGGCCGGCAGCCGGCTCGCTGAGGTGCGCGCGCGCCTGTTGCAAGAGTTGCCCACGCATGTGCAACCTACCGCCGTGGTAGCAGATATTATGTCTCACGGGGTACACACTCTCAATCCGGAGACCACAGTTGAACAGGTTTACGCGCATATGCAAAAGCACGGTTATGAGGGCTACCCGGTCGTGGAGGCTGGACAGGTGCTGGGGCTGGTCACGCGCCGTGCGGTTGACCGGGCGCGGACGCACCAGTTGGAGCACACCTCAGTGACGGATATCATGGAGGCGGGCGCAGTGACGGTGTCGCCCGACGACAGCGTGGACCGGCTTTTGAACGAGATGATTGGGCACGGCTGGGGGCAGATACCAGTCTCTAGGGATGGCGACATTGTGGGCGTGGTGACGCGCACAGATTTGATTAAGGAACTGGCACTTTCACCGCAGCACGGGCGCCGCAACGTGACCGATTTGCTGCAGCGAGCGCTCTCTCCGTCGCACCTGAAACTGCTGTATACCCTCAGCGCAGCCGCACAATCTCAGGGCAGCGGCCTCTATGTAGTCGGCGGATTTGTGCGCGATTTGCTGCTGGAGAGCGCCAGCGTGGATTACGATTTGGTGGTTGAGGGCGACGCCATCGAGTTGGGTCGCGTGCTGGCAAAACAGCATGGTGGACGAGTGACCGCGCACCGGCGCTTCGGCACCGCCAAATGGCTTCTGCCGGATGAGTTGGCGGCGGAGACCGGGCTGCCAGCTCTGGACCTGGTCTCGGCGCGCACCGAATTTTACACCCGGCCGTCCGCGCTTCCCGAGGTTGAGCGCGGCAGCATTAAACTTGACCTGCACCGGCGCGATTTCACCGTGAACACGCTGGCGGTGAGTTTGCAATCGCACCGTTTCGGAGATCTGTTGGACCACTGGGGCGGACTGAAGGACTTGGAAGAAAAGCGCTTGCGGGTGCTGCACTCGTTGAGTTTTGTCGATGACCCCACGCGTGTGCTGCGCGCCGTGCGTTTGGAGAAGCGCCTGGGATTCCAGATTGACCGGCGCAGCGCCGAGCTAATGGAACTCGCGCTGCCGTTGTTGGCCAGAGTGAGTGGAGACCGCATCCGGCACGAGATTGAGCACATGTTCGCGGAGGCTATCCCCCAAGTCATGCTGGCGCGTCTGGACGAAATCGGCGTACCGGGAGCGCTACACGCTGCGCTTGCCGGTCAGGCGGATGCGTGGCTTGCCGAGCGGTTCGTGGCAGCGCGGGAAGCGGCGCCCGAGGAAGAGCTGGCGATCATCTACTTTGCCCTCTGGCTTTATCGGTTGGAGTGGTCGGATACAGAGGCCATTTGCCGGCGTCTGAAAGTGACCGCCGCCACGATGCGAGTGCTGCAGCAGATTCCGCACGTCAAGACGCGGTTACCCGCGCTGGGAGAATCATCAAAGCCGAGCGGCGTTGTGGGCGTTCTGGATGGCTGTGTTCCGGCAACCCTCTCGGTGGTGGCGCTGGCGGAGGCTGACGCAGGCGTGCGGGAGAACATTCGCCGCTATCGCGATGAGTTTCGGCGTGTGAAGCCGACCATCCGCGGCGCAGACCTGAGAGCGCTTGGCGTGCGCCCCGGACCGCAGTTCGGGCGCGTTCTCGGGAGGCTGCGCGCTGCCTGGCTGGATGGCGAGGTTTCCAGTCTGGAGGAGGAGGCAGACTTGATGCGCGCGCTCTTGAAGGTGGAAGCCGAGCAGGCGACGTGAAGCCGTCCCTCACCCTGCGCGCTGGCGCGTAACTTTCTGTGGCGCGCAGCGTTGTTTGAGAACGTATGTTACAATACACGCTGCAGGCGGAAATACACTCTCAGCCAGTGGTGTGCGCCAGTTTCGGGCTTGCAAGCGTTCCCGGTCCGGCGAGGCCAGTAGAAGCATAAGTAGGAATTCGCAGTCTCAATCGCAGATTCAATCGAATAGTCTTTCAGGAGGAGGACCCCATGACGGCGCCCAACGCTGACCATATTCTTGATTGCCAGGGACAAATCTATCCGGCACCCATTCTTGCGGCCGAAAAGGAATTGAGTGTGATGGCTGCCGGACAGGTGCTCGAGGTAATCACTACCGATGCCAACACCCGCCCAGATTTGCGCACCTGGGCGAGCAAGGTGGGCGTGGAAATAGTGGAGATTGCCGCTGCGGACGAGAGCGGGCGCTACAGTTTCTTCGTGCGCAAAAGCGCGCAAGCGTCTGCGCGGACGGACACCGCCGCGGCTACTGATGAAAGCAGGCTCTTCCTGGTGGTCTTGAAAACCGGTTTTGAATACACCCCTATCGTCAGGTCTGCGTTCATGTACGCTGCCCTGGCTGCCGCCATGGAGTTCGAGACCGTGGTCTATTGTGTTCAAGCCGGCGCGGACACAATGGTCACCGGTAAAATCGATGCGTTGGATGAGAGTAAGCCGGGCAAGCCAACTATCCGGCAACGTTTCAGCGAGGCGCTGGAGATGGGCGTACGCGTGGAAGTGTGCGAGCAAACCGCAAATGTGCGCGGCATCGCGGCCGACAACTTGGTCGCGGGGGTGGAATTGCGTGGCGGCGCAGTGCTTATCGATTACGCTTCGCGGGCGGTAGGCCAACTTTCTTTCTGACCAACCAGAATACGGTTTTTTGCTCGACATGCTGAGCTCAACGGCTGGCAGCGCCAGCAGACGATTCTTCTTCGCCGCGCTTTTCTGGCTGCTGGTGCCGGGTGTCATGGGCCTAACCCTGGCGTTGATACTCTACGTGCCCTCGCTGCAGGATGCTCTTCCTATCGGCATCAAACCGTATCTCAGCTTCGGGCGGCTGCGCGCGGCGCACGTCAATCTGGCCATCTTTGGCTGGCTCTCACAGGCTTATGTGGGCGGGATTCTTTACATCCTTCCGCGCCTCACGCACACTCGCCTTTTCAGTGAGCGGCTTGCGCATGCGAACTGGTGGCTTTGGAATCTGATGGTGGCTGGCGCGCTGCTCACTCTGCCACTGGGTGTCACGCAGGGGCGCGAATACGCGGAGATGATCTGGCCGCTTGACCTGCTACTGGTGCTGAACATGTTTTTGCTAGCGGTGAACATCTGGGGCACTGTGGCGCGGCGCAACGAGCCCAAGATTTACGTCAGCCTGTGGATGTTCATGGCCGGCACCATGGTGATGCTGCCGGTGTACATGGTCGGCAACAAAATCTGGGACCCCGACGGTGCGTTCACCGGGATGACGGACAATATCGTCAATTATTTCTACGTGCACAACCTGTTCAACGCGTGGTTTACCACCGTTGGCCTCGGATTGGCGCTGTATCTGTTGCCGAAACTGGCCGACCGACCTCTGTACAGCCACAAGCTCGGGCTGTGGGGCCTGTGGAGCGTGTGGACGGGACAGCACCATCAACTCAACAGCCCCGCCCCGGACTGGTTGGAGTACCTGACTGTGGTGTTTAGCATTCTCGCCGCTGTGCCGACCACTGCCTTCATGGTGAACTTTTTCATGACCATGCGCGGCAGCTGGCAACGCATCGAACGGGATGTGGCGCTTCGTTTTCTGGTGACCGGAGCGCTCTTCTGGGCGTTCACCTGTGTGCAGGGCGTGGCGCAGTCATTTCGCTCCTTTTCCATGCGCGTGCATTTCACCAACTGGGTGATAGGGCACAGCCATCTGGCGCTGGTGGTCGATTACAGCTTTTGGGCTTTCGCGCTTATTTACCTGATGGTTCCGCAGCTGGTGGGGCGTTCGCTTTACAGCCGTGCGCTGATGGAATGGCACTACTGGCTGACCACCATCGGAATGGTGGTGTTCATGGTGTTTATGTGGGTGGCCGGGCTGATTCAGGCGCAGCAGTGGATGTCGAACAGCATTCCGTTTCTTGATACTGTCAGGGTGATGAATCCGTTTTTCGGCGCGCGTCTTTTCGGTGGCTTGCTGGCCGGGGCGGGCATTCTGTGCTTCGTGTACAACCTGTGGCGCACAGCTGCAATGAAGCCGACGCGGCGCTCTCCGGTTTTGGCAGCTGGGCCGGGGGTGGGGTAATGAGATCCAGCCTCCCTTACTTGGTCGGCGGCTCTCTGATTAGTCTGCTGCTGGGAATCATAGTCACGATTATCATTCCGGCGCAAGACCCGATTGGGCCGACCGCGCTGGCGCGCCCGTACACTGAGCAGGAGCTGTTGGGGCGTGAGATTTACCTGAAAGAAGGTTGCATGTATTGCCACACGCAACAGGTGCGCGCACCGGAGGCCAACGCAAGCATGATCCGTACACCGGGCGACATTGGGCCCGAGTCGTTGCCCGGAGATTACTATTATCAGAGCCCGGTGTTTTGGGGCACCAATCGGCAAGGCCCGGACCTGGCGCATATGGCCAGCCGGGCGGGCATCGGCGACAACCCGGCCTGGCAACGGCTGCACCTGCAGAACCCGCGCGCGGTTTCTTCCGGCTCGGTGATGCCGTCTTATGACTATCTCACGCCCGCGCAGCTGGATGCGCTGGTGGCATATCTGCTCACGTTGAAGTGATGTTACATCCGG
>DASCOB010000191.1:0-8205 GCA_036011785.1 Anaerolineales bacterium | reverse complement strand
CCGAAGCAATCTGGGACGATGTGCTGGTGCCGGTTCTGGAACGGCTTGGCGCGCCTATGATTTATATTGTCGGCCTGTTTTTCGCGCTGCAATTCCTGGGGATAGACATGACCGGGTTGTGGGTTGCGGTCGGCGGTGGCGCTTTCGTGCTGGCGTTCGCGCTACAGGGTATCCTGAGCGACTTTTTCGCCGGGCTGATTCTGCTGGTGGATACGCCCTTCCGCACCGGAGATGTCATCGTGCTGCCGGATACCGTCACCAAAGGGAAGAACATCACGGCCGTGGTGCGGAGCATCGGCATTCGTACGACGCATCTCTTCAATGTGCAGAACTACACCGACATGTTCATCCCCAACGGAGCGCTGGGACGGTCGACCTTCTTCAACGCCAATCGGCCGACCACCAATCTGGCGGCCACGGTGGGCTTCGCTGCCAAGCGTCAGGGCACCAATCCTAACAAGGTGATGGCGATGCTGCGCGAGGCCGTGCTGGCGCACCCGGACATCGTCGGCGACCCGATGCCCAAGCTGAAAGCGTTACCTTCCGTAAAAGGTCTAAAGAAGAAAGACGAGGCGACGGGTACACCCTCCAAGAAGAGGGCCGCGTATAATCGGCTGCGCGCCGAGGCGTACGTCAATCGGCGGCTGGATGCCATCCGTGTAGCGTTGCATGCGCTCATCGTGAAGATTAAGGAAATGGAATTGGGCGGTCTGGATGCGCAGGAGGTGGCTGATCTCAGCGGCGAATACGAGAAAATCCTTTTGGAAGTCGGGCTGCGGCCGTTGGAGCAGACAGGCCGTCGCTGGCAAAAAACGCAACTGGTGGCAGATGCGGACGGAAAGACGCTGCTCGAACTGTTGCACAATTGGATTGAAGTCTGGCTGACCGACCCCAATCTGTTTCCGGATGACCGGGAAATCCTGCACGGAGAATGGGATCAGAAAATCCGTTTTCTCTCAACTCGCCTTGCCAATCTGTACGATGTCATCCACGACCCGACCGGACAGGAGACGCGCGTGGATGACATGGTGCAGGATCTAGACAACTGGCTGGATGAGAGCTTCAAACGCACCAAGGTCATGTGGCAAGAACCACAGGTCTGGCTGACAGCTTTCAACAACACCTTCATCGGTTTCAATGTGCGCTATTATGTAGACAACATCCGCCTTGAGCACTGGCGGCGTCCGTGGCGGGTTGAGAGCGAACTCACCAAAGATGTGATGCGGCGCTTCAAAGTCGAGGGCATCAAACTGCCGAAGGCAATGTACCGCTCCGGCGATGAGAACACGCAGGCGGGCGTGTTCATTACCTAACGCCGCTGAGGGTTATTTGCTATTGGGTTGTGGCTTTGGGGGAGAAGTGTTAGGAATTTGGCACTATATCAACTGAAGATGAACTTCAGTGTTCATCTAAAATGAATTCGGATCGCATTTGTAGTACGGAAGACATTCTGAGTGCCGAACGTATGATACCTGCATCCGCCTCTCTAAGTGCGCCTCTGGTCATATGCACTCGGTAACAATTACTTCGTGGTGGCTACATTTCTAGCGTCCCTCCCGCATGATGCGACGACGGCGCAGCGCCAGCCACGTACTCTCCTCGCCCTTATTCGCAATATTTCACCGATGCATTCTCCACATACAGATTACAAACAACTGTATGCTTGCTCCAGAGGCTGGCCCACCAACTGGACCTCTGCCGGAACGGGAATATCGCCTACCGATACACGGGGACTAGGCAACATCAAGCAGAGAGAGTAGACATCTATGGGCGTAACGGAGATCAGCGAATACGTAATCGTAGGTGACGTGAAAGGGGCCGGGGAGTGGACCAGGAAGGCACTGGGTGAGGGGATGGATGCCCTCACCATCGTCAACAAGGGGCTCATTCCGGGGATGGACGTGGTCGGCGAGAAATTCAAGAACTTCGAGTACTACTTGCCTGAGATGTTGATTTCCGCACGCGTGATGAAGGCGGCCATGGCGCTTATCAATCCGCTCTTGGCGGGCCTAGAGGGAGTCAACGTTGGCAAAGCCGTCATCGGCACCGTACAGGGCGACATTCACGACATCGGCAAGAACCTCGTGGGGATGATGCTGGGGGGTGCGGGCTTCGAAGTGATAGACCTCGGCACCGACGTCGCCGCCGACGCATATCTCAAGGCTGTCGAGGAGTCGGGCGCTCAGCTTCTCTGTCTCTCCGCCCTGCTTACCACCACCATGACCGAGATGGGGACCGTCATCAAGCTCCTAGATGACGCGGGGATCAAGCAAAACGTGAAGACAATGGTAGGCGGAGCTCCGGTTACTCAGAGATTCGCCTCGGAGATTGGGGCGGACGGCTTCGCAACAGACGCGGGCTCGGCAGTGGACGAGGCAAAGACGCTGTTATCCATTGCTGCGAGCTAGCTATTTTGGTGTTCCGGTAACCAGTAGGGGCCCCGGTGCTAGATCTCTCGCTTAGGTGAGAAGTGAAGGAGGCTAATGTAAATGGCGGCGATGAGTCACAGAGAGAGAGTGGTCAAAGCACTGAACCACGAGGAACCGGACCGAGTCCCCATAGCGGTGGACAACATCAACGCCGGGGCTTACATCAACTTGGTGAAGCACCTGGGGGTAGACGAGGAGTTGCAACGACCCGAGTTGAACGATCAATCCGACCCGTCCAAGACTCTGATCTTAGGCCCAACTCTCCTGGAGCGCTTCGACGTAGATGTAAGGCCACTAAATACCCGCCCTCTTGAGAGTGTGCACGAGCAGATAGACGCGATGAGCTACCGGGACGGGTGGGGTGTTGTCTGGTCGAGGTCCGAGAAAGGCCCATACATGAACAAGCAGGGGCCTTTCCAGGGCAGGAAGATCACACTGGCGGACTTGGACCGCCACCCATGGCCCGACCCCAATAAGCCCGGTCGCTACGAGGGGCTCAGGGAGAGGGCGCGCAAGATGCACGAGGAGACGGACTACGCCATCATGGGGCATGTCGGTCCCTCGTCGGTGGGCCCATGCCAACGGCTCAGAGGCTTTACCGAGTGGATGGAGGACCTGGCACTGGAGCCTGCCTTGGCCGAGGGGCTACTGGAACACGTCACGGAGGTGGTCGTGGCCTGCGCCCGTGCGATTCTTCAAGAGGTGGGAGACTATCTGGACGTTGTGAGGTTCGCCGACGACCTGGGGTTCCAGGACCGGGCCTACTTCCGGCCTGAGATGTTCCGGCGCCAGGTCAAGCCGTACCTGGGACGAATGGTGGAGGCGATCAAGAGCAACACCAGGGCCAAGGTACTGATGCACAGCGACGGCTCCATATACCATCTGTTGCCAGACCTGATAGACATCGGCGTGGAAGCCATAAATCCGGTCCAGACAACGGCCAAGAATATGGAAGCGGCCCGGTTGAAGGCCGAGTTTGGAGACCACTTGGGCTTCTGGGGAGCTATCGACACGCAGCACACGTTACCTTTCGGCACTCCGGATGAGGTGCGCGATGAAGTGAGATCAAAGATCAGGGAGCTGGGTCCCAGCGGTGGGTTCATACTGGGATCGTGTCACGAGATCCAGCGTGAGGTGCCGCCGGAGAACGTTGTAGCCATGTACGACTCGGCGATCGAGTTCGGGAAATACCAACAGACGGCGGCTGTGTGACTACACACTCATCGTGATTCTTTCTGAGAGTCCGAGAGGGTCAGGACCTTAGCCCACGGCGAACTTAGCTCCACGTCCGCTTTGCAGTCGAATCGCGGGCTGAAGGTATCTTGTTGCTTTGGAGTCGGGGCCTGGTGAGTTTGTTGGCGGGACAGAAGGGGACTGTCGGGATTGGCGCGCAACTCTCCACACACAGATTACAAACAACGACATGCTCGCTCCGGAGGTTATCCCGCCAACTGGAGCCCTGCTGGAATAGGAATGCCCGCTACATTTGACGCGCGCCTGACAGAGACTCGTGCAGGCGGTGATATACAAAGTTTTCCAATTCAGATCGCCCCAGGCCGGATTCGCGGGCTTCTCAGGAGGGATGATCCGCCCCAAGAAATGTCCGTGCTGGGCAAATACCAGAATACCCCCCAGACCGATACAATAGACGTTTCCGTTGGAATCAACTTGCATGCCATCAGTCCAGCCCTCATCCATCGAGGCCAACTCAGCAAAGATTTGTCCTGTGCCGAGCGTGCCGTCTGGCCGCATCTTGAATACGCGGATATGGTTTCGTCCGGTGTCGTTGTCCGGCAAATTAAAAAAAAGACCGCTGCCAGCTGAAGGCGGCGGCCCTTTTTTGCGCTCTCCCAGTGGGCTATCAACGACCAGAAATGAAGCCTTCTTCCACCCCGAAGAGCTCTGTGATTGGCGCCTCGTTCTCCCCGCTCATTATCATGATCAGATAATCACCCGCTGCGACGGTCACTGCGCTGGCGGGGTTCTTCAGCAGTCGGCGGCTGCCGTCCTGTTCCAGTTTGCTGATCCCAATCAAGATGATATTGTATTCGTCCTTCAGCGTACGAAAGACCTCCGTATAGTCCAGGTTCACGTGGGGATTGCTCTCTGTGACTAGGTATTGCTGAATGTCGTAATCATCAGCTGCCACCGCTGAACTAAGCAAATCGACGGCGTACCGGGCTACATCAGGTTCGAAAATGTAGCTGGCCACGATTTTGGCGGCGATTCCTTCCCGGGAAAGAGTGAAAGTGACGCCTGCGCTGTGGAAGGTACCCTCAAGGTCGGTGTTGTTCAAGATGACCACGTGCTCGGGCTCACCGTACTGCTTTTTCAGATTGAGTGAGTAGACCAATTTCTGCGTGTCGTCCTCAAAGTTGAGGAACACGGTCGCCGCTTGGGCTATGTTCGCTTTTTCCAGCGTGGCGTAATTTGAGTAATCAGTGACCAACACAAACACATCCGCCTCGGCGTAACGCTCATTGATCGGGTCCACATGGTTTCTGTCTTCGGTCACAACTGCGACTTTTTTCTCTGCACCGATTAGCTCGTCCACAACCGATTGCGCGAACTGGTCCCAGCCAATGACCACAATGTGGCCTGTGAAGTTCGTCCCTAGCAAACCCATCTTTCGTGTCTCCCTCATGTTTACAAATGCTTCGGTAATGCGACTGATTAATAGCCCCAGAACGCCCAGGCTGCCGAGCACAAACGTGTAACCGATAGCCCGCCCGACGGGGGTTACCGGATAGGCATCACCGTACCCTACGGTGGTCAGCGTGACGATGGAATACCAGAGCGCGTCGGGGAGGCTGCCGATCTTGGCGCCGGATGCCCCCCGCTCCGCAGCCGCTAGCCCGAACAGCAGCAACAGGTACACCCCGATGGCCAATAATGCGAAGACGGTTCTGCGGCTGAGATTGAATTTGGGCACGGTCGATTGTCGTTTGTGGGTGGAGTAACTGCGCCGCAGTGATTATAGCAGCAAAGCCGTTGCCAAAAAGCTGCGCGGAGACTATCCTTTTGTGGGCGGTGGAAATTTGTGAACAATCAAAAGGGGCAACGGTAATTCTCCGCATGAAGCAGCACCAGTCGTGCGACAGGCGCAGCAATGAACTCGTGAGGCCACTCGGCTGATGCACGTCGAGGCCTTTTGCACCGCGGAAGCATTCGACCAGCTGGAGCTGCAATGGGGCGAGCTGCTGCGGCATAGCGCTATCGCTACCCCATTTCAACGCGTGGAATTCCAGCGGGCGTGGTGGGGGCATTTTGGCAGTGGTGATTTGTGCCTTCTCGCCGTTCGTCACGCTGATGCAATGGTCGGTCTCGCGAGCATGTATGTGGATGAGGACGCGGTGCTGCACTGGGTGGGCGGCGAGGATATCGCCGATTATCTCGATGTGGTCGCGCGCGCCGCGGACGCGCCGGAAGTGTGGCGGGCGGTTTTCGATTGGCTTGCCGGCGTGGACGCACCGGCTTGGCAGCGTGCCGAGCTCGCCAATATCCCAGAGCAAAGTGAAAGCGCTCGACACGGGCAGAAACTGGCCGTCGAGCGTGGCTGGACGGCCGATGCGGTCTTGCAAGACTTCTGCCCGCAATTCACGCTCCCCGATGACTTTGATGCCTATCTGACCAGATTGGAGGGTAAGCAGCGCCGCGAGATTCGGCGCAAGCTGCGTAGGGCTGCCGCTAAGGGCACCCGGACCGTTTTCATCGAACCTGGAGAGAATAACCCCATTGCTATCGATAAGTTCATCGCGCTCATGCGGGCGAGCGGCGCAGAGAAAGCCGCGTTTCTCGCCCCACAAATGCACGCCGCTTTCGGCGACATTCTGCGCGAGACTCAGGGTGCGGGGATGCTTGGTCTGTGCTTTCTGGAATTGGAAGGACGCCAGTTGGCCGCGTATGCCTACTTCAGCATGGGCGCGACCGTTTATCTGTACAACTCGGGTTACGACCCAGGGGCGTATGCGGCGCTATCCCCCGGCTGGGTGCTGCTGGCGCAGTTGATTGAGCGCGCCATCGACAGCGGACACCGGCGCTTTGATTTCATGCGCGGCGACGAGGATTACAAATACAAGTTCGGGGGTGAAGAAGAGCGCGTGCTGCGCCTGACCATCACCCGCTGAGTCGATAGCCCGCGAGCGCCGGTCAGCCGGCAGTCAAGCTGGCAGCTACCCTGCGGCCTAACTCGATGGCGTAATTGGTGCCGCGGTCCCAAGGGTAAATTTGGCTCATGCTTGCCAGCCAGAGGCCGGGCAGCGGGGTACGCAGCGTAGGCAGCTCGTGGGAGCCATCCACGCGGGGTACCGGCTGCGCGTAACGGCTGCGGAAGAGCCAACTTCGTTGCACCCAACCTGGCTTGAAATCCGCGTTGAAGCGTGAGAGTGCTGGCAGAAAACGCTCCAGCAGCTCCTCCTTTTGCAGGCTAAAGTACTCATGGTCGCGCTCAAGATAATCGCCGCAATAAACAATGCGCTCGCCGCCGAAATGTTCAGGCGAGACAAAGTTGGTATGCTCCACCAGCGCCAGAAAAGGAAAACCTACCTGGGCCGGAAGGTTGAACCAGTAATGTTTGCTCAGGCGATGCTTCAAGGCAAGCACCAGCACCACCGCGCCCATGCTCTGCAGCTGCAGCAGCTGGCGGCGGTAATCGGGCGGTAGCTGCGAGGCCAGCTTGGCCAGCTGCTGCGGAGAGCATGTTGCCAGGCAGCGCTCAAAATGGTGCTCCGCCCCGTTGCTCTCCACGTGCACGCCAGACTCCACCGATGCAGCGATGCGGGCGACGGGGTGCTGCAGCCGAATTGCACCGCCCTGCTGGCGCACCCTGTCCGCGAGGATATCCAGAAAGGCCTGAAAGCCGCCTTCGAAGGTTCCCAACCGGGTGGTACGCGCGTGCAGGCGCGCCCACAGCCACGACATGGGGATCTGGGGGGCGAAGCGGCCGAATTTCCCCAGCAGCAGCGGCTCCCACATGGTGCGATAGACGCGCTCGCCGGCCCAGCGCGTCAGCCATTCGGCCGCGGTGACTTTTTCCAAGGCGCGCCAGTCGCGGCTCAGGCGCAGATAGAGTGTGGTCAACCCGAATCGCAGTTTGCGTGCGCCCCAGCCCAGCCCCGGGAAGCGCAGCGCGGTGAGCGCTGAATCGAGCGCATGGAACCTGCCGTGATGATACATGACTGTTGTCGGGCGTGGGAAGAAGACTCTCTCGCGGCAGCCCAACTCATCGGCAAGTGCTAGTACATGCCGGTCCGAGGCGAACCAGTGGTGATAAAACCGCTCCAATGTCCAAGCCCAGCCATCCGCTTTGAATCCGGAAGCCAGCCCACCGACCTGCGAGGCGGATTCGAAAAGCACCACTTTATGGCCGGATTTGGTCAGGTCGTAGGCTGCTGCCAACCCGGTTATGCCTGCGCCGATGATTGCGATTCTCATTTCTCTATGTGGATTCTCTGGTGGTGATACGGCGTCGGGAAAACGGCGGCGCGGACTTGGCGTGCACAGTTCGGCAAAATGTCATTTGCATCCCTTAAGCAAACGGCGGGGGTGGACCCCGCCGCCGTTGCCGCAGATTATACCTTCAGTTTTCGGGACGAAGCCTGCTTGGCGATCTCGCCCGGGATGCTGCCGCCCGCGCGACTCAGACCATGACCGGCTCGGGAAGCATGTCGTGCAGCAGCCGTTCCAGCGCCATGGTGTGGCTGCACACCTGGCGCACTGAAAAGAATTCGCAGTCGCACTGCCAGTCTCCCCGCGCGCAGGTGACTGTGTGCCCGTT
>DASCOB010000190.1:0-4956 GCA_036011785.1 Anaerolineales bacterium | reverse complement strand
CCAGCGCTATCAGGTCAGCTATTTCAACCTGCGGGTGGACGATAAAACGCGCATCGATGCAATCAAGGCAGAAATCGAGGAACGCTGGCCACGGCTGGCCGCCACGCGCTCGGGCGACCCATCCACGCAGACCGAGATGTTGGGCATGTACCGCTCATTTGGGCTCTTTATGGGCATCTTCGCGGTGCTGGTGGGCGGCCTGGGCATGATGAACAGCACCCTGATGAGCGTCTTCGAACGCACGCGCGAAATCGGCGTGCTGCGCGCTGTCGGCTGGCGGCGGCGGCGCGTGATTGGCATGGTTTTCGGCGAATCGATGGTGGTCTCGCTGCTGGGCGGGGCGGCCGGCATCGGGCTGGGGGTGGGATTGACGGAACTGACCAAACTCTCCCCGGCGGTGGCCTCCATGCTGGAGGGCGTCATCACCATCGATATCTTTTTGCAGGCAATTGGGTTGTCGGTCGGGCTCGGGGCAATCAGCGGGTTGTATCCGGCCTGGCGCGCCTCGCGGCTGACGCCGGCCGAGGCAATGCGCGCGGCGACCAGCGCTGCTACCCCGCCGCGCCGGCTGGCGACCATTGGCCGGCTGCTGGGAAGCGCCGCACTGCGCAACTTGTGGCGGCGGCCAACGCGCACCGTGGTCACGCTGAGCGGCCTCGGCCTCGGGGTGGGCTTCACGGTGGCGTTGATGGGAATGGCGCTTGGTGTCGAAACCACGTTCACCAATCTGATGAGCGCCGGTGAGTCGGATTTGCTGGTCGAGGAAAAAGGTGTTGCGGACGCCTCGCTCTCGGTGATTGCCGAGCGTACGGCGGACCGGATCCGCGCTCACCCGCAGGTCAAGTCGGTCTCAAGAATGGTGTTTGGTTTAACCACCGCTCCCGGATTGCCGATGTTCATGAT
The DNA here is from genome assembly GCA_036011785.1 of Anaerolineales bacterium. GTDB lineage: Bacteria > Chloroflexota > Anaerolineae > Anaerolineales > UBA11657 > CAJWGI01. The sequence goes on along the minus strand of DASCOB010000190.1, from coordinate 4,053 downwards.
TTATGGCCTCGACCCGCGCGAAGCCAAGATCAACGACTATCGTATCCGCGAGGGGCGGCGCATGCAGCGCGAGGGCGAAATCATCCTCGGGCGGTTGGCGGCGAACAGCCTCGAGAAAACGGTGGGCGAGAAAATACGCGTCAGCGGCACGCGCTTAACAATTGTCGGCATTTACGAGAATGGTTCGGCTTTTGAGGACACCGGTGCCACCATGCTGTTGCGCGACGCGCAGCGCCTGTTTGACAAGCCGCGCCAGGTCTCGTTTCTGGGCATTGCGGTGCACGACCGCGAGCGCGCTGACGAGGTCGCGCGCCTGCTTGAGCAGCAGTTTCCGGATTTGATGATAAGCACCACGACCACATTCACCGAGCGCATGCAGGATTTTCGCAATATGGAGGTGATGCTCGATACGTTGATCGGGCTGACCATGCTGGTGGGCGGCATCGTGATGATGAACGCCATGCTGATGAGCGTGTTCGAACGCACGCAGGAAATTGGCGTGCTGCGCGCGCTGGGCTGGCGGCGCCGGCGCGTGGTGCGCATGGTCTTGATTGAAGCGCTGGGTTTAAGCCTGTTGAGCGGCGTGGCCGGAGTGGGCATCGGGGTTGGCTTGAACCGCCTTCTGGGACTGATCCCGCTTTTTGGCGCGCTGCTGGAGCCCATCTACACCGGGACCATGTTTGTCAAAATCGGGGTGCTGGTGCTGGTGTTGGGGGTGTTGGGGGGCATCTATCCGGCGTGGCGGGCGGCCGGGCTACGCCCGATTGAGGCGCTGCGCTATGAATAATCCAATGATTTGCGATGTCTGAGAGATGGATACACGACAGATGACATCCGTCCCGGAGGTGAGTTTTTATGACTGAGCAAGAAATCGTCGTCGAAACGCGGAAACTGACGCGCATCTTCGGCGCGGTCGAGCCGGTGCGCGCCCTTGACGACGTCGATATCGTCATCCGCGCGGGGGAATTCGTCGCCGTGGTGGGGCCGTCCGGCTCGGGGAAATCCACGCTGCTGAACATGCTCGGTGCGCTAGATCTTCCCAGTAGCGGCGAGGTGCTGATGAGTGGCGTCTCGCTGCAGGAAGTGCGCAATCTGGACCGCTTCCGTAGCAAGACGGTCGGGTTCGTCTTCCAGATGCACAATCTCATTCCGACGCTGACCGCGCTGGAAAACGTGGTAGTGCCTTTGCACGAGACGCGCATGAGCAAGGCGGCGCGGCGTGCGCGGGCGGCCGAGCTGCTCGGATTGGTCGGGCTGCAGCAGCGCCTGAAGTCGCTTCCCAGCCAGCTTTCGGGTGGGGAGCGCCAGCGCGTTGCCATCGCGCGCGCGTTGGCCAACCAGCCAACCATCGTGCTGGCCGATGAGCCCACCGGCAATCTGGATTCGAAAGCCACGGCGGCGATCATGGAATTGCTGGCTGAATTGAACCGCACGCAGGGCACCACCCTGATTGTGGTCACGCACAACACGCAATCGGCCAACATGGCGCGGCGCATCATCACGCTGCGCGATGGCAAGGTAATCAGCGATACCGTGCCCAAGGATGCCTTCGCGCGCGACCTGATCGAATTCAGGCAGTCCGGGTTGGGTCAGGCTATTTTGGAGGACGGTCAAGTGCCGGAGCGATTGACGGAGATTGCGCCTGCGCTGCGTGAGCTGCTGCGTAAGGCGTAGCGGGCGTCGCTAGAGGTTGATTGCGCGGGCGCTGAAGACTTCCGGTAGGGCGTGCAGGGCGTGCACCACGTCTGCGGGGCACTCCGAATCCAGATTGATGAAGGAGATGGCGCGACCGCCCCGGCGGTCGCGCCCGTAGCGCCACTCCCCGATATTGATCCCCTGCGCGCCGAGATAGGTGCCCACTTTTCCGATTACACCGGGCACGTCGTGGTTCTCGAGGAAGAGCAAAGTCCCTTCAGGTCGGGCGTCCACCTGGATATCGCGGTATTGCACCAGTCTAGCTTCGGCTCCCGCGAAGAGTACGCCGGCGACAGTCTGCGAGCCACCGTCTTCCCAGTGTACGCGGCAGGAAAGCAGGTTTGGGTAGTCGACTAATTCCAGCCCCACTACCTGCGCGGTTTCGATGCCGCGCTCGTGCGCGATGAGGGGCGCGTTGACGTAGTTAACCGGGCGTTCATCCAGCTGGGGCAACATGCCTTTTAGCATTGCCGCGGCGACCGGCCGCACGATGTTTCGCAGGCCCTCGCCCTGTAATTCCACCTCGATGCGTTTGATGCGACCGTCGGCGAGTTGAGCCTGCAACTTTCCGAGCTGCTCAGCGAGGCGCAGGTAGGGGCGATGGAGGGCGTATTCGGCGCCGGGCCCGAAGGGCAAATTGACCACGCTGCGATAATCCGCGTCTCTCAGGGCGTCCAGCGTCTGTTCCACCACCATCCGTGAGGTATCGTTCTGCGATTCGACGGTGTTCTGGTTCAGGTGCGGCACTGCCAGCACGTTGGGGTGCTGCACCAGCGGATGGTCGGGCGGGGCGGGCTCCTGGCAGAGGGTGTCCAGCGCCGCGCCGGCTACCTTGTCAGCGTTCAGCGCGTGTAGCAGCGCCTTCTCGTCTATCAGTTCTGCGCGCGAGCAATTGATGATGTGCACTCCGATCTTCATCTGCGCGATAGTGTCGCCATTGATGAAGTTGCGTGTCTCGTCGGTCAGGGAGGTGTGCAGAGAGATTACGTCGGCGCGCGCCAGCAATTCGTGCAGTGGGACGATGCTCACCCCGTGAGCGCGCGCGTGGGCAATATCGGTGTAGGGGTCGTATGCCAGCACATCCATGCCGAAAGCCTGCGCGCGGTTGGCCACTTCGTGGCCGTGGCGTCCGTATCCAATCACCCCGATGGTCTTGTCGCGGAGCTGAAAGCCGAGAATCTCGTGCCGTTCCCACCGGCCGGCGCGCAGCGAGGTGTAGCCGCGTGGGATGTGGCGGGCGAGCGCGAGCAGCATTGCCATGGTGTGCTCAGCCACCGCTATTACGTTTGCGTCCGGCACGTTTATCACCATGATGCCGTGCCGAGTCGCAGCGTCGATATCTACGTTTTCGAGCTGTGCCCCCGCGCGGGCAATCACACGCAGGCGTTTCCCGCAGGCGATCAGTTCGGCGTCAGCCTGAGTCTGCGAGCGCAGCAGCAGCGCGTGCGCCCGAGGTACCTCGGCGAGCAACGCTTTTCGCTCCGGCAGCGGGCCGGCCATGGTGACATCCTCGCTTTCACGCAGAATCTCCCAGCCATTCAGGCCGAGGTGGTCGGAGACTAGGATGTGAAAAGACGCGTCAGCCACTTTTGCGTCCCACTGCTTGCAGCAAGCGTTCTTTCATTTTTCTCTCTCGGAAGACCACCTCGCCGCGCACTACCCTGCGCACCCCGGAGGAGAAAAGGCGTCTCCAGGGAGTGACATCGGCAAGTTTTCCCAGCGCAAGCGGCAGTACCGGCGCGAGGTGTGGCGCGTTGATGTAGACCGGCGATTCTGCGGCCACGCGCTGGCGATAGACCGCGCCGCCGAAGCCGACGAACAGGTCAACATGGCCGCTCGCTTCCAGGTCCGAAAGCCCATCGCCCACAAGCAGGGCGCGGCCTGGGTGGCGGGCACGAATGCGGTCGATGAGCAGGTTTTTTCCGCCGGTTCCGGTGAGCGGATTGCTGTCCACGGCGAGGTAATTGGCGTGTGGGTTTTTTCCGCCGGGATGCTCCCAGTAGCGCCACCACTCTCCGGAGAGTTGGTCGTATTGCATATCCACGGCGAAAATGTGCTCGCGCGGCACATGCAGCCATATCCCAAAATCGCGCACCGGTTCGATCAATCCGCCACTGATGATGAAGACCGCGACCCCCAGCTCGCGCAATGCCGCGATGACATCTGCAGCATCGGCAATCACGTTCTCGCGGTAAAAATCGCGGATGAAGTTGACCTGAGCCCGCGTCGGATTGGAGCTATCCAGCCGGTGGTCGTAGACTCGTTCAAGCGCAATCTCGCCGTCCATGGCGCGTTTGGTCAGGGCGGCCACGTGAGCTTCCTTGCCGGTGAGACGGGCGAGCTCGTCGATGCCCTCGA
>DASCOB010000189.1:0-5086 GCA_036011785.1 Anaerolineales bacterium | reverse complement strand
CGCCGTAACAGTTCCCTGACGCGGCCGGTCACACGCCGTTCGTGCCAGACAAAGAATCTGCTACAATCTCACCCACATAATGAGAGAGTGGTATTGATGACAGCCAGACACCAACCGCGTGACCCGCGCCACGCCCCCGCAAAAAAACCCGGTGCAACACGATGGATAGTCACCGCAGTGGCGGCGCTGGGGCTGCTGGCGCTGCTGTTTTCGCTATTGCGACCAAGAACTAAAACATCACCACAGGAGCCATCCTCAATGCCGCAGATGCAATGGCCAAGTCCGCCAGAAATGGCAATCGACCCTACACGAAATTACCGCGCCACGCTGCAAACGGAAAAAGGCGACATCGTGTTGCAACTCTTCGCCGCCGAAGCGCCGCTCACAGTCAACAATTTTGTTTTTCTCGCCCGCCAGGGCTACTATGACGGCGTGACCTTTCACCGCGTCATCCCCGATTTCATGGTTCAAGGCGGCGATCCGACCGGGACGGGCGCAGGCGGCCCAGGCTACGCTTTCTCGGACGAAGTGGACAGCGGCCTCGCATTTGACCGACCTGGACTGCTGGCCATGGCAAACGCCGGCCCTGGCACCAACGGCAGCCAGTTCTTCATCACTTATACGCCCACCCCGCATCTGAACGGCAAGCACACCATTTTCGGAGAGGTACTGCAAGGAATGGATGTCGCTCTCGCCATCCCGCCGCGCAATCCGCAGAACGCCAGCGCGCCAGGAGTGGCCATGCAATCCGTGACCATTAGCGAGGACTGAGGCGGTCGCACTCTACCCCGCTGCACTCGCTTTACTCGTGCCATGGAGGCCGCTACTCGCCCCCAGATGAAAACCACGGTTGTGTTACCAACTTACAACGAGGCCCAAAACATAGAGGCCCTGACGGCTGCGCTGCTGGAACTCCCGCTGGACGACCTCGTGATCATAATTGTGGACGACGATTCTCCGGACGGCACCGGACACCTCGCAGACGAGCTGGCTGCCGGCCAACCCGAGCGCGTGCAGGTTCTCCACAGAGTCGACAGAAGGGGCCTCGGCAGCGCCTACGTGGAAGGGTTCAATCGGGCTTTACAGACTGGCGCGCAGGTTGTCATTCAAATGGACGCCGATTTTTCCCACGCGCCGCGCTACATCCCGGAAATGCTTGCCACGTTGAACGACTGCGATGTGGTCATTGGCTCGCGCTACGTGGCGGGCGGCAGGCTAGACGAACACTGGGGCTGGGGCCGCCGTCTGTTGAGCCTGTTTGCCAACAGCGTGTACACGCGCTCGATTCTCGGGTTACAGGTGCGCGACGCCACCGCTGGCTTCAGGGCGTGGAAGCGCGAGACGCTGCTAGGGCTGGGGTTACAGCGGGTGCGATCCAACGGTTATGTTTTTCAGGTTGAGTTGACCTACCTCACCGAGCGACTTGGATACCTCGCGCACGAGTTTCCCATTTATTTTAAAGACCGCCGCATCGGCCGCTCCAAAATGTCGCAACTGAACATACTGGAGGCGGTGTGGCGTACACCCCTCGTGGCGTACACGCACCGCCGGTTGACCCCAGCCGACCGCCAGAGGTGAAGTACTTCCCGCTGCGCAGCCGTCTGGCCGTCCCGATCGCCCTGCTGCTGCCGCCGCTGTTCTTGCTGGCGACAGTCACGTTGGGCAACAAGACGTTGCTGCCCGCCGACAATCTGATCGCATTCGAGCCTTGGGCTTCCGCCTCGGACAGCTTTAATCTGACGCCCCCACAAGCCCCGCACAACGCGCTGCTCTCCGACCTGATTCTGGAGAATTACGCTTGGAAACGCTTCATCCGCCATGCCATCGCCGCGCGGGAAATTCCGCTCTGGAACCCTTATCTTTTCGGCGGGGTTCCGTTTCTCGCTTCCGGACAACACTCGCTATTTTATCCATTCAGCCTGATTTTCTACGTACTCCCGCTGGCCAAGGCCTACGGCTGGTTCATGCTCTCGCAGTACTTTCTCGCAGGCGTGACCATGTATCTCTTTGCACGGGCGTTACACATTGGGCGCTGGGGTGCGCTGGTGGGAGCCGGCGTCTATCAACTCAGCCTGTTCATGGTGGTCAGCGCCGTCTTTCCAATGATTGTGGCCGGAGCAGTATGGCTGCCATTATTGCTGCTAGCAGTCGAATCAATACTGCGGCAGCGTCGGCTGTTCGGTCGGCCCGCGTCGCTGCCGTGGATGGTGGTAGGCGCACTGACGATTGGCCTGCAGCTGCTCGCCGGCCACCCGGAAGTAGTGGCGTACTCCGTGCTGGTGGCGGCCGCTTACGCGGCCTGGCAGCTGCTCCCGCTGGCGCTTTCCAGCCGAGGGCGCACCGCGATGCGCCCGGCGGCATTTTTCGGCGGGATGGTAGCTTTCGGGCTTCTGCTGGGCGCGCTGCAATTCCTGCCGCTGCTGGAAGCGGCCGGCCGCAACTTCCGCGCCGATGCTGCCAGCCTGGCCGAGGTACGCGGATGGGGTTATCCGCCTCGGCGGTTGATTACACTGCTGGCACCGAACTTCTTCGGCAATCCCAGCCACCACCACTATTTTGACTGGTTCACGCGGAGCTGGACGCCGGTCAGCGTCAACGTGCTCGGGGAACGCATCACCACCATTGACTGGGGCATAAAGAATTATGTGGAAGGCGGCATGTACGTTGGCATGCTGCCGCTATTGCTTTCCGCGGTCGCTCTGCTGAGTCCCGGAACCGGGCACAATGCGAGCGAGCGCCTGCGACCGCTCAAATGGTTCTTCGCGCTGCTGGCGGCGCTGAGCCTGGCATTTGCCTTCGGCACGCCGCTTTACGCGCTGCTTTATCACCTTCCCGGCCTGAGCCAGCTGCATTCGCCCTTCCGCTGGGTATGGCCGTTCAGTCTGTGCGTGGCCGCGCTAGCGGCATTGGGAGCGGATTCGCTGGCCGCCGGAAACCGCAACGGTCGAAGCGCGGCCGCCGGCGGGCTGGCGCGACTGGCCATGGTCGCCGGGTCAGGCCTGATTCTCGCCGTGGCGCTGACGTTCGCATTCTACCCATACGCAGAAGCGTTGATCGAGCGCGCATTCTGGCAGCTGGCGCGGGCCCACAGCGCGTTCGCAGACGCGCGCATGTTCTTCTCGTATCAGGCACGCTGGCTGCTGCAACTGGGATTATTGCTGCTGCTCAGCGGGCTTGTGTTGTGGAAAGCTGCGCGCTCTGCTCGCCTCCGCTGGCGGGCGGCGCTTCTGGGGGTGCTGCTCGCAGACCTGCTCATAACCGGCTACGGCTTCAATCCCAGCAGCGACCCGGCCCCGCTGGAGTACACTCCACCGGTGGTGGAGTTTCTGCAGCAGGACAAGAGCACCTGGCGCTTCACCACCTACGACCCGGCAGGTCAAAAGCCGCTGAACGCCAACTCCGCATGGTTGTTCGACCTGCAGGATGTGCGCGGCTACGACTCCATCATTCCGCGCCAGTACGCCGATTACATGTCACTAATTGAGCCGCAGCATGAGCTGGCCTTCAACCGCATCGCTCCCATTGGCAGCCGGGAGGGGTTGAGCTCGCCGCTGCTGGATTTGCTCAACGTCAAGTACGTGCTCAGCCAACAGGAAATAGATTTCCCGCAGAAATACACGCTCGTGTACGAGGGTGACTTGCGCGTGTACCACAACGAGGAAGTGAACCCGCGCGCGTTCACGCTGCCGGAGGGCTGCGCCTTTACCGCTCTGGATTTTTCGGCCACGCTGCGCGATTATGACCCGCGCCGTTTCATCGCACTGCCGCCCGGCGTTTCCGATCGCCCTATCAGCCCAACCGCACCGGAGTGGGACTGCCAGCCCGAGCCAGCTGCCGTCGCCGGCGCATCACTGAACGAGGTGAGCATCCAGGCAACCTTGCGGCAACCCGGTTATCTGCTACTGGCCGATTCCTACGCCCCGGGCTGGAAGGCTTTCGTGCGAACAGATGGTGACCCGGAAGCGCAGCTGACCGTGCTTCGCGCCAACGGCAACTTTCGCGCCGTACGGCTGAATGCCGGCCGGCAGCAGGTGCGTTTCAAGTATAGCCCGACCTCCTTTCGCCTCGGCGGACTGGCCTCGGCGCTTTCCATCCTGACCCTGCTGCTTCTCATCACCGTGTGGGCGTGGCGCGCTTTCTACCGCGAGCAATCCGCCTCGCCGGTGCGCAGAGTGGCGAAAAACAGCCTTGCGCCGATGGGATTCAATTTGCTTAATCGCGCCATCGATTTCATCTTCGCCATGTTCTATCTGCGCATGCTCGGCCCGGCCGAGGCGGGCAACTACGCCACCGCCATCGTCATTATCGGCTGGTTCGAAATCTGGACGAATTTCGGCCTGAACACCTGGCTCAGCCGCGAGGCGTCGCGCGACCGCGCCCACGCAAACCGCTTCCTCTCAAACACCACCATATTCCGCTTACTGCTGGGCGGCGTCACTCTGCCGGTCTTTCTCGCCGGCGTCGCGCTTTACCAGCGGCACACCGGCGCACTGGGGGGTGATACGGTGCTGGCAATCGCCCTGCTGGCCGTAGGGATGCTCTTTTCGTCTGTTTCGACCGGTTTGACCGCGCTCTTTTATGCCTATGAAAAAGCCGAATACCCAGCCGTCGTCAGCAGCCTGACCACGGTGCTAAAAGTGGCCTTCGGCTTGGGCGCGCTGCTGCTGGGCTACGGGTTCGTCGGCCTGGCCGGGGTGACCATCGTGGTCAACGCCATCACCATGACTGTTCTGGCAGTGATGGTCTGGCGGTTTTTCTTCCGCCCGCGCTCGGAATTCGACCTCGCATTGCAGCGTGAGATGGTCTCAGAATCATTCCCGCTGATGCTCAACCACCTGCTGGCAACGCTCTTCTTCAAAATCGACATCCCCATGATTCGCGCCATGCGCGGAGAGGCCGAAGTCGGGCGCTATGGAACTGCATACAAATTCGTGGACGCGTTCAATATCATTCCGGCCTTCTTCACCTTCGCCCTGTTCCCGCTGATGAGCCGCCAGGCCGCGGCCGACCGCCCGGCGCTGACGCGCACATATCACCTCGCCATCAAACTGCTGGTGGCGGTCGCGCTGCCGCTGGCCGTGGTGAC
>DASCOB010000188.1:0-18479 GCA_036011785.1 Anaerolineales bacterium | reverse complement strand
CTGGCCACCACCGCCACCAGCGCCACCTTGGCCCGAGAACATCACATAGACGATCCACATTCCGATACAGATCCAGGGGCGGCGCTTGAAGGTTTGCCAGGCCTGCGGGAAGAGATGCGAGGGAGACAGGTTGGCGCGGGTAGACATGCTTGCCATCTAGGTAAAATCACTCACGGTTGCACTCTGTCTTGTACTCCTTAAGGCCGGTGCATGCTTTGAACTATGCATCCACCGATGGGGAGTCATCGTAGATCTCTTGTACATTGAGGACATGCTGTTGCGCGTTTGTCCACCCGCGTCCTACAGTACGGGGATTCTTGATTGGAAAAGAAGGCAACGACGCTAACTGCCGCCCTGAAAAGCACCCAAACAGCCATGCTTGTTATGACCAATCCTACTATTAATTTGACCATCTCACGTATTCTCGCGTTTGAAGTCACCTATGCCCCCCCCTCCCAATATACACCTGCCCCAGCGGGTAAGCAAGCAGATGGCCTATTAAGGTGCCTGCGAGCTGCTGAGGGGCGTTTGCAGCAGTGCAAGGCGCGTCCCTACTGCGGCGGTCTCTCCTCACGGTGCTGCGTGATCACGAAGAGGAGCACGCCGACCTCTTCTAGAAGCAACACTATCAGCATCACGGCAACTGCCCACAGGCTTGGAGCCTCCAGCAGCCACGGGTTGACACTGGAGATGATGAAGAGTATTACTAACAGGCTTCCCAGCAGCGGCAGCTGCGCCAGCAGGTAGCGTAATGGCGCTTGGTGGACGCCGCGTTTGCACGCCAGGTGAGCAAACGCCATCGCAATCAGATACGGCAGGACTAGGACGAGCGGCGTCCAGAGGGCCGCAAGCAGGAGGGGAGGTGGCCCGGCACGCTGCTCCGGTGCAGGTTGTACTGGTGCTGTGACCGCCGTGACCTGTGGGGTGACTGTGGGAACTGGGGTGGCTGTAACCGGCGTAGCTGTACCCAAAATGAGGACCGGCGAGGGTAGGGTAGCAGTGGGTGTAGTTGGAGTGGGTGGTGTGAGTGGTGTGGGTGGTACGGGTGTGGCGCATGGATTTTGAGACAGAGGATAATGTGTGCCGTCCCTGCAGTAAAGCATGCCGGTTCCTATCGTGCACTCATTACAACTTGGTGTACTGCTTGGAGACGGCGTCGCGGTACTGGTCGGAGTGGCGGTCGCAGTATGGGTCGCGGTACTGGTCGCAGTATGGGTTGCGGTACTGGTAGGAGTACTGGTCGCAGTATGGGTCGCGGTACTGGTAGGAGTGGCGGTCGCAGTATGGGTCGCGGTACTGGTAGGAGTGGCGGTCGCAGTATGGGTCGCGGTACTGGTCGCAGTATGGGTCGCGGTACTGGTAGGAGTGCTGGTCGGAGTGCTGGTCGCGGTACTGGTCGCCGTACTCGCCGACAGGGTGGCCGTACTGGACGCCGTGCTCGCCGACGGGATCATAACCCCCGCCGTTGCCGAGTCGAAGCCTTCGGGCCACTTTGTGTTGTCGTTATATTTGGCCCCACTCAGGTCGACCCCGCTCAGGTCGGCCCCGCTCAGGTCGGCCCCGCTCAAGTCGGCCCCGCTCAAGTCGGCCCCGCGGAGGTCGGTATTCCAAAGGATGGCACTGCTCAGGTCGGCATCGGTCAGGTCGGCATCCCGGAGAACAGCCCTGTTCAGGACGGCCCCGCTCAGGTCGGCGGCGTTGAGGTCGGCGTCTCGTAGGCTGGCCCCTCCGCACCGGGCGTTAGGTTTGATGTCGCAGCCATTGACGGTCTTTGTGCAACCAAATACCAACAGCGTGATACCCATGAGCACGAGAATGCGGGCATCTGTTAGTTTCGTCACGTTAACCCGGGTTAGATACCCACTTTGCATTGCGCAAAGGCGATAAAACCCACCTGCTAAAACTCCCTCCTAATGCCACCTAAATCAACACATCGGCTGGCACAGCTGAGTTGCTGCTCACTCGCTGGCGCCACTATACACCTGCCCTCAGGTAATCGGCAAGCAACGGTTGCGCTAAAAGAAAGCCTCTCTCCGATTTGAAGCGGATCAGATGTCAGTCAGGACAGGGCGGTTAGTGGCGGCGTTGCTGCTCACGTGCGCCCCCATTTTGCCACGGGAGATTGTATCCAGACCTAAGTTACCTGCAGGCACGGCCACAGCCCCCTCTATGGTCAACGAGGTAGTGGAGGAAACGAAGCCGCACGCCATCGAGTGGGCCGAGGAGTATGGGATTCTTGCTCAGATGCTCAGGGGTCGGCCGGACATGGCTCTCGGGACGAGGATTTTCTATGGCCTGCATGTCACTGAGGGGGGTGCCTCTAGGGCCAGTAAAGACCTGAAGGCAGTCTTGGATGAGTTGGGTCCTTGGCCCTAGAGTTCGATATATCGTAGACCGTACCCGGTTCGAAACCATGGGCATCCGCAGGATTTCGGGGCAGTTCAACTGGCAAGGTCACCGAGCTCGAGGGCTCTCGAAACGGTCGCTAGAATAGTGATCATTGGGTTTACCCCCGGAGCGGTCGGTAATACGCTGCCGTCCATCACATAGATGCCAGGGTGATGGTGCATTTGCATTGTTTCGTCGACCACGCCAAAGCGCCTATCTTTGCCCATTCGAGCTGTCCCCGTGGGATGGGCGCTGAACATCGAAAGTTGGTTCGGTCCCGAAGCGAGATTGCGTAGTTGTGGGATCTGGCTGGGAGAGGTCAGCGTCTGATGCCGGTTGTGCAGGGTCAACACCTCGCGCGCACCGGCTGCGAAGTGGAAGGCGACGGCCGTCTCCATCCCCTGTTGTAGGTGTTCCCTATCGGTCGGAGAGAGTCGGTACCGGATTGACGGGACCTTCGATATCGAGAGATGGCCACTCTGCACGTTCAGCCCGCGCCGCCAGCAAACCTCGCCATTGGACCGCCTGTCAGCCCCGTCGCGAAGAAGCGCGATGATCATCCCCATTCGTCGCATGTTACGCATTCCGTCTCGCCTGCTACGTCCCACTCCGGGGAAATTCACCCCTGCAAGGAATGGCTCGACATCAGGAACCTCGAGCCTGAAGCCGTACCCCTCCCCATTCAGGTTTGAGTAGTGCTCGCAGACAGTGGATTGTGGAATCCCGTAGGTCGGGTCGAGAATCTCCTCATAGATCCCCGCGGTGGCCGTGACGGGGTGCAGGTGCAGGTACTTGCCCAACAAGCTGGAGCCATTCAGCCGAGAGTGTTGCAATAGGAGGGGGGTCCCAATGGCGCTAGCAGCAACAACAACCTGTGTGCAGGTCACCTCTAGCTTCCGCTCGATTGTACTGCTCTCATCACTTAGTATGGAAGCCTCGACTCGATGCTGGCTTGGGGAGAGGTAGTGGATTCTCTCGGCCCGAACCCCAGTCAGTATGGTGGTGTCGTGAGTCTGCGCATCAGCCAGGTAAGTGAGCCGCATGTCTTGTTTCGCGTCGTAAGGGCAGCCGAGCCCACAAGTGCCGCAGCCGATGCAGTCAACAGAGTTGTTGGCAGAGGCCTCGGCCTGTACTCCCAATTTCCTGGCGCCAACGAGGATGATCCGATTCTGCGAATTGTGATGCTCCTCAGGAATGGCGTGGACTGAGAGGCGTTGTTCGACCGCCTCGAAGTGCGGGGCCATTTCTCCTGGGCGATACTCCTCCAGTCCGAACCGATTGGCCCATTCGTCGAGTACCATATCGGGTGTGCGCAGGCAGGTCATCCAGTTTATCGTGCAAGAACCGCCCAACACCCTTCCTTGCAGGATGCGGATTGACATATCATCGGTTCCAAGTCCCCCCGCTCGGCGATACATCAGAGGCACCAATCGGGTCGCATCCTGATTGAGATCCTCTTGTTGGACCCTGCTCCCCTCCTCGAGAAGCAGTACCCGCCGCCCGCTGGATGCTATCTTGGCGGCGGCAATCGCCCCCCCGGCCCCGCTTCCGACAATGCAGACATCAGCCTCCCAACGGGTGAGAGTGATTTCCCCGGGAGTTAGGATCACTCGACTTTCTCCCCCAGTGGCCTCTCGTTGTTAGACTTCCCGTCATCTCGTGTCGGAGAGGGGGGTGTCCACGGGCTCTTGCCGAACAGAAGAGTAGGGAGCTTATGTTCTTTACCGATGGTCTCTCCAGGAAAATCGAGTTCGGGCCACGATTTTCTCAGCGAGTACCAAGACCAGGCGCTAAGGGACCGCAGAGTGACGAAACTCGTTCGTAGGAGAGGTATTCTGCTGTGACCCCATCCAGCGAGAAGCCTCTCACGTCGTGAGACTTCCATCCGGGTGAATCTTCCAAGGGACGCGACATTCAGCAAGAGCAGGAGATGGTGCAGGTCAGCGCGCAGAAAGCTCTCCAAGCCTGCAGCTATCCGGTCGAATTCAGCTATGAAATCATCTCCCAGCTCCCTCCTAGGGATTCCAAGCAGTGCTTCACCGGCGCACATCACTACTTGCGTTTCGCTAGGTGAGAGAAAAGATAGGTAGCTTGTTAAGGCCATGATTGCCTAACTGAGCCTCCGCAAAAAGGAGTTGCCTTGGTGCAGGGCGTCATTAACCACACTAGGAGAACATCGCTTACGCAACTATGCACCCGCGCGCAGCGGCCCAGTCACCGGAAGATGTCTGCCGCAGTCCGTCGTATTTCAAATATTGCGGTCACGGACGATAGCCAATCATTACTACGCCAACAATGCAGATAGCAACACCAATGAGATTTGTAGGACTCGCCTTTTCACCTAACAGGATTACACCTGATCCCAGCAAAGCAGTATTGACCACAGCACCTGTAATGAGATTGCCGGTGCTGAGGGTCCAACCGTGGCGGTACATTAACATGAACCCCAATTCAAGCATGAATATCGAAGCAGCCACGGCAATTTGATTCCAGCTCAACTGCCGAATATGTTTTGCCAGCCCACCTTCAGGAGGGAAGAGGGGCAGAAGAGTGACTCCTAGCATCAGAACGGCGATATATATACCTATCACTGCCACCACAGGGCTGAGTGATGCCGGAACACGCCTGATAAAATAGTGATAGGTCACTGCACCAATAACGGCAAGCATGGCGGATACATAAAACATGGTTTTGTTACCCTGTCGCATATGATTTCCCCAACTATACACCCGCCCCCAGCGGGTCAGCAAGCACAGCCTGTTCAACAAGAAAGACCCGCTCCTACTTGAAGCGGGCTGGATGTCAGTTGGGTCTGACTGTCACGTGGCGGAGTAGGCTAGGGGGATCGACAGTCCAATTGGGTGGCGTGGCAACTGCGTAGCAGTGTGTCTTTGGCTGCTGGACGCAAGATGTGTGTTTTCGCGAACAGCAATTGCGATGGCCTGTACCAGCTGTTGGGCTGGTACACTAAATGCATTCGTCTAATGTTTTGACCAGGAGATCCGCATTTGCTTTGGTGAATACCATCGGGGACTTAATCTTGATGACATTATGATCCGGGCCGTCGCTGGCAAGTAAGAATCCTTTTTCCTTCATTATGTTAATCAGGACGTCGGCGTCATTTCCTGCTGGACCAAGTGAACAGCGGTCATCCACTAATTCGACACCAATAAATAATCCTGCCCCCCGCACATCACCAATCAAATCATGTTTTGATCTTAAAGTGTTTAATTGGTCTAATAAATGTGAGCCAACAAGTAGGGCATTTTCTTGCAATGCCTCGTCCTCGATGACATCCAACACAGCTTGTCTCACCGCACAGGAAACCGGATTGCCACCAAATGAATTGAAATATTCCATCCCATTGTTGAAGGTATCCGCGATCTGATGTGTTGTAACTACCGCGGAGAGAAGGTGTCCGTTTCCCATTGGCTTACCCATGGTCACTATGTCCGGAGCGACACCACAGTTTTCAGAACCCCAGAAATGTGATCCAATCCGGCCGAAACCAATCTGAACCTCATCCGCAATACACAAGCCGCCCGCCTTTCTTACTAACTCAAAAGCCCCTTGCAATAAGCCATCCGGAATTGGTAGCTGACCGCCACAGCCCATAATGGCTTCTACAACCAGGGCGGACACTCGCAGCCCTTTACGATTAATCCTCGCGATGACCCTCTGAACTTCCTGTACATAATCGCCTGTACAGTCAGGCCCCCTGTATTTGCCCCGGAACGGGTCGGGCGCAGGCACAGTGTAGACAAAATCCGGTGGTCCGCTGCCGCCGGGCCCGACATGTTTGTAGGGGCTGATCTCGATTAGAGAAGACAGGTGGCCATGATAGGCTGCGCCAAAGACTATGGTCTCTTTACTTCCCATAAAATGGCGAGCGAGACGCAAGGCTAGGTCGTTCGATCCGCTTCCGGAATTGGTGAAGAAACATACCTCCAATCCCTCGGGCAATGTGTCGATGAGATTCTTGGCGTATCTCATGACATCGGCACTTAGGTAGCGCGTGTTGGTATTCAGCGTTCCGTACTGTCTTCTTGCGGCAGCGACCACTCTTGGATGACAATGACCCACATGCTGAACATTGTTTACGCAATCCAAATATTGGTTTCCATCCGCATCGAATAAATACTGTTCCCCTCCTCTGACAATATGCAGCGGTTCATCATAAGCCAAACGGAGCGACGGCCCCAAGTATTTGTCGCGAAGATCCTGTAATTCTTTATGGGTCAGCATAATTCAGTAAGGGTCCGGGACCATGCTTGCAGGTCTTCATGTTGCATTTTCCTCAGGAAATTCCACGCCTGAGCTTCTGTAACAGATATATATTTATTTTCGGGAAACAAACTCTTACGATATGATGCCATGGTGACCGTAATACACGATCGAATACAGACCAAATAGATTACCGATCGCAATTCAGCTGCAGTTAATGGAAAAATTCCATGAAAACCATTGAGTACTTGACCAATAGCCATCAATGGTTTCTCCGTTTCTAGAGCTACATAGGCCATGCACACGGCTGGTTCACACGCCACAAAGCTACAGACCATGTCACCGAAATCAATAATGCCACGTATATCCCCGTCATTGTGCACCAAAACGTTGTGATCGTTACAATCATTGTGAATCACAGCTTTTCTCAAGCGGGCAGCAATCGGCAAAACATTCTTTTCATAAAGTCCAAGAAAATGATCGACTATTCCTACATCTTGGGACACATAGTGCTTGTGAGTTTTAAGGAAATCTGTGCGTGCGATGTCCCACGGAAGGTCACGATCCGCGTTAGGATGTTTAAAGCCAGACATAGCTAGGCACAAACGCCCCAAGAATGACCCCAATTCACTTAGCATAGATTCGTGGTGTAGGACATCTTTAAGCTGTGCCCCAGGCAGATAGCGTACAAGCCGCACCAAATAAGTGGTGGCTCCTTGATTAGCCGCCATGATTTCATTGCGCTCAAGACCTGCGATAACTAAAGGAACTTGCACCTTGACGCCATGGTCATGAATATGTCTCATGCATTTATTCTGCATTTCAAGTACGCCATCAACCTCGTCTGGATTCGATATCTTCAATACCATTTTTCGACCATCAGGGGTTGAGCAGAGAAAATTCTGGTCCCGCTCACTGGTTAATGCGCTAGCTCTGACCACTAGACCGTAGAAGTTGAAAACCATGGCTTCCGCCTCTTCGGTGGAGAATTTGGGGGGCGGGGTGCTAAAAACAGACACGTTATGTTCGGGGCGCATCAGTCGTAAATCTAATGATTACGGAATCGGCTTACCGGTCGGCGACGCGTCGAGGGCGGCAGTCAGGTTCTTCTTCGAAGGAAGAGTGACCCACTGCTTGGCTGCATTCCCATCAGAATCTACAAAAGAAGATGCGGTTGCACGCGGTACCCCAACTCCTGCTCCGGCGAGGTCGCTGCCGGGTCGAAGGCTTCGAATTCAAACATCTCGACTGTTTTCGTCCCGGGCTTCATTCGATCCACCTTTTCTATCCTTGCTGCCGCTGTCTGCCCCATAGCGGCGTGTCCGGGTAAACGGATACCGGCACAGCACTCGTCGAGCTTGTCTTTATATGGAGAAGAATCTCCGCGTCCGGAAATTCCAGCAGCGCTTTTTCGGCAGAGTCAGCACCTGCGTCATTGCCGTCACTGTCTGATATGTATTCAACCAGGTTACCCCTCGCTACACTCAACTCACTCTCGTTTTAGGAGTTGCCGGTACTCACGCCACAAAAGAGCCTCACGTCTGGCCATGCAATAATAGTCCCACAAATTACAACTTTCAGACCCACCGGTCGTCGACTGTTCTTTCGTTCTGTACATTGCCCGTGTTCACTATAGATTTCGGCTCAAGCAACAACAGGTGGACCTCTCCTTTGGCAACGGGCAAATGTTCCACACCTTTGGGGATAATCATGAACTCCCCCTCTTCTAGCAAGATGTCACGATCTCTGAGTTTGATCAGTAAGTTTCCCTTTACGACGAGAAACAGTTCGTCCTCTGCCTCGTGATGATGCCAGACAAACTTCCCTTTGAGTTTGCCCAGTTTGACATATGAGTCGTTAAGCTCACCTGCAATTCTTGGATTTCAGTGCTCGTGGAAGAGGTTAAGTTTCTGGGCGATGTTCACGTTTTCCATTGTTTGCCCTCCTTCATTAGGCGCGCACTGCCTTGACGCCGCTTCCGAGCTCGGTATTCCGTATTATTGTCGACACTATATATCCGATGCAAGGGCGTTAGGCCTTGTTCCGGGCAACGCGGGACTCCTTTCGATGTATTGGGAATAATGATTTTTCATAATCTGTGTCAGCGCCGCCCGACCGTGCTCCCAGACATGCGATCGACCATGTTCCTCCCAACCTACTCGAGCAGGCGCAGCGACGGGTCATGTATTCGTTGCACCTCATAGTGGGTTATGGGTTTGTAGTGGCTCCCGACACCATACCCGGCGAGATCGAGGGATTCATCGGTCTTTGCGCGCGCTGAAACGTCTCGGTCTCCGACTCGATGGTGGCGCGATCGTGTTCATCTGCATAGCTCCATTCCTCCGTGTTTGTTAACGCGAGCGGTAGTTATTCGCGTATTGACATGTCAGAGTCACATACCTGTCGCCGTAGGTTGTGCCTGGCTCAATCTCGGTGCCTTCGATCCACTCGTTAAGTGATTTCACCACTAGCAAATCCCCGTGTGTTTTAGGGATGATGGAGTAAGTGTCAGCGTAGTACTCGCCATTGCGGCGGTCGCGGGCAAAGTGTTCGGCGCGGAAGCGTAGGTCGATCGGCGCGTTCACCGAGCGGGTATCGTCAAAGCCAGGAGCAATCGTATCGGCGAAGTACAAGCCACCGAGTGGCAAGTCGCCTTGAGCTTCGACGGCGCGCAGCGCGTTGGCCCAGCGTGGTTGTTTGAGCCAGGAATTGGGGTATTGCGCATGGTCAATGCGATAGACATACAAGCCGTCGAAAAGCGGATTGAAAGTGGTTGCCAACCCCTCTGCAAACCAAATGGAATTGTGGTCAGGATCAACCGCAGCGCGAATGCGCCCCCACCCATCCAGCGCGGCTGCATCGCTCCCCCACGGGCGCGGCATATCGGTAAACATCAGTACCGGCCGCCCGCCAAGGCGCAAGTAATTTGGACCCTGCGCCCAAGAAGCGAGCGCGAAGTTGTAAGCATCAATAATAACCTGCTCGGTGACTCCGGGCAGGATGTTCGTTTGGAAAACGATGACATGACGTAGGTTGGTCCCCGCGGAAGCAGCGAGTAATTGATTGAAGTTGTTCGTCGTGCGGGCGTCCTGCGGGCCGTACCAGTGCGCAGACAACCCGTCGAGACAGGCTTGTTGGGCGAGATTCACATGGCGTTGGATGGTCGCCGGATCGTCCGAATTATACGCTCCAGCGGACGGCACATCCCACGTCATGCTGCCACCGAACACCCACGTGTCATACCACATCATATAATCGGCAAGGACAACCTTTTCGGTGTCGAGGTGATTGACGCCCGCAGCTGTGGTTGTGTCGGCGGCGGTTGCCGTGGCGGTGTGTGTGGCGGCATGTGTTGCCGTAGCGGCATGTGCTGCCGTAGCAGCGTGTGTGGTGGTTGGCGTTGGAGTGGGCGGGTACGCTGTAGCGCCCGGAAGAGAGAAGGTTATTGGAATCCCAGTCGGCGTAGCCGTATAGGCAACCGTGGGTGCGGCCGTGTGTGGCATAGTATTTGAGGGAAATGGAGTTTGAGTAGGAAGGGCCGTGTTGGCTATTAATGGAATGAGTGCTGCATGCGCCGTCCTAGTTTCTTGCACTGCTACCGCAACTTTCGATTGGAATTCAGCTGTCATCGCCACCGTCAACCGCGCCATGTCTTCTGCTTGCAGACCGCAGGCGGACAGCATGCTTATAGCTGGCAAGACAAATACGCCAACACGTTTCATGATCAGAACAGTCCCACGCTGTTCTACACTATCCGCCCGCCCTGGGCGGGTCAGTCATCAGTCATCCCCGTCGAAGCCTAGCACTTTTGTAAGGTTGATCTCTACGAACACAAAGTCGACCTCTCCCAATATCTCTTCAGCATACTTTGTTGCCTTGTCCGGAGCCAGATAGTGGTGCGCAAGGTCGGTGATGATCGCATCAATATCGTCAGGCCTCGACAGAAAAGCCTTACCGTTCACCTGAAGCCAGGGCTGTGGGGAAGCGCTAATCCCATGCCCCCTGTCCGCCGCCACTACCAGCGAGACACGGGGATCGTTGGCGATGTTCTTCGCCTTCACTGTTGACGAGCCAGTCGCTATGAATAATTTCCCATCTCGCATCATATGCCAGACAGGAGTTGTGTGCGGCGAACCATCGTGGTTAAGCGTAGTTATGAATGATATGATCGGCTCCGACAAGAGCTCCGAAATCTCTGTGCTACTCAGTTTTCCCAAGGGACTCCCCCTTCCCGTACAAAACCCCTATGCGACTCAGCATCTTGCCGATCATCAAAAACAGGACGTGGTAACAAGAAACCATGACCAACCAGACATTGAGTTAGTATACGTCCGCCTCCACGGGGTCAGCAAGCATGACTGCTCCAGAAAAAGTGCTATCATCGGCCTCTGCTGGCATGCTATGAAACTCTCGCAACGTGACTTAAGCCAATGGCGCCGCACGAAGGGCACTTGAGCAGCCGGATGCGGACACGCCGTCTGGCGGTTAGTGCCGGTGCCGGTGCCGCGTTGTCGTGGGGTCTGGCGCCGACGCTTGCGAAGTGGCTAGCGCTCGACGGGTTGAGCCTAGCATTCTACCGGATGTGGCTGGGAGCCGCAGTAACCATGGTCCTGCTCTATCTGCGTGGGGGGCGCCTGACGCGTGAGTGTGTGCTGGCCTCCGTGCCCGGTGGCTTGGCCCTGGTCAGTGACGCCAGCCTCTTTTTCACTGCTGTGAAACTGACTACAGTCTCCAACGCCACGGTGATTTGCTCCCTGATACCGGTACCCATCCTACTCGTGACGCCGCGGATGTTCGGAGAACGGGTTAAGTTGCATGATCTTGGGTGGGTGGCCGCCGCGCTGGGGGGCGTGTCTCTGGTGGTGTACGGGTCGTCCGGTACGCTCAACTGGAGTCCCAAAGGGGATCTACTGGCGGTCGGGTCGATGTTGTCCTTTGCAGCGTATTTCATCGCTTCAAAGCGGGCGCGGCAAAGTATGGGTACACTTGAGTACCAGTCGGCGATGATGCTCGTGGGCGCGATTGCGGTCACACCGGCAGCGCTGATATTCGGCACAGGGTTGGCCATGAACTCAGCCGGAGTGGCCCTGGGGGTCGGGCTGCTGGCGCTAGTACCGAGCATCGGCCACCTGCTGATGAACTGGGCGCACCCGCACTTGGAACTATGGGTGGCGGCGACGCTCACATCCACCATGCCGGTTGTTGCGGCCCTGTTGGCGCTGGCCGTGTTCAAGGAGCCCATAGTCCCGTGGCAAATGGCGGGCATGCTGGTGGTGGTCGTGGCAGTGGTAAAGATAGCGATGCGGACTGACCAAATGAAGATCGGGCTGACTGGGCATCCTAGCTGAAGGGAACTGCCGGTATCGCCACGCGAGCCTACCCACACCTATTTAGAAGGGGACTAGTTATCAGTCGGGGGAGGTGTATAGCAATGCTATTGTACGCATTTTCGATGGCATGCACCGGAAGGATACTCATCTTCTGGTCCGGGTTCAAGCAGCGTCTTTATGGTCTCCGCTATAGGCCCACGTTCGCCCATGCAAATCAGTAGACGACAATCTCCTAGGTGTCACGGTAAATGTCCCAATCGCGGGTGAGATCCTGGCTTTGGACCATTCGGGAATAGAGGCCGTTGGCAGCCATCAGTGTGACGGCTGTACCCGACTCGACGACACACCCCTTGTCGATTACGATGATCTTGTCCGCGTTGCGGATGGTGGAGAGACGATGAGCGATGACGACTGAGGTTCGGTTGCGGGCGAGTCGTGTGATGGCCTGCTGGACGAGGGATTCCGATTCCGCGTCGATGGAGGACGTTGCCTCGTCGAGGATGAGAATGGGGGCGTCTTTGAGTAGCGCTCGCGCGATGGAGAGACGTTGCTTCTGGCCTCCAGATAGGCGGACGCCGCGTTCGCCTATGACCGTGTCATAGCCGTCGGGTAGATCGAGGATGAATTCCTCGGCGTATGCGGCCTGGGCTGCCTCGAAGACCTGCCGGTCAGTGGCGTCGGGCCGGCCGAACAGGATGTTTTCGAGTACCGTGCCATGGAACAGAAACACCTCCTGAAGGACGGAGGAGACGTTTCCGCGCAGGAATTCGAGCTGCAGGAGCCGAACATCGTGGTTGGCCACGCGTACGGTTCCGGATTGGGCATCCCAGAAGCGGGGAATCAAGGCTGAGATGGTTGTCTTTCCTGCCCCCGTTGGGCCCACGAGCGCGACGATTTCCCCGGGGGACACGTCGAAGGTTACATCGTGCAGCACGGCGGTGTCAGGTTCGTATCCGAACGTGACGTTTTCGAAGGCAATGTCGAAGACCACGTTGTTGGGCGCGATAGCCCCGGGACGGTCGGCGATGTCAGGTTCTTCCGCCAGCAGCGTGAACACGCGGTCGACGCTGGCAGCCGCTTTGTGCAGGACGTCGTTTATCGAGGCGAGCGCCAAGAAGGGCTGGTAGATGTGGCTCATATAGACGATGAAGACGAACAGGTCAGCAACGCTGGCGTGTCCGCGAAGCGCCATGGCACCGCCAGTCCAGATGACGAGGACAAGGCCGAGCCCACCAGCTGCCTCGATGATCCCCATTGGCATCATGGATATGGTGTTCGCCCGAATCATCGCGTCACGGAAGCGACTGCTACGGTCATGGACGAGTTCCGCCCGACGGTTCTCCTGCGAGAACGCCTTGATGACGGCAATGCCGGAGAGGTTGTCCTGTACAAGGGCTACGAGATTGGCGAGGCGCTCACGGATGCCGCGCCACATCAGGTGAACCTGCGAGACATAGCGGTAGACGAGCCACGACGCAAGCGGGATGGGCACGAGCACGATTAAGGCGAGTTGAGGGTTGAGGACAAAGAGGACGGCCATCATCGCGAAGGGAATGATGGTGGCCAGGAAGGTCTCCGGGATTCCGTGGGCGATGAAATCCTCGATGGCTTCGATGTCGTTGATGGATCGCGAGATAAGGCTGCCCGTGCGCTGATCGTTGAAGAAGCGGTGGGGCAGACGCTGTAGGTGCGTGTAGACGCGGGTCATCAGGTCGTGCATCACTCGGTAGGCGGTTACGTGTGAGAAAAACCCATACCCGTAGCGCGTGGCTCCGCGCACTAGGTAGACACCAAAGAGGAACACAGTCATGCTGATGAGGTTGGACGACTCGGCGCCACCTTCGGTGATCCACTGGATCAAACGGCGTATCAGCAAGGGTGGAATTAGGTTGGTGCCGGCGAACAGGAGCCCGCAGATGACCGACCCGGCCATGAGAAGTCGACACCCTTGAAGGATTTCGTAAACGTTCTTGATTAATCTCAAGGTCCCTGCCTTTCCGCGAAACAGGTGCGTTGAATATCACACAGGTTGTACGAAATGGAATTAATACTCAAAACCGCTCGCCCAAAGCCCATATTACTGCACCGCCCAATATTAGTCTGAACAGAAGTTTCATGAACCAGACATCCTTGATGAAACTCGTTTCACGGCGAAGTTGAGCAGTAGCTCTACCACAAAGATGGCTGCGGCCAACACTGGAGGATACGGGAACATGGTCTCCATGGTGGTGTACCTAACAGGACTTGATGATCACTAAACCGGTGGAAGATTTTATATCAGATTACGAAACTGAAATAGCCTCGCATGCTATGAACAGCAGGACCCAAGGCGCATGTTCGTATCTCACTAGAGATGCTGATAACAGGCCCATATCAGCCGATGTAGCACGGGTGGGGGTCGAGGTCGTGGCCGATCCGAGCGCAGGTTATCACTGTTGTTACGCCCGTACCTGATGCGGTTCGGTGCGCTGGCTGGTCGGAGGATGTTGCACTAATGCGCGAGCTGGAGCCGATTCGGTTGAGTGAAACGAAGATGCATTTCGCAATATCAACTTCGTAGAGATTAACGACTCCGACTTCAATTATTGCAGGTTGTCCCTGCGAGGATCGGCCCTACGCGGGTTGGCGTCGGACTTGACCTCGCGCTTTGTTAGGGAGCATCATTGTTTTCGTGCCTTGCCAGTCAATTTATTTACGGCTATTTTGAATACTCTGGTCTTCTCGTCTAAGCCCTTGATATACTTTATGCCTTTGTCAATAAATTCTGGAGAATACTTGTGCAATAGTCCTTCGAGGGCAATCTGCTTGTTCACATCAAATACTTCGTCAACCTCTCCTGAAACTATCACACTCTCATATTTTGTGCTAAATTTATCAGGTAATATTTCTGTGTTTCCGACAGTGCAAAACGAGACAGATTTGTTCTGTTTGATATTGTCGAGTTTCTGTCCTTCAAGAGCACAGTGAAAAAATATGCAATGGTCAATAATGCAAAAATTCAAAGGTACACCATAGGGTGTTCCATTTTCGGCGACTGTCGATAGCACGCCGTATTCCGCCTTGTTTAATAAAACTTTTGCTTCCTCTTCCGTGATGGCACGGTCTTTTCTGCGCAATTTGTTCATTTTCTATATTACCTAACGGCCCACCTCAGCGGGTCAATCATCCACCAACACCGCCTCAGCCGCCATTGGGTCGAAGCCTTCGGGCCACTTTGTCCCGGCGTCGTACATGGCCGGTTCCAGGTTGACAACGTTCAGGTTGGCCTCGCTCAGGTCGATATCCTGTAGATCCGCACCCACACGCTTTCGGCCGTTCAAGACAACCTCAATCACTTCCTCACGCATGAAATCAGCCATACCTCAACTATACACCCGCCCTCAGCGGGTTAATCCTCCATCGCATAGTGGAAATCGCAACACGATCCACCTTCCATAATGGTCTGCGTTCGGCGGAGCTTTATCTTGGGGTTGTAACCCTCAACAAAGGTCATATCTCGGCAGCAGGACAGAGCATAGCCCAAGTCACGTACTCCCAGTTCGTCGTATTTTTCGGCGAATTTACATCGCGTTACGTTAACGACGTAAGTCCTATCTGTCTCCTCTACGATTTCACCCTCCAGGGAACCATCCTCGCCCCAATTGGCTATCTCCTCTGCTAAGGCCGTCAGGCTATTATCCCCAGGAATCCCGGCCAACTGGCAGCCACTTTCTCTGCCCAGATCTTCGTTCACTCTTTGAAGCACCTCCTTAGCCGCGTCTATGCCCACCACCTCAGTGAAAGCCCTGATCACCGGGGCTATAGCCTGAGCCTCCAAAATACGTCTTTCCAAAAGTGTGAGTTTATCGTAAGCCACAATAGCACCTCCTTTCAGTGTGTGCACGATTGGGCCATGTCCCAACTATACACCACCCGCCCGCAGCGGATCGTTCGTCGAGCACAGCTCCCCGCTCACGGATAACGAATAGCCTGCCCCTCAGGCGATGCGTGGAATGCGTTCTGGGCTGCGTCATAGTCTGCCCAGACTTGGTCTTCGATTCTTCCTAGAATCGCAGCGTCACAGATGTTGGCATCTCTCAACTGTTGCTCAAGTGTGCTCGCGTGCTGCCATGCGATCTCCACGTGCCTGAGTTCGTGACGTGCTAGAACCCGCATGAAACGGTCAAACTTTGACACTTCTTCCTGGCTTGTGCCGGAATGGGGGTACCAGCAAGGCATGGTAATGGTGGCGTCGATGGTCACCCTGACGTCCGAGAGATCGGCAGTCCCATCAGAGTAACAGCTACCTCCACTGGCGTCATACGCAAGGCTTGTGACAGCCCAGACTTCATCCTCGCCACTGGTGAGCGGCCCGAGTCTGTCCATCTGCTCGGTCAACTGGTCGCTATTGCTACCCTGGATGTTGTAACATACATAATTTGCGCCTCCCAAGTGCTCTATGCCGATGGGTTTGGGCAATTCTACATTTGGTGGAGGGGTCTGGGTCGGCGGCTGTGGTGTCACGGCTACTATTGGCAAACGCTCAATCGCATTTGCGTCATTACCAAGGTCAAGGAACGATACCGATACCCAGCCACCTTCCGCAGCTGCGCGAGGGGTATTCGCAATCAGGACCCAAGAGCGATCTACATCGGTCGCAGTAACTCTTACGCATTCGCCTCTTTGTAAATATGACTTTATCTTGTACGAAGCCTCGCCGATTCTGCCAGCTCCAGGGCCGGCGCGGACATTGAGAGATGAAGCGAGAACAGAAGCCATATTATCGCCACAATTGGCGGCACCATCCAATGAGATGTCTAGGTCATCCACAAGCGTGACCTTGTCAATCTGCCATCCTGTTGCCCGAGTTTCGTGGATAAGGTAGAACTCGAAAACGAAGTCCACTTGGTTATCGCAGGCGTCTCCCATCCGATATGTTATGCGCGAACTCACCCGGGCATTGCGCCCGCTTTTAACAATGGTCTTGATGCTGCTCGGTTCCACACTACAGAGCTTCATCTCTTGATAACCGTTCTGGTAGGCAGAGAAGTCACCCCCGTGGTTATGCTGTCGGAAACTGTCAGAAAGTAGTCTCCATGCGGATGCGTAGTCGCGATTGCTCACTAGGGTCCAGTAAGTGGCTATAGCATCTGTAGGTCGTTTTGCGAGCGGGGTGGGCGTGGCGACCTGCCCATCTACCTCGGCTTCGGCCGTATGCGACGGCACGGGAACGGCAGTGTCAGTCGGCCGAGATTTTATGCTTGGTGTGTCGGTGTGGACGACCATCGTCCGCGAACTCTCCTCTGCGGAGGGCCCGCAGGAGGACAGCATGATGGCAGTTAGCACTACAAATTTGCCTATCCGTTCCATGAGCTAACGCTGTCAATACGCTTCATCACTATGCACCCGCTCGCAGCGGGTCAGCTATCATCGTGTGTAGAAAGAGAACCCACCTCACTATGGAGGTGGGTCAGATGCCAGGCAGGGGAGTGGAGTCAGGAGAACACAATGATTTTGGCCAGCAAGAAAAATACGCCGACGCGCTTCATGTTTCAGATCCACTGGTCATCGACTGTTCTATCGTTCCCCACATTGCCCGTGTTCACTAAAGATTTCGGGTCAAGCAACAACAGTTGAACCTCTTCTTCTGCAACGGGTAAATGTTCCACGCCTTTGGGGATGATCATGAATTCCCCTTCTGCTAGCAAGATGTCACGATCTCTGAGTTTGATTAATAGGTTTCCGTGTATGACGAGAAACAGTTGGTCCTCTGCGTCGTGCTGATGCCAGGCATACGCCCCTTTGAGTTTAGCCAGTTTGACATATGTGTCGTTAAGCTCACCTGCAATTCTTGGACTCCAATACTCTTGGAACAGGCTAAGTTTCTGGGCGATGTTCACCTTTTCCATTGTTTGGCCTCCTTCATTACGCGCGCTGCTTTTATGCCTCTTCCGAGCTTAGGATTCCGTATTATTGTCTACACTATACACCCGACGCAAGGGGTCAGCAGGCATGGCTTGCGCGTTGCTTTGCCTCTCTACGTTCGCTTGATACGCCCCAGTTTGTTGATCTCCAAATGTACCGCCCTGTCTTTCTTCGCCATGTAACCACTTGCCCCAAATTTCTCCGGCCTTGCCAGCTGCACTGTGGTATCGGTACGGCTGATTACACGATAGCCCCGCTTGACATACTTCGTTACTTCCCTCTCAAGAATGCCACTACGGTCTTCACGGGACAGTGGCTCAGTTGTGCTCACGGTTGACCTCCTCTTGATAACTGAATGCGGTACATAACCACTGCAACTATACACCCGCCCTCAACCATCTAATTCTTTTCCGGTTGGTCAGTTTTATTGATTTCAACCCTTTGATAAGTGCCAGCCCCGATTGCATGGGCATTTGTAGACCGTAAGATCAATTCCTTTTTCCTTGAGCAGTATGGCAGCTCTATTGTCAGCAGCCACCTCTGTATCATAAAGTGCCTTGCGCTTTCCATCGCTGCCAGTGCACTTGTGGCATTTTGTGTTCGGCGTTTGCCTATGTTTGGGAGATAGATGCC
>DASCOB010000187.1:0-2143 GCA_036011785.1 Anaerolineales bacterium | reverse complement strand
CCCACTTGGGAAGTTGACGCATCACCCAGTGAGCGAGCGTTTCGTCGTAAGGGTCGATGAGTTGGCTCTCTTGTTCAGCCAGATGCGCCTGAGCAGTTGACCGACTGTTGCGGGAGAATCCCGCCACCTCCATGAACTCTATCTGCTCGACCTGCAGCGGGTGATAGCCAAATTGCTGCGCTCGCCCCATCAGCGCGGCCGCCGACTGCACGGTAGCATTGTGCGCGCGCAGCAAATCATTCTCAAAGCCCAATTTCTCGACCTGCTTGCGCAGCCGCTGCACATTCCGTCCGGTGACCGCTGCGCGCGAGGTCTCTGCCAGATAGACAGCACCGAACAACGCGGCCGCGAACACGGCCATGGCGAGCGGCGCGAGAATCTGCCTGTGCTTTCGCCACGGCGCCTGACGGAACGCTCGCCCGAATGACGCCTGCTGCCCGCTTTCAACTCTCTCTCTTACCTGTACAGCCATCAGTACCTCCCTGAGACGCAAAAACAAACCAAGCCCGCTAACGGGTTGGCTGCACGCCCCCTGGCTACCCTGAAGGTAGAATGCAAGGTCCATGCCATGCATGTGTCAATAGAAGCACCTCGCGCGGGCCGTATTCGACCTTAGCCTACCAGACTCAGCCGCTGCAGAATGAGCATCACCAACATGGCATCAATCGCGATGAATGCCATGGTGCGCAACACCGGTGAGATGAAATGCCTTTCCATTTTGATTACCTCCCTCAACCTTACTGGCCTCTACAGTTTCTCGGCTATACGTAATCTTGCGCTGCGGCTGCGCCGGTTTCGGGCCACCTCGTCAGACGATGGCTTTATCGGTCGGCGTCTTGTTTCCCGAATGCTTGCGCGGTGCCCGCAGGCACACACAATCTGCTCCGGAGAGCACAGGCAATCTCGAGATTCACGCCGGAACAACTGCTTCACCATCCTGTCTTCCAGCGAGTGGAAGGAAATCACCGCAAGTCTCCCGCCGGGCGCGAGCATGTCCAGCGCAAGCGGCAGGGCAGCTTTAAGGGTGTCCAACTCCCCGTTGACCGCGATTCGCAATGCCTGAAACGTCTTTGTGGCTGCATGCCGCTTGCTTTTTTTTCACCCTTTTCTTCCGCAATTACCCGCTCCAGCGCCAGCGTGCTTTCAATCGGTCGCGCCTGCACCACCGCGCGGGCAATCTTCTTGCTCTGGCGCTCCTCCCCCAGCTCGGAGAGCACTTTCGCGATTTCATTCTGCGGCCACCGGTTGACAATCTCCGCCGCCGTCATTCCGGAGGACGGGTCGAAACGCATGTCCAGCGGCCCGTCTCGCACAAACGAAAACCCGCGCTTGCCTTGCTCAAATTGGCGAGAGGAGACCCCGAGATCAAGCAAGATACCATTCACGCGCTCCCAGCCCAGATTCTGCGCACAGCACGCCATTTCCACATAAGCCGCGTGCATCACGGTTGCCCGCGCTCCGCATGACGCCAGGCGACGATTGGCGACCAGCACGGCATCCGGGTCACAATCCAAACCCAGCAGCAAACCGCTGGGGGCGCTGGCTGCCAGAATACCCTCGGCGTGCCCCCCCGCGCCAACGGTGCCGTCAATGTATTTGCCGCCCGCCCGCGGTTGCAGGCCTGTGATTACTTCTTTGAAAAGAACCGGAACGTGCGTGAGCTGCCCCACAAAGCGACCGCGTCAGCCCCGCTCAAAACCGCACCAACTTGCCGTAACAATCACGCGCTTGCGCCCTCGCCCGGCAAACCTTCCATCGCGCCCGAGCCCATCGCCAGGTTGAGCGCTGAGAAGCGTTCGGCGTTGGCGGCGCTATCGTTCACGTTCTGCAGCTGCAATTCCCAATCGGCCTTGTTCCACACTTCAATCCACGCGCCAACACCGGCGAGTACGACCTCCCTGTCCAGGCCGGCATACCCTCTGAGAAAGGCGGGCACATTCACACGACCGAGTTTGTCGAATTGAGCTTCGCGCGCGCTCGCGAACATCACACGCTGCAGTACGCGGTGCTCCGGCACGGTCGGGCTGAGCTCCTGCGATTTGCGCACGATGTGCATGAAAGCCTGCTTGTTGTAGATGATCAGGTACCGTTCCCAGCCACGCGTGAGCACGCAGCCATCTGTAAACTGGTCGCGGAAAACGGC
>DASCOB010000186.1:0-2760 GCA_036011785.1 Anaerolineales bacterium | reverse complement strand
TCGCGCTGGCCGGGCTCATCGGGCGCTATTTCGGTTATGGGTTCCGCGTGGATGGGTTCGAAGCAGCTTTCATGGGCGCGCTTGTGGTCAGCCTAGTGAGCGTGCCGATTAGCTTCCTGTTGCGCAGTGCTTTCAAGCGCTGACCGCAGAAGCCAGCGCGCCGAGAGCTCAGCCCCCGTAGAACCAGCCGGTGCTGCCCAAATCCAGTGGGCTGGCTTCTGCATCCCGTAAACCGACAGAGATTACCTCGGCCACGTAAACAGTGTGGTCGCCGCCCGGCACTGCGCCTGTGACGCGCGCCTCGAACCAGCCTGGCAGGTCGGTTAGCAGTGGCGCGCCGGTCTCCGGCCCCGGTTCGTAGGCGAAACCATTGATGTTCCCGTTCTCCACTTCGGTAGGCCGGAAGAAAGCGGAAGCCAGGTCTTTTTGTCCAGCGGCAAGGATGTTCAGGGCGAAGGCGCGGCTGCGCTCGATGAGCGCGTGCACGCCGCTGTCAGTCTTCACGCCTATCATCACCAGCGGCGGTGTAAACGAAGCCTGCGAGAGCCAATTCACAGTGCCGGCTGCCAGTTCTTCTCCGGCGCTGGCTGTCAGCACGTAAAGTCCGTATGTAATTTTTCGTAGCACGGTTTTCTTGGCGTCTGCGTCCACAGTGTACCTCCGGAAGATGGTGCCAGATTCAATCAGTGATTGGGTCTTCCGGCCATGGCGGTTGGTCAATCAGTTTCGCGTGAATGTAACGCGCCAGTAT
Organism: Anaerolineales bacterium; assembly: GCA_036011785.1. GTDB lineage: Bacteria > Chloroflexota > Anaerolineae > Anaerolineales > UBA11657 > CAJWGI01. The sequence goes on along the minus strand of DASCOB010000186.1, from coordinate 2,009 downwards.
GGCAGCGCTGGCCATCATTGGCACGATGAGCAATGCAGCGAGGATGCCCTTGATCGCCAGCGCGCCGATCACACCCACGAAAATCACCCCTGGGTGCAGGCGCAGATTGTGGCTCATAATCTGTGGTCTTAGCCAGATGTTCTCCACCTGCTGCACCAGAAAGTACAGCGCGGCCACAATGAGCGCGAACCACCCGTTAGGCAGCGCGAGGTGACTGGAGCCGAGCACTAGCGCCACGATGACTGCTACCGCTCCGGCCACGGTCGGCCCGAGCGATGGCACCAGGTCCAGCAACCCGGCCAGCACCCCGAGGATGACCGCCCCGGGCAGGCCAATGGCCAGTCCGCCGATGGCCGCCAGCGTGCCCACAATTGCTATCAGCAGCAGTTGGCCGCGAAAAAATGCATTGCAAGCGCGGTCGATTTCCTTCAGCAGCCGCTTCCACTCCGGGCGTGCGGCCGGGGGCGCCAGCTGCAGTAGCCCATCCGCCAGCCGGTTTCCATCTTTGAGCAGATAGAAAAGCGTCACCATGGTCAACAGTACCCAGACCACGTTTTCGGTGAAAACGGCCAGAAAGTTGAGCGCGTTGCGGGCGAGTGCCGCGACCGAATCGGCAATAAACTGGTCCAAATTGGTCAGCCAGTCAGCGGGAAGAATTGAAAACCCGGCGAATGAAAATGAGCGCGAAAGCAGGAGTGGCACTGTATCAAGGACCCAGATGATGGCATCTGAGAAACCGCGCAGCTGCCGAACCAGATACGGGGTGGCGACAGCCGGGATGGCGACCAGAATCAGCGCGAAAATGGTGTACACCACGCCCACGGCGAGGCCGTGGTTGAGGCGAGTGCGACGGCATAGCCAACCGACGATTGGATTGAGGATGAAGGCCAGCAGCGCCGACACAACCAGCGGACCTATCAGCGGACGCGCCGCTGAGAGCAGCCAGATGAGCCCTGCCGCCAGGGCAAAAAGGACTGCGTAACGCGTGGTGCCGTTCCAGCTGTTATCCATTGAGGGGTGAGACCTTATCCCTCTTCCTGTGGCGGGCGCGGCGCCATTCCGTACACGCGGCTCACCGGCACAGTGAAAAGAATGCCGGTGTCGGGCTCGTCCAGTCCGCCAACCACATCATCAGCCGCCTTGATGAGCTTTTCCAGCAGCGCTTCGTCGTCCACCACAGTGAAGAAAGTGCGGTGGTGAAATTCCTTTGCTCGGAGCAAATCCGCTAGGCTGGGGTAGAAGGGCAAATCGCCCATTTCGGTGGCGCGGCGCATGTGTCCGAGTCCGGTGGTGTCGATGCAGGTGACGCCTTTCGCGCCGGCGGTATCCCACGCTTCGAGCAAGTCAGCGCATTTGTCGAGGTCGTTTAGTACGAACATCAGCATCTGGTTCATGGCGTTTCCCCTATTCTGGCGCGAGCGCCGGTTCTGTGGCCATCGCCGGCTCAGAGTCGGCCGCAAGGCGGTGCAGCAGGATGGGCGTGAGCAGCGTGACCGCAATCACGGTTACTACCATCATGGAGAAAATCTCCTGGCTAATGAGATGATGGGTGAGCCCCAGAGTGGCAACGATTAGCCCGACCTCTCCACGTGAAATCATTCCGGCGCCCAGCTGCAGCGATTGGCGCGGACTCATGCCGCCCATGCGGGCTCCCAACCCACACCCCAGCAGCTTGCTGGCCACCGCTACCACGATAATGGCTAGGGTCATCCACAGCACGCCGCCGCTCAGGTTTCTGGCATTTGTCTGCAGCCCGATATTGGCGAAGAACACCGGCACGAAAAGCGAGTAAGCGATTGTCGAAATACCCTCAATTGTGCGCTCGCGTTGTGATGTACGGCTGAGTAACAGGCCTGCAAGAAATGCGCCCGTGATCGCGGCGATGCCGCCCAGTGCTTCGGCGGCCCAGGCGTAAAGCAGCCCGATGATTAGTGTGAAGAGATACAGGCCCTGATTGATGTGCAGGCGGTCGACGCGATTGGCGAGCCGCGGTAGCAGCCACATTCCGA
>DASCOB010000185.1:0-3631 GCA_036011785.1 Anaerolineales bacterium | reverse complement strand
GCGCAGCCGGACTGGGGCCTTGCACTGGTCTCCGTCGAGCTGCCGCTGGAAGCCGCCTTGCCCGCCGGCTACATCGCTGACCGCGAGATGCGCATGCGCTTGTATCGCCGGCTGGCCGAACTGGACAATGAACGCGCTGTCGACGAAATGCTAGCCGAGCTGAACGACCGCTTCGGGCCTGCCCCCGCCGCGGTACACAATCTGCTTTTTCAGCTGCGCGTCAAATTGCGTGCGCACCGCGCTCGCATCGAGACCGTGGGATGCGAGCGCAAGATGATATCACTCTGTTGCCCGCGCTGGGAGAAAGCAGACATGCGAGATGAACTTCTCGCCGCCCTACCGTCCGGGACGCGCGTCACCCGCGGCAAAGTGTGGCTCTCGACGGATGGCGGTCCACAGGTATGGAAACGGCGCCTGCTGCGCTCGCTGGACGTACTCTCCGACAACGGCGCCCTGAGCACGTCGCACGTGTTATCTCATTGAATAATATTACCGAAAGAGGATATTTGCCTCAAATGATAATGTTGCCGAGGGAACCATGTTTGACGACAAGATGACCATGCAGGAACGCTATTAGTTGTACTAACGAACACCTGCCGTGACACTTTCAAGGTAATAGGTTATGGCGTCTGCAGGACGTCTGGCCATGCATTCCGACGACTACAGGTTGCCATAGTCTTGGTGCAGCTGCCCAGTTTTGTAGTATTCCAACCAGATGTCCAGATCTTCTTGTAGGGCTTCGACGGCCTCGAAGCCGGTCCTCGCTCCCTGGCGAGGGAGATTGGTGAGAAAAGCCGTGCGGAAGAACTCATCCAGCACAGTACGATTAAATCCCTCCACAAATCCGTCGTTCTACGATCGCCGCACACGTGCACGCCAGTGCTCGATGTCAATGAGGTCCAGATACTTCTCGTAGGTGTGACGGACGCTGTCACGGTTACGTTCCGTGACCTGGGGGTAGAATTCCCGCCCGTTGAAGAGGCGATGCCTAATAATACTCGATAGCGCTTTTTCGACAAACTGATAGCACCACGCGAACAACGTGTAATGGCTGCAGCCCGGACAAAGAGAAATGGGACCAATCCCACCTAACCGCGGATTGCAAGCAGATCACGCTAATCACGGGTGCACTGATTAGCTGGACGAACCTACATGTTCGCGGTACACTCATGTAAGAACATATATTTGTATGGACGTTTATATCAATAAGAGGCCGAATGTTCCCGGAACTCGCACTTGAAGTTGACAAAGATAGCCCGATACCCACCTATTATCAATTGAAGGAGCAACTGGCGCTGTTGATTCGCAACGGTACCTTTCCAATCGGGGGACAATTACCTCCCGAAACCCTCATTTGCAAGCGACTCGGAATCAGCCGAGGAACGGTGCGCCAAGCAATCAACGCACTAGTAATAGAAGGACGCCTGAAGCGTGCCCGCGGACGGGGCACTTTCGTGACCGAGCCCTCCGTGGCACTGCATCTGGTGCAACGCTTTACGAGCTTAGCCGAAGACATGCAAGCACAAAGTTTACCTTTCACCACTGATGTGCGCGTGAAAAAGGTAATCGCGGCCAGAGGTAGATTGGAGGCCAAGCTAGATGTGCAATTAGGGGAAAGCGTGTTTTATCTCGAGCGTGTTGGCAAAGTTGAGTCGCAGCCATTTGTTCTGGCATTTTCATATTTACCCGCCAGTTTGTGTCCCGGTTTGTTTGAGAAGGAACTGACCAATCGCTCCTTATACAGCGTGCTGGAGCAGGAGTACGGGTTGCAAGTTACTCGCGCGCTGCGAACATTGGAGGCAACTAATGCTGACGGTTACGAAGCGGATCAGCTGCACGTCGAAACCGGTTCCCCCATCCATTTTATGCACAGCCTTGCCTATCTAGACGATGGGCGACCTGTCGAATACTCCCGACTTCGTTTCAAGGGGGATCAAAGCCGAATCACTCTTGAAGTCACGCGTTGAGCAATGATGAAGATTATTGTTCGCTATACCAGCCCACTCATAAGATTGACGAAAAAACGTAACGAAACGATAGATGTTCCTGACCAATCTACGGTCAAGGATGCCATCCACTCTCTGGCCAAGCTACACGGAGATGAAATCCTGCGATTGTTTTTCAATGATTCCCCGGGGTTTGAATCCATGTTTATGGTTGTGCGTAATGGGAATGAGAAAGTAGCCCTTGACAAGCGGCTTGTAGATAAAGATGAGATAGCATTAATTGCGCAGCTAGCCGGTGGTTAGAAAGGTACATACAGACCGGCGGCGGGCCTCACCGGAGGCAAAATGAAATATAAGGGATACATAGGAAAATTTCTCACCGTCAACCTAGACAGCGGCATTTTCGGGGAAATCCCACTCTCTGAGAGGCAGGTTGAGCTTTTCATTGGGGGACGGGGTCTCGCGATTGAATTGCTCTTTGGCCGCATTTCCACGCGCGTTAGGCCTTACGACGAGAAAAACGATCTCCTTGTCCTTACCGGACCAGCTGCCGGAACCCCTTTCCCGACTGGATCGCGTACAGCGGTCGCTGCGGTGTCTCCTTTAACGCAAACCCTTAGCACTGGATACATGGGTGGTCATTTCGCGCCGGAACTCAAACGTGCAGGTTGGGACGGAATATTAATTTCGGGCCGGGCGTCGAAACCGGTCACCTTGACTATCCAAAACGGAAAGACCGAACTTGCAGATGCAACCGACCTATGGGGACTAGACACGCAGGAAACTCAAGTCATCCTGGAAAAGATGCTCGGGCATGATGTCAGGACGATGTGTATTGGTCCCGCAGGGGAGAATCTGGTGAATTATGCAGCCATTGCCCACGAACAGCATTTAGTCGGCCGTGGTGGCTTAGGCGCCATATTGGGTCACAAGAACGTGAAAGCAATCTGCGTGCAAGGGAGCGGCTCAGTTGAGATCGCGGCATCCCACGCCCTATTTATGGATCGCATGCGCGAGATGCAGCGCATAGTGCAACGGGACCCTATTGCTCTACGCTTTCGCCAGATTGGCACAGCAAGCGGTATTCCCAAGAAAAACAAAATCGGCGCACTGCCTACCCGAAACTTCCAGGGTGGTATTTTCCAACACGCTGAAAAATACGGCCCTGGACCGCTCAAGGAAATGATTCAGCGCTTTGAATCATGCGGTCAGTGCCCAATCTCGTGCTCCAGTGTAATCGAATTCGAATTCAACGGAGAAACAGTCATATCGGAACGGATTGAACACGAGAGTCATTGGTCGCTGGGACCGTTATGCGATATTGGAGACCTTAATGCCACTTTGAAGGCAAATGATACCTGCGATCGGCTAGGTATGGACACCGTTTCTGCTGGGGTTAGTATAGCCTTCGCGATGGAAGCGCGTGAGAATGGCTTGATTAGCGATGCCGATCTTGGCGGGCTTGACCTCAGGTGGGGCAACGCTACATTGTTGGACCCATTGTTGGAGCGAATCGCCAGACGTGAGGGGGTGGGCGATCTGTTGGCTGATGGAGTACGGGCGGCGGCGGCGGCGTTAGGCAACGGTTCCTCCCACTATGCAATGCACGTGAAAGGACTCGAGTTGTCCGCATTTGAACCACGTGCTTTCACGGGAATGGGTTTGAATTACGCCACAGCGAGTCG
>DASCOB010000184.1:0-3845 GCA_036011785.1 Anaerolineales bacterium | reverse complement strand
AGGTTGCGCAGCTTTAGCGATGTGGGGTCAGGGGGTGTGGTCCACATCAACTCACGCACGAATGCAGCTGCTTCTATGATGAAATCGTGGAAAATCGGGTACATCTCGGCATCTTTCTTGGAGAACTTGGCGACTTCCTCCACTGTCTTTTCCATGTCTGCCCACATGGATAAGGACCTGCCATCCGGGAAAGGAACGAACAGACACTCGGTTGGCAGAACCTCCCACCCGTATTTTCTGAGTTCGAGTTCCTGCAGTACCCGCTTCTGCATCATACTCATCACATAGGAGGCTGCGGAGACGTGGTATCCAGGCCAGATCTCCTCGGTGACACATGCGCCGCCGACGATGTGGCGGCGCTCGAGCACCAGCACTTTCCGGCCAGCCTTAGCCAGATAGGCGGCACAGATCAGGCCGTTGTGGCCAGCACCAATGACAATCACGTCATAATCGGATTCCATGTCATTCCTCCTTACAGTACATGGAGAATTACCTCACTCTTCTCGACTGTTACCTTTCGCACCTACGCCTAGATCTTCGGATAAAAGAGTGTATGCCCTTTCTTACCTTGGAGATATTTGACAGTTTCTTGTCCGATTACCCTCGCCAACATGAGCTTGCGTGAGTATGAGTTTCCAAGCAAGTTTATCTCCAAATGCCTCCAAGCGCAAAACGCCCTACGATCACTACGCACTAAGGCTTCTGGACCGTTGACATTGACTTCAGATTTTTTCTCATAGAGCAATTATGGTGAAAGTCCTCCTGAAAGACCTATCAGTGGTGGGAACCCAACTCGTGAGGAGGGCCCGTGATTTTTTCGCGCGCTATTTGCTCATGTCATGTTGTTTTTTTCCAACGCCTCAGCAAATATATGTAGACCTTGGCCTATCTGCTGCTCATTCACAATTAATGGTGGAATCCAGCGGATAACGTTGTCATAGCTTCCGCACGTGAGCAGCAGCATGTTGCGCTCAAGGCATGCTTGTTGGACGGCTTTTGCAATTGCAGCGTCCGGTTTGCCCTCTGGGGCGGTGAACTCAACTCCGACCATGAGGCCGCGGCCGCGTACATCGCCGATGACGCTGTGTTCCTCTTGCAATTTGCGGAGCCCTACCTGGAGGTGCTCACCCATCTTGGCCGCGTTTTCGACTAGGTGTTCCTCGCGAATGACCTGCACGGAGGCCAGTGCCCCTGCGGCGACGATAGCGCTCCCGCCGCCGTAAGTCCCACCATGCGTGCCTGGTTTCCAATGTTCCATGAGTTCCCGGCGTGAAGCTATGCCAGAGATTGGCAATCCGCTTCCCAACCCTTTCGCCATCACGATAATATCCGGCTCGATCCCCGCGTGCTCAAAAGAGAAGAACTTGCCCGTGCGTCCGCAACCGCTCTGCACCTCGTCCACGATCAGCAGAATATCGTGGGCGTCGCAAAGGGCACGCAGGGCCTGCATGAACTCAAGCGGCGCGGGCACGTAGCCGCCCTCGCCGAGCACCGGTTCGATGATAATGGCTGCGGTTTCTTCGGGAGCGCTCTGACTCTTCAGCAGTAAGTCCAACTGGCGCATACAAAACTCGGTTGTTTGTACGTCGTCCCAGCCGTAGTGAAAGCTGTATGGGAAGGGCGCAACAACCACTCCGCCCGGCAGTGGCTGGTAGTCGTAACGATAAATGGTCTTGGAGGTGGTCATTGCCATCGCCTGCGCCGTACGCCCGTGGAAGCTTCCCTGGAAAACAATGATGTTGCGCCTCCTGGTAGCATGCCGAGCAAGTTTGACGCTCGCTTCAACCGCCTCGGCACCGCTATTAGCGAAGAAAAACCTGTCGATGGTTGTAGGTGTGACTTCGTCGAGGGATTCCGCCAAAGCCAAAGTGGCCGGTGAGATGACGATGTTTACCATGCCAAAGATCATTGTTTCTGCCTGCGCCTGAATGGCCTGAACAACCTTTGGATGGCAATGTCCTGTGTTGGTTACGCCAATGCCGGACGTAAAATCTATATAGCGATTCCCGTCAGCATCGTAAAGATAGATACCCTCCGCACGCACCGGCTGCACGTAGGTAAGGTGCGTCCATACAGGGGCCAGTAAATCAATCAGGCTACTTGTTTGAACGTTCATGATATTTCCCTTTCTTGGTTTGCATTAATACGCCTATGTCACCTGATCCAGGAACCGATAATAACTCGCTACGAATGGGAGAAACCACGGTTTGTTCCGATAAAACAACATGGTGGGGTGTGAAATCTCCGCGAACGGGCTGCCGGTTTTCTGACCGGACAACATCAACCCAACCTCTGTTCCCAGATAGGTCGCAATAGATAGGCCGTGGCCGCAGTAGCCGAGGGCGTAATGGATGCCATCCACGCGCCCAATGTGCGGCATTAGGTCGAATGTAAGCCCAAGTTGGCCGGTCCAGGAATGAGTAATCGGCGTCACGCGCAGCTCGGGAAAAGCTTGCCCCATTTGATTGCGTAACCGATTTGCGCTCTCGTGCAATTCTAAATCGGTGCTTAGATCGTTGCGTCCGCCCCATAACATGCGCCCGTCTGGCGTCAATCGAAAGTAGTTCAAAAACCATTTCGTATCGTAAAACATGCGCTTCTTAGGGCTAAGTCGTTCTTGCAGCTCCGGCGAGAGCGGCTCAGTCACGATAGTGTAGCTGCCGACCGGGAATATTCTGCGTTTGAGTTGCTGGACGAGGTGATCAGTGTACCCATTCGTGGCAATTAGCACTTCCCTGGCATAGAGGACGCCCCGGTTGGTGTGGACATGAAACCCAGCGGCGTGGCGATCTATTCGCGTCACATCTGTGTTATCGCATAGCTGCGCCCCGTGGCGGGCAACAGCGTGCGCCAGACCAAACACATATTTAGCCGGATGCAGGCCCCCACTTGTTTCATCCGCTAGGCCACCATAGTATTTGTCGGTTCCAATTTCGCTGTGCAATTCGGCCTGCGAGAGGAGCGTGGTTTCGTGGCCGAATTCTTGTTTGTACCATTGCCCCAGTGCGCGCAACCGTTCGAAATGTGTTCGTCTGTTGGCCAGTGCAATATGTCCATTACGCTCCCAATCACAGTCGATGTTTTCTTCATGAACAATTTTCTCGATCAAATCAATAGCCGCGAGCGAGGCTTGCCAGAACGATTCCCCTCTGGCTTTTCCATAGCGTTTAACGATGTTCGTCAGCGATTGTTTGATGCCGGGTGTTGCCATGCCGCCGTTGCGTGAGCTTGCTCCTGATCCTATGGAGTTTCGCTCCAATACTGCCGTACGTGCTCCTGACCTTGCGAGCACCCGAGCTGCGTTTAGTCCGGTATAGCCGCTGCCCACGATGGCGACGTCCACCTCGGCTGGCGGCGAAGGGGCGGTTGGCAAGTTGACAGGTTGGGGGAACTGGTTAGTCCAGAATGGTGCAGTGCTTAGTGTTTGATTCAGCATAGCGTGGCGCAAGCCTCTTCGGTGTATTGCCCCGTAAATCGGCAAGCGCGCAACCTATTTTATTTACACGATGGGCAATCCCTGCTATTATGACACACATCCGGAAAAACGAGCCGGAATTTCTTCCGGCACTGGGTGTTAGGAGCGGAGCAAATGCCTGCACAAGGTGTAAAGTCACATGCCTTTTTTGAACGTGCACTGGATGTCATACCTTATGGTGTCAGTTCCAACTTCCGTTATAGCGGGGATCATGACACTTTAGTAGTTTCCGAAGCACGCGAGGGTTGCCTTTTCGACTTTGACGGCAAACGTTTTATTGATTACAGGCTTGGCTGGGGGCCGGTAATACTAGGGCATACCGACCCTTTCGTAAATGGCCGTGTCAAAGAAGCCATTGACCATGGGGTTA
>DASCOB010000183.1:0-5474 GCA_036011785.1 Anaerolineales bacterium | reverse complement strand
TAACCCCATGGTCAATGGCTTCTTTGACACGGCCATTTACGAAAGGGTCGGTATGCCCTAGTATTACCGGCCCCCAGCCAAGCCTGTAATCAATAAAACGTTTGCCGTCAAAGTCGAAAAGGCAACCCTCGCGTGCTTCTGCGACCACTAAGGTGTCATGGTCCCCAGAATAACGGAAGTTGGAACTGACACCATAAGGTATGACATCCAGTGCACGATTAAAAAAGGCATGTGACTTTGCACCTTGTGCAGGCATTTGCTCCGCTCCTAACACCCAGTGCCGGAAGAAATTCCGGCTCGTTTTTCCGGATGTGTGTCATAATAGCAGGGATTGCCCATCGTGTAAATAAAATAGGTAGCGCGCTTGCCGATTTACGGGGCAATACACCCAAGAGGCTTGCGCCACGCTATGCTGAATCAAACACCAAGCACTGCACCATTCTGGACTAACCAGTTCCCCCGACCTGTCAACTTGCCAACCGCCCCTTCGCCGCCAGCCGAGGTGGATGTCGCCATCGTGGGCAGCGGCTATACCGGACTAAACGCAGCTCGGGTGCTCGTAAAATCTGGGGCACGGACGGTGGTCTTGGAGCGAAACTCCATTGGTTCGGGCGCCAGCTCACGCAACGGCGGCATGGCAACACCCGGCATCAAACAATCGCTGGCGAACATCGTTAAACGCTATGGAAAAGCCAGAGGGGAATCGTTCTGGCAAGCCTCGCTCGGGGCTATTGATCTAATCGAGCAAATTGTTCGCGAAGAAAACATCGACTGTGATTGGGTGCGTAATGGACATATTGCACTGGCCAACAGACGACCGCACTTCGAACGGTTACGTGTACTGGGGCAGTGGTACAAACAAGAATTCGGCCACGAAACCACACTCGTCTCGCAGGCCGACTTGCACAGCGAAATTGGAACCGGTAAATACTATGGTGGCCTAGCGGACGAAATAAGCGGGGGCCTGCATCCGGCCAAATATGTGTTTGGTCTGGCGCGCGCTGTGGCCCAGCACGGGGCGCACCTATGCGAAAACACGGATGTGACGCGAATTAATCGCCACGCTGGCGGGTTTCATGTCCACACCAACCGGGGCGTCCTCTATGCTAGGGAAGTGCTAGTTGCCACGAATGGGTACACTGATCACCTCGTCCAGAAACTCAAACCCAGAATCTTCTCGGTTGGCAGCTACATTATCGTGACTGAGCCACTCTCGCCAGAGCTGCAAGAACGACTTAGCCCTAAGAGGCGTATGTTTTACGATACGAAATGGTTCTTGAACTACTTTCGATTGACGCCGGACGGGCGCATGTTGTGGGGCGGACGCAACGATTTAAGTACCGATATGGACCTGTACGAGAGCGCAAATCGGTTACGCAATCAAATGGGGCAAGCTTTTCCCGAGCTGCGCGTGACGCCGATTACTCATTCCTGGACCGGCCAACTTGGGCTTACGTTCGACCTAATGCCGCACATTGGGCGCGTGGATGGCATCCATTACGCTCTCGGCTACTGCGGCCATGGCCTATCTATTGCGACTTATCTGGGAACAGAGGTTGGGTTGATGTTGTCCGGTCAGAAAACCGGCAGCCCGTTCGCGGAGATTTCACACTCCACCATGTTGTTTTATCGGAACAAACCGTGGTTTCTCCCATTCGTAGCAAGTTATTATCGGTTCCTGGATCAGGTGACATAGGTGTATTAATGCAAACCAAGAAAGGAAAATATCATGAACGTTCAAACAAGTAGCCTGATTGATTTACTGGCCCCTGTATGGACGCACCTCACCTACGTGCAGCCGGTGCGTGCGGAGGGTATCTATCTTTACGATGCTGACGGGAATCGCTATATGGATTTTACGTCCGGCATTGGCGTAACCAACACAGGACATTGCCATCCAAAGGTTGTTCAGGCCATTCAGGCGCAGGCAGAAACAATGATCTTTGGCATGGTAAACATCGTCATCTCACCGGCCACTTTGGCATTGGCGGAATCCCTCGACGAAGTCACACCTACTACCATCGACAGGTTTTTCTTTGCTAATAGCGGTGCCGAGGCGGTTGAAGCGAGCGTCAAACTTGCTCGGCATGCTACTAGGAGGCGCAACATCATTGTTTTCCAGGGAAGCTTCCACGGGCGTACGGCGCAGGCGATGGCAATGACCACCTCCAAGACAATTTATCGTTACGACTACCAGCCGCTGCCGGGCGGAGTGGTTGTTGCGCCCTTCCCATATAGTTTCCACTACGGCTGGAACGACGTACAAACGACCGAGTTTTGTATGCGCCAGTTGGACTTACTGCTGAAGAGTCAGAGCGCTCCCGAAGAGACCGCAGCCATTATCATCGAGCCGGTGCTCGGCGAGGGCGGCTACGTGCCCGCACCGCTTGAGTTCATGCGGGCCCTGCGTGCCCTTTGCGACGCCCACGATATTCTGCTGATCGTGGACGAGGTGCAGAGCGGTTGCGGACGCACGGGCAAGTTCTTCTCTTTTGAGCACGCAGGGATCGAGCCGGATGTCATCGTGATGGCGAAAGGGTTGGGAAGCGGATTGCCAATCTCTAGCATAGCTTCACGCCGGGAACTAATGGAACATTGGAAACCAGGCACGCATGGTGGGACTTATGGTGGCGGAAGCGCTATCGTCGCCGCAGGGGCACTGGCCTCCGTGCAGGTCATCCGCGAGGAACGCCTAGTCGAAAACGCTGCCACGATGGGTGAGCAACTCCAAGTAGGACTCCGTAAATTGCAAGAGGAACACAGCGCTATCGGCGATGTGCGCGGCCGCGGCCTCATGATCGGGGTTGAGTTCACCACCCCAGACGGCAAACCGGACGCTGCAAATGCAAAAGCCATCCAGCAAGTATGCCTAGAGCGCAACATGCTTTTGCTCACGTGCGGAAGCTATGACAACGTTATCCGCTGGATTCCACCATTAATTGTGAATGAGCAGCAGATAGTCCAAGGTCTACACATATTTGCTGAGGCTTTGGAAAAAACAACATGACATGAGCAAATAGTGCGCGCGAAAAAATTACGTAGTGACCGTAAGGCGTTTTGCGCTTGGAGGCATTTGAAGATAAACTCTCTTGGAAATTCAGACCCGCACAAGCTCATGTTGGCCCAGGCAATCGGGCAAGAAACCATCAAATATCTCCAAGGTAAGAACGGGCATGCACTCTTTTATCCGAAGATCTAGACGTAGGTGCGAGAGATAACAGTCGAGAAGAGTGAGGTAATTCTCCATGTACTGTAAGGAGGAATAGCATGGGATCCGGTTGTGACGTGATTGTCATTGGTGCAGGTCACAACGGCCTGATCTGTGCCGCCTATCTAGCTAAGGCTGGCCGAAAAGTGCTGGTACTCGAGCGCCGCCACATCGTCGGCGGCGCATGTGTCACCGAGGAGATCTGGCCTGGATACCACGTCTCCGCAGCCTCCTATGTGATGAGTATGATGCAGAAGCGGGTACTGCAAGAACTCGAACTCAGAAAACACGGGTGGGAGGTTCTGCCAACTGAGTGTCTGTTCGTTCCTTTCCCAGATGGCAGGTCCTTGTCCATGTGGGCGGATATGGAAAAGACAGTGGAGGAAGTCGCCAAGTTCTCCAAGAAAGACGCCGAGATGTACCCGATTTTCCACGATTTCATTATAGAAGCAGCTGCATTCGTGCGTGAGTTGATGTGGACCACACCCCCTGACCCATCATCGCTGAAGCTGCGCAACCTGAAAGAGCTGCTTTCACTTGCTAACAAATTCCGCAGGTTGGGTGGCAAACTTTTTCGCTTCGCCGATCTGATGACGATGAGCATCAGTGATTTCCTCGACATGTATTTCGAATCAGACCAGGTCAAAGCGGTCCATGCATACTACGGCTCTATCGGCACATTCTTAGGTCCTCGCTCACCCGGAACAGCCTATGTACTATTGCATCACGAGATGGGCGATCTCGGCGGGGCCGGTGGTTGGGGTTTTATGCGCGGCGGCATGGGGGCGGTAGCACAGGCGATCGCGGCCTCGGCCCAGCACTATGGCGCTACCATTCGCACTGAAGCAGAGGTTGACAAGGTCTTAATCAATAACGGACGGGCTACAGGAGTGGCGCTCCAATCCGGGGAGGAAATTTACAGTAAAGTAATCGTCAGCAACGCCGACCCTGCGACTACTTTCCTCAAACTGGTGGATACGAGCCAACTGCCGGGCGATTTCGTGCAGGAGGTGCGCAACTACCGCACCTTTAGCACAGCTTTCAAGATCAACATCGCCCTTGAGGAACCTCCCCGCTATACGGCCTTCGACTCCGAAGAGATGGGTATCGAATACCCCACCTATATACACATCGGTCCCAGCATGGCCTACCTAGAAAAGGCGTACGACGACGCCAAATACGGTAGGCCAGCTGCAAATCCGTTCTTCACTCCGTGTCTACCGACATGGGTTGATCCGGGACTGGCTCCTCCAGGCAAGCATATCTTGAGTATATTTGGTGGCCACAGTCCCTACACCCTCAAAGACACAACCTGGGACGACGAGCGGGAGAAGTTCGCCGACCGGGTCATGGATACCTTGGCAGAATACGCGCCTAACGTTAAGGGTGCTGTCATTGACCGCCAGATCCTGATGCCGCCAGATCTGGAGCGCGTCTATGGCCTGACGCAGGGCCATATCTTCCATGGTGAGCTGACACTGGATCAGCTCTTCTTCATGCGTCCGGTCCCAGGCTATGCCGACTACCGTTCCCCTATCAAGGGGATGTACGAGTGCGGCTCGGGCACCCATCCTGGCGGTGGTGTTATGGGCATGGGCGGTCACAATGCAGCCCGCGAGGTGCTCAAAGATTGGTAAGGAGAAACATGATGAAGATCACACCACTCTATCATACGCACCTGGAACTCGGCGCCAAAATGTTCACCTCGGCCGTAGGCTATGCAATGCCTGCGAAATACACGAGCGTCGAGGAGGAGCATCGGAACGTGCGAGAACGTGTCGGAATGATGGACATAAGCCTAATGGGTAGGTTGGATATCAAAGGTAAGGATGCCTTTCAGCTAATGCAGAAACTCATCGTCCACGACGCATCTGGGTTGTCCGACGGTCAGGCTCTATATACAACCATGTGTAACGACCAGGGGATGATAATGGACGACGTCACCGTTTGGCGGTTCGGCTCGGAGTATTTCCGGATCATCACCTCTTCCATGTTTCGCGCGCGGACGTCCGCTTGGGTAGAGGACCATATCGAAAACATGGATGCATACTTGACGGACGTCAGCTCTGGCCTAGGCATGATTTCCGTCCAAGGGCCAAGGTCGAGAGAACTCCTACAAGACATCATGGACATCGATCTCTCTCAACTAAAGTTTTTTCGGTTCGCAACCGGGAAGTTCGGCACCATCCCTGGCCTGATCGCACGTATCGGGTTCTCCGGTGAATTGGGCTATGAGTGCTATGTTAACACTGAAGACACCGTAGCA
>DASCOB010000182.1:0-2076 GCA_036011785.1 Anaerolineales bacterium | reverse complement strand
CTGAGCGAGGCCAACCTGCGCGGGGCCGACCTGCGCGGGGCCGACCTGCGCAGGGCCGACCTGCGCGGGGCCAAGTACAACGCCGATACAACGTGGCCCGAAGGCTTCGACCCCGTAGCGGCGGGGGCGGTGATGGATGACTGACCCGCTGGGAGCGGGTGTATAGTTGGGGCTGTTATGGCTGGCGATATGACCATGACCATTGATGACGGTGCCGGGCGGCTCGGCTCATTCAAGCAGTGGCAGGATGCACGCCTAACCCCGGAAGTCGTGGCGAAATTAATCAACGTTTTTCTGTCCAACCTGTTCAACATGGAGGTATCGAAATATACCCAGCGTCTGGGTCGTTATGAGTGGGAGCTAACGCTACTGCCAACCCTACAGCACGGTGAAAAAACTAAGATTGGCAGTATCGTACTTA
Organism: Anaerolineales bacterium; assembly: GCA_036011785.1. Taxonomy (GTDB): domain Bacteria; phylum Chloroflexota; class Anaerolineae; order Anaerolineales; family UBA11657; genus CAJWGI01. Next base: position 1,655 of record DASCOB010000182.1, on the reverse strand, counting down.
GCGAAATGATAAGTAACGACCCGGACACGGCCAGGGAGGTAATAGGTGTGCGGTATGGCTGCTTCATCCGAGACATCCCGCCCGTCCAGATTCTGTCCGAAGACGGTACGCGCTCACCCCCCGACCGCGGCGAGGCGTTCCCACAACTGTTGATGGACATCTGCGTCCAGGGCAAGATGTACGTTGATAACCACTTCAATTTTGGTGCCACGGTGTCGAAGAAAACGCCGTGGGATGCAGAGCCACATCACCGCAAGCGACGGGTTCTGCGGTTGTGGCATCCGCTGGGCAGCAACATGATGCGGGGCGCCGTTGCGGATCAGGTGTGGGGCACCAACGACGGACTGGGCACCAAGAGAGTTTCACCAGAAGCAGACCGCGACAAGAGAGCAAGGCAGGTGACGCGCATGATTCACGAAATGCGCCAAGAGCATGGCGAGGACATAGTGCCGTTCAAGCACTTAAACCAGAAACGGAAGAAAAAGAAGTAATTCGGCTGCGCGCATTCTGTGTGGACGCCCGAAAATGAAAAGGATGGAAATCTGATGTAAACGATGCTTTTCCGATGTTTTCCGACTCGATTTAGGTAATGGAAAATCGAGATAATGTTCTCAAAGAGCGCGCGCAGGGTGCGCTCACTGAGAACATTATTTTTTAAGCGGAGGTCAAGTGAGAGTCAAAACACTGGAAGTGCGAATGTCGGCAGACGAATACCGAGAGCTGGTGCAGGCCGCCGATCAAGAACTGCGCTCCCCAGCATCGGAGGCCAGACACCGAATTCGCCAGACACTGCGCGGAAAGAGTTGCGTAGCGGACAGAGGCCCGAAGGCGGAGTTGAATGGCGAGCAAACGCCGCGCGGCAGTACTTAGGCTGGCGACGCCTGAGCGATTGGATGAGGACTGGTTCCACGCGCGGGTCGCCACCGCGCTGGCACAACTTATAAAGGATGTGGACCATGACGAAAACGGAAAAACTGTACACAGCGGCATCGGCAAAAATGGCCAGGTTGAAGGAACGCCGCGATGATCATTGGGGCCAGGGTGAAACAGCCAATGGCTTGCCGGGCTATACATGCCCGCCAAACACTAAGGTGATGATTTCAGAGTGAGTTAACCCAAAACCGCGAGGTGGCGAGACCCCGCGGCAGGTACAGCTTATGGTGAATACGTGAGCATTGTAACACAGCGTGCACATCGGCTGCAAAGTAATGAGGAAATTCAAGTGATTAAAACGAAAAATCCCCGACTGATAGCCGAGGATTCCTCTTCAACAATCGTTCTGGCTCAGAGAACGTGCCAATTGTATCACAGGCCCGGAAAGTGAGCATTTCCGCAGATCACCGCAGCATGTTAGCCAGAGAGTCCGGAATTGCGGAAGATGTGATCGCGGCCCGTGGCTATCGCAGCGTCACCGATACCGCTGAACTGCGGGAGCTGGGGTTTAGTGGTTCACAGTGTAGGGCGGGATTACTGCTGCCCGTCTGGTGTACTGATGGCAGTAACGGTTTCCACGTTCTAAGACCGGACAAGCCACGCGTCGTTGAACAGAAAACCAAAGGCAAGTTGGCCGACGGAACTTATAAGAACAAAGTATTGAAGTACGAAGTCCCCAAAGGCCAGGATATGCGTCTGGACTGCCCGCCAGCCAGCCAACC
>DASCOB010000181.1:0-4895 GCA_036011785.1 Anaerolineales bacterium | reverse complement strand
TGAGCACCGCGGCTCTGCCGGAGAATTGCTGCTTGGCGACGTAACTCACAGAGTGGTGAACCAGACACCTATTTCAGCGCTAGTAGTGCGTGGAAGCGTGCCCACGTTGAAGAACATCCTTGTCTGCACTGGCGGTCCGGCCGCCGCTAGATCAACCGTGACGACGGCCGCGAAACTCGCCCGCGCCACCGGATCGCGCGCCACCCTGCTGCACGTGGCGGTCGCCGTACCCAGCATGTACACTGGCCTGACGCAACTGGGTGAAACATTACCCGACTTGCTCCAGACCGACACGCCTACCGCCCGACATTTGCGCGATTGCGCCGCGCTGATGCGTGCGCACCAGGTAGAAGCTCATCTAGAATTACGCCACGGAATGCCGGCAAACGAAATCCTGCGGGCAATAGAGCGCGGCCGCTTTGATTTGCTTGTGATCGGCGCATCCGCTCACAAGGGATTCGACCGCCTGCTGCTCGACGAGGTGTCACTGAAGCTGGTAGACGACTCGCCGCTGCCCGTGCTGGTGGTGCGCAGCGGTCTGGAGACCATCTTTGCGCAATAGTTTGACGCCTCGCTCGCGCTAACGTAAAATGGAATCTATTCGCTCCGATTGGAGGCCGTCCAGTGCAAACAGAAATCCCAGCCACCGCCAGTGAACCCGGGGCACAACTCACCAGTCACGAGTCTGAACTCGCGTCTGCGCTGGCCGGCTTTCGTGCAAATCCGCGCGTGGCACGCATCACCATCGCCGTCAGCCCCGATGCCTGTGCGACCGGAAGAGAGATTCAAGGCACGTACCGCAAAGAGCAAACGCCCCGCATCCCGGTGGAAGCATGTTCTCGGCCTGGCGGATGCACCTGCCGGTACCTGCCCGTGCTCAACGAAATCTTCCCGTAATCGGCCGGCGCAGGGCAAACCCGTTCCCACACCGCCGCCCGCATTTCCGCCACCTCGATGTTAACCGACTACCGCATCCGCCAGAGAGACCATCTGCTTGAAATCGTGCGCGCGCTCACGCAGCAGCTGGACCTTGACACGGTGCTCACCCGCATCTTGCGCGCGGCCACGGAGATGCTCGCCGGCCGCGCCGGCCTGATTGCGCTACGCGAGCAATCTGGCCGCGGGGAACAGGATGGCAGCCCGGGATTCTTCATTCGCGCTCAACACCGTGTCTCGCCCGAATTTGTACGTCATTTCGAAACCGTGTTGCAGAACACATCCAGCACAGCGCTGGATGACCCCGCGCGTTACATCATCGCAGAACTGGAGCGGCGTCTGCACATGCTCGCCCGCAGTGGCCCCTTCAATCTGCAGGGAACCATCGGGCTGCCGCTCGAGGCCCAGGGAGATCTGGTCGGGCTGTTGCTGGTTTTTCGCGCCTCCGCCTCGCCCTCAACCCGAAACGAGCGCAAAATCCTGCAGGCCTTCGCGGACCATGCGGCGGTGGCCGTCAGCAATGCCCGGCTGTACGCACAGGTCTCACGCGAAAAACGGCAGCTTGACGCCATACTAGAGGGCTCAGCCGATGGAATAATGATTCTCGATTCTGGACACCGCGTATTGCGCTGGAACCGTGCGCTCGCGCAACTTTCAAGAGTGAGCGCCGCCACAGCTATCGGCCGCCGCCACGATGATGTGATTAGTTGGAACAAGAAGCCAGACACCAACCTGGCCGACGCCGAAGCGCGCGGCTGGCCCTTCGGGCACGCGGCCCCACTTTACGTGGAGGGGGATTTGCGCCAACTCGACGGCGAGGGCACCCCAGTCGGAGTTACGTATGCGCCCATCTTCGACCGCAGGAAACGCCTGGTCAATCTGGTCGCCAATGTCCGTGACATCACGCGCTTCCGCGAAGCGGAAAAGCTCAAGAGCACCTTCATATCCGTCATAAGTCACGAATTGAAGACGCCAGTCTCCCTTATCAAAGGTTACGCCGGTACGCTTCTCCGCGAGGACGCGCGTTGGACCAAGGAAACCATCAACGCCAGCCTGACGGTCATCGAAGAAGAAGCCGACCGACTGACGCACCTTATCGACAACCTGCTGGATGCCTCCCGGCTGCAAGCCGGAGGCTTGCAGCTAAACCTGAGCACAGTACGGCTGGACAAACTGGCCGCCCGGCTGGTGCGAAAGTTTCAGACTCAGACGGACCAGCACGAGCTCAGCGTGCGCTTCCCGGCCGATTTTCCGGCAATCGAGGCAGACGAAGAACGCCTGCGTCAAGCACTGAGCAACCTGATTTCCAACGCCATCAAATATTCACCAGAGGGCGGCCCCGTGACCATATCCGGCCGTGTCGCTCAGCAGGAGGCAGTGGTGACCGTCGCCGACCGCGGCGCAGGTTTACCCACCGGCGAGCTGGACCGCGTCTTTGACCGCTTCCACCGCGCTGCCACGTCCGCCACCGAACGCGCCCAAGGCGCCGGGCTGGGACTTTACCTTACCCGCGCCGTCATTGAAGCACATCACGGGCGCATCTGGGTGGATTCAGACCCCGGACAGGGCGCTGCGTTCCATTTCAGCCTGCCCCTCGTGGAATAACTCACCGAAAATGAACCCAATTGACGCCGGAACGGCCATCAACTGCCCCAGTTGCAAACAGAGCATCCCGGCGCGCGTGGAACAGCTCCTCGACGTCGGCGCCGACCCGGCCATAAAAGAGCGGCTACTGAGCGGAAAGGTGAACATGGTGGAATGCCCGCTGTGCTCCTTTCGCGGAATGGCCGCCGCCCCGTTGGTCTACCATGACCCGGAAAAAGAGCTTCTGCTCACATACACTCCAGTCGAGCTCAACCTTCCGCTGCCGGAAAAAGAGCGCGTGCTCGGCGCGCTAACTCGCGCCGTTCTCGGCCGCATTGCAGCTGAGAATCGCAAGGGCTATCTGTTGCAGCCGAAGGAAATGCTCTCAATGGAAGGGCTTATCAATGCCGTTCTTGCGGGTGAAGGCGTCACACCGGAAATGATTGAGCAGCAGCGCAATAAAACAAAATTGCTGCAGCAGCTCGCGGCAGCAGCGAAAGCCGAACTTCCCGCCCTGATAAAGGAAAACGACGAGCAGATCGACGCGCTCTTCCTTCAGCTGCTTGCGGCCCTAAGAACACAATCGGAAGGCGACAAAGATAGCTCGGTTCTGCCCGAATTGGGAAAACTCGAGCAGCTGCTTCTGCAACACTCCACATTTGGTCAGGAAACCCGGCAGCAGGCCGAGGCGTTGCAGACCGCCGCCGCCGAGCTGGGAGCCCTTGGAGAGGGGTTGACACGGGAGAAGTTCGTGCAGCTAATCACCGCCGCCCGCGACGACCACCACGTCACCAGCCTCGTCACCTTGGCGCGTCCCGCCGCAGATTACCAATTCTTCATATTGCTAACCGAGCAGATCGAAAAAAGTACAGATGAAGAGCGAAAACGGCTAGAGAACATACGCACGTTGGTGCTGGAAACCGTGCAGAAAATCGATACCGTGGCCGAAGAAAGGGCGAAGGTTGCTGCCGGCGTGCTGCAAGATTTGCTGCAGGCTGAAGACCTTCCCGCAGCCGTGAAAGAGCACCTTCCGTCAATCGATGAGACCCTACTAATGTTGATGCAACACAACATCGAAGCGGCGCGTAAAGAAAAGAATGAGCGCGCCGTCAGCCGCCTGGAGGAGCTGCGCGCTGCCATCATGCAAACCCTACACGAGAGCGCCCCACCGGAAATACGGTTCGTAAACGAGCTGCTTGCACTTGAGACAGACGAGGAGGCCGAGCAAATGATAAAACGGCGCACGGCGGAACTCAACGCAGAGACGCTCAGCGCCATGAAGAGCGCCGCGGAAGAGCTGCGGGCCGGCAGCCGGCCCGAGTTGGCAGACAAACTGGATCGCTATCGCGCCGTGGCGGAGAAAGAAATTACCGCGGCAAAGTGGCGTTGAGCGGCAATCAACCGGTCAGCGGGTTGTCCAGCCGGAAACCATGTCCGCGCACTGTCTCCACATACTGGTGCACGGGATCGCGCTCGGCCAGCCGGTCTCTCAGGCGGCGCACCAGTGCGTCGATAGACTGCTCGGTGACGCCCTCGCCCACTGCATCCGGCCACACGGCCTTTATCACATCCTCACGCGTACGCACATCGCCAGTGTGTAGATAGAGCAAAATCAGCAGGCGGTATTGCGGTTTGGAAAGGGCGGGCGCCAACTCCTTTCCAGCGCACCACACTCGCCGGGCATCAATATCAATGCGCATGCGCCGGTCTTGCCGCGGGGGCATATCTAGCGGAACGGTCGCGTCCGAGCCGACAAAGGCAATTTGGAGAGCGGTGGCAATGGCGATGACATCACCGTCGTGCAGCACGACTGGCTCCTCCACCCGTCGCTCATTAACGTAGGTTCCATTCTTGGAGCTGTCTTCCAGCAGCCACTCATGCCCCTCCCGGAAAATCACCGCATGGCGTCGAGAAACCGTGTTCTCCGTAACCGCGAGACCACATTCCGTGTCGCGGCCAATCATCAGGGGCTCTTCGGTCAGATTCCAACGCTGACCCCGCAACGGGCCCGATTGGGCGATCAGAACCGGCATTAGGTCATCGATCATACGTTTTCCTCCTTCGCTAGTTTAGCGCCTACAAGTATAATAGGCTCAGGTTGACAAAAAGCCAACCAGGCACTTCCGAAACTATGGCGCTAAAACGCGGAACAACCCTCAAAGATAGATATCTCATCAAAGAGCCCATCGGCAAGGGTGGAATGGGGGCAATCTGGATGGCGGTCGACAACCGGCTTGAGGGCCGCGTCTGCGCGATCAAAGAAATCGTGAGCGACCCCCACGCCAACCCCGAGGCGCAGGAGCAAGCCCGCGCTCAGTTCCACCGTGAGGCCTCCGTACTTGCACGTCTTGACCACCCGAATCTTCCCAAAGTTT
>DASCOB010000180.1:0-3359 GCA_036011785.1 Anaerolineales bacterium | reverse complement strand
GACTTCGTCGTCGTGGCGAACTCGGACCGGCTGCTGTGAGAGTGGAATCTTTCGCGCCGGTGACCGCGGGCTGTGCGGTATTGGTGTGGGCAGGACAGGACTCGAACCTGCGACCTCTTCTTTGTAAGAGAAGCGCTCTAACCAGCTGAGCTACCCGCCCGAGTTTGCAGAAAGTTTACCACATTCGTGCTGCCAGTTGTGCAGGGTTCTGGCAGAGTTCATGCACCTTTACGGGGGGTGCGTACCCTTGACAACCAGCGAATAAGTAGTAATATTCAGGTCCTGAAGTTCAGTCACTGAATATTGATTTGGATGGAATAATATGGATACCTCTCTTAACCCTGAAAACCTGCACGAGCTCCGCATTCTGGAACAGATTGAGCAGGAACCGGAAACGACACAGTCTGACCTGGCTGCCCGACTAGGTGTGGCTGTTGGCACGGTCAACTGGTACGTGAAGCGGCTAGTGAAAAAGGGCCATATTAAAGTCACGCGCCTCCAGCGTCGGCGGTTGCGCTACCTGATTACCCCTGATGGTATCACCGAGAAAACACGCTTGGCTATGGAGTATGTGCAGGTGAGCATGGGTATGTACCGTGCTACGCGGCAGCAGGCGCGCGAGCTGCTCGCAAAGGCGCGTGAGGCCGGTTTTCAGAGCGTTTCTGTTTCTGGCCAGGGTGATCTAGTTGACGTGTGCCGGCTTACGTGTCTTGAGCAGTCGATCCCGATGGCAGCTCCGGATAGTGATGGGGAGCTGCCGGTGCTGCGCGTCTCCGGTTCGGCAGTGATGTTGGAGATGCCGGAGGCCTGATATGTGCAAACAGTGGTACGTCCTCCAGTCCAAGCCGCACAAAGAGCGCCAGGTTGCTTCGTTGCTGCGCTCACGCAATCTGGAGGTTTTCCTGCCCTTGCTGCGCTGTAACCCGGTGAACCCGCGCGCGGCGCGCGAGCGACCTTATTTCCCGAACTACCTTTTTGCGCACGTGGATCTTGAAGTTACTGGTCTGAGTCCTATGCAATGGACGCCAGGTCTGTTGCGTATGGTGGAATTCGGCGGTGTGCTCGGCACCGTGCCGGGAACGCTCATCGTGCAGTTGAAGCGGCGTCTGAAGGAAATTCGCGCCGCTGGCGGCCTTGCACTTCAGGGGTTGCGCGCCGGCGACCGCGTCCGCGTGACCGGTGGGCCGTTTCAGGGATACGAGGGTGTGTTTGATGCACGGCTTTCCGGTACTGACCGTGTGCGCTTGTTACTAGAGCTCATCGGTGACTCCCAGCGCCGAAGCAGTTTGCAGCGTTCCATTCCGGTCGAATTGAACGTGGGCGAAATTGTAAAACTGCGGGCTTAGAACTAGCGAAGGCATCGTTCCCCGAATTTGTGTGACCGGGTGAACGGCCAGTTGATTGTGGTAATCCGGCGTCCGTTTTGCTGGCAAAATATTGTTGCACCCTAGAGATGCTCAAATAATCGAGCATGTCAAAAGGGCGGAGCGTTGGCCGAAATAGATAATCGCAAACGTTGTAACTACATAACAAGATGCTAAAACTCTACTGGCGAATCGTATTCCAACCGTACTTCTGGCTCGTATTGCTGATCTCGGCGGCGACTTTTGTCAGCTCCATTGCGGAGGTGGCTAGCATAGGCATGATTGTCCCCGTTGCTGGTCTAATGATAAATCCAGAGGAATCGGCGACGAATCCAATCAACATGGTGCTCTCCCAGCTCGGCATGTTTTTTGGGATGGAGCCGGACCAGAAATCCTGGGTGCTGATTGGCATGGGCATTGTTGCCCTACTAGTGGTGATTAAGAACGTGTTGGTTGTTGCCAAGACGCGGTGGGTAAACATTCTATTACATACAGTAGCAAGGGTTACTCGTATAAGGGTGTTCGAGGCTTATATGCGGGCCCAGTATTCTGAGATTACGCGTCGTGGTCGTGGTGTCATGTACGAAGATATCGATAAAGCATCTGGTGGTGTAGGTAATGCGATATTTGTGGGCGTACAACTCCTTACTTCGGTGACCTATGTGATAACTGCACTGGGGTTGTTGTTTTATATCTCGTGGTGGATGACGTTGGTGGTCGGTGGAGTGGCGTTGTTATCTGGTCGCTACCTTAGTTCTTTGCTAGAAGGTCGGTCAAAGCTGATCGCACGCCGTATTTATGATTTAGGACAGCGTCAAACTGCTTTATTGGTTGACGCCCTCGATGGCGTTCGCGTAGTCAAGACACATGTGTTCGAAACTAGTACCGTGGCTCGTGCCAATGCGATTCAGAGCGAGTTGATGCCACTACACGTACGTGCAATGATGTTGCGGGATGTGCCAACAGTATTTTTTGAAGTGGCTGGAATCATGCTTGTTGTTCTAATGGTGGGATCAACATTTACTTTTCCAATTATCGACTTGACACTCCCACAACTTATGGCAATGGTGGTTGGCTTGCGTCGCTTGTTGCCAGCGCTCAGCGGGGTGAATACTACTCTCGTGCAGCTCAGCGGATCCTTGCGACATATTGAAATTGTGGATGAGGTCTTGAACAAGGTGCCAGCGGAGCAGTCAGGAAGCCTCTGCGTTTCGCAAAGCGGTGTAAAGAAAGTCCAGTTGGATCAGGTGTCATTCCACTACCGTGGCCACACTGATGCACGGGTGCTAAATGATGTAGATTTGACGTTCCGTCGTGGCCAAGTAACTGCCTTGGTAGGCCATACTGGTTCTGGAAAAACTACAATCGCGGACTTACTGGTGCGGTTATACGATCCGATTTCAGGTCGGGTTCTAGTGGACGGTATTGATTTGCGGGAGCTAGACTTGGCAGCCTGGCGCCAGAGTATAGGCTACGTGGGACAGGATACGTTTCTGTTCAACAGCACCCTGCGTGACAACATTGTCCTCTGGAATGAGTCTGCATCGCAAGCGGCAGTAACCTGGACGGCGCAGGCAGCGCAGCTAGATGAGTTTGTGCAGTCGCTGCCGGATGGATATGATACGGTCATCGGTGACCGAGGGGTTAAACTGTCTGGAGGCCAGCGCCAGCGTGTTTCAATCGCGCGCGCCATTCTGAACAAACCGGAAATATTGATTTTCGACGAGGCTACTAGCGCGCTCGACACAATCACTGAAAGGGCAGTTTTCGCCGCAATTAGCAGGATGCGCGTCGACGCCATTGTAATCGTGATCGCGCATCGCATGAGCACTGTCCAGGATGCTGACAACATAATAGTATTGGAAGGCGGGTGTGTAGTGGAGCAGGGCAAACATGACAACTTGATGGGCGCGCGTGGCCATTATTGGAGCTTGCACGAGGGACTGGAACTGGAAGGGGAGCTGGAATCCGCGTCACATGCAGTGGGTACTTTGT
>DASCOB010000179.1:0-5176 GCA_036011785.1 Anaerolineales bacterium | reverse complement strand
AGTATGAGGTCGATGGCGAGTGGGTTGATATGACCATTGTGGCGGAGGAAATAGTGGTCAAGGGCGAAGAGGAAGCGCTGCTATACGCTGCGCGCAGCACCCGCCACGGGCCACTAATCAGCGACGTTTCCGGCAAGGCTGCCGCCCCGTTGGCGCTGCGCTGGACGGCCCTGGACCACGGGGACACCACCGCGGTTGCTTTCTTGGACGTGGCCTATGCCGCCAACTGGGAGGAATTTACGGCGGCGCTGCAGGATTATGTTGCGCCCAGTCAGAACATAGTCTACGCGGACCGGGAGGGCAACATCGGCTACTACGGGCCCGGGCGCATCCCCATTCGCGCGAAGGGTGATGGCACCGCGCCGGTTCCGGGCTGGGACAGCGACTACGAGTGGCAGGGCTGGATTCCTTTCGATGAATTGCCGCACGCTTTCAATCCGCCCGAGGGGTACATTGTCACTGCCAACAACAAAGTGGTGGCGGATGATTACCCCTATTTTATTTCCAGCAGCTGGGCGCCGCCCTATCGGGCCGAACGGGTTGTCGAATTGGTCGAGCAAATGAGCGCCGGCGGCCGCAAGCTCTCACGCGTGGACATGGTCGCGATCCAGGGCGACCAGGTGAGCCGGCAGGTGCGCGAGTTGCTGCCGCACCTGTTGGCTATCAAGTCGGAGGATGAGCGCCAGGCCGCCGCGCTCGATTATCTGCGCGGATGGGATGGCGAGATGAGCGCGGAGAGCGTAGCGACGACGATATACACTGCCTGGCTCCACCAGCTTGGCCTTGTCGTGTTCGAGGATGATTTACACGGTGATATTTACGAGCAGTTTGCGGATCGCAGACATGCTCCCTTTTTGGCGGGTGTACTCAGTGAAAGCACAAGCCCATGGTGCGACAACGTGCTCACCGTGCCGCTGGAGAATTGCGCGGATGCCTCTGCGCGGGCTCTGCAGCGCGCGCTGGATGCGCTGGCGGAGCAGCTGGGGAAGAACATGGCGCGCTGGCAATGGGGCGAAGTGCATCAGGTCAGCTATCCGCACAATCCCTTCAGCGAAGTGGGGGCGTTACGCCCGATTTTTCAGCGCCAGATTGGCAACGGCGGTGGCCCGTACACTGTCAACGTGGGGCCCTATAAACTCTCAGAACCGTACAGACAGACAGCGGTGCCCAGCTACAGGCAGATTGTGGATTTGAGCGATTGGAACAGCAGCCTGTTCATGCACACCACCGGGCAATCCGGCAATGTGCTCAGCAGGCATTATGACGATTTTATCGAACGGCACCAGGCGGTGGATTATTTGCACATGAGTTTCGGACGCGAAAATGTGACCGGGGATGTGCTTGTGCTGAAGCCGGATTAATCGCCGCGGGCGTTCAGCGACCTTAAATGTTGGCCTGTGGGTGGTAAGCGACCCAGCCGTACCATTCGCTCACAAACGAGATGGCAAATGGCATCCGGCTGTCGGCCAGCGACCCGGCGGTAGCCCGGCCATTCAGATCGCAGCGGCTGTCGGTGCTGTCGATGATTTCGTCCTCTTCTGCGCTGAACTGGTTTGGCCGAACTGGTTCCAAGCCAGTCTGCACGACGTATCTTTCTAACTGAGCGCTCATGGAAGCATAGAAACGGGGGTCGGTGTCATGCTTACAAGGCACCGACTTTCTAATTCTGCCTGTTGAATCACCAGTGGCAGCAGGCTAGGGGGATCGACAGTCCAACTGGGTAGCGTGCCAGGTGTACGACAAATGGGGAGAGGTTAAGCACAGGCAGGTCGGGTTGCTTCTAGATCCATCGCATAAGCTGCCTCCCGCTCCTGCCTAAATTGCGATGTGTACAGGTGGTAGTATTGGCCGCGCGCGCGAATCAAATCCGCATGGTTTCCGGTCTCTACAATGCGCCCATGCTCCAAAACCACTATGCGGTCAGCGCGCTGGATCGTGGACAGTCGATGGGCGATCACGAAAGTAGTGCGACCCTTCATCAACGCTTCCATCCCGCGCTGGATGAGCGCCTCCGTCAACGTGTCCACCGAGCTGGTTGCCTCATCCAAAATGAAGATCTCCGGCTTCGCCAGCACCGCCCGCGCCAGGCTGATGAGCTGCTTCTGCCCGACCGACAAAAGGATACCTTCCTCGCCTACCTCTTCCTCGTAACCCCGCTCCAGGGTGACGATGAAATCGTGCGCCCCAGCCACATTCGCCGCCCGTTCGATGTCCTCGTCGGAGGCGGCCAGGTCGCCGTAACGGATGTTCTCGCGCACGGTGCCAGAGAAGAGATGCGGGGTCTGCAGCACTATGCCGATCCGCGACTGGATGGCGTGCATGGAGTACTCGGTGTAATCGCGCCCCCCGATTCGGATCACGCCGCTTCGCGGCTCGTAAAAGCGGCAGATCATATTGACCACCGTGGTCTTGCCCGCCCCCGTTGGCCCCACCAGCGCAATTGTCTCGCCTCGCTTTACCTGCAGCGTGAAATCAGTCAGCACCGGCTTTTGCGGGTCGTAATAGAAGTCGACGCTCTCAAACACCAGATCCCCCCGGATTGTGCCCGGGTCCACCGAGCCGGGCCGGTCTGCGATCTCAGGCACCGAGTCGATTAACCCGAACACGCGCTCGGCTGAAGCCACTGCCTGCTGCATTTCCGCGTACACACGGGCCATTTCCTGAATCGGCCACAGCATGAATGTGACATACGAGATGAAGGCCTGGATCCCGCCAATTGTGACGTTGCCAAGCTGTGCCTGCAGGCCTCCATACCAGGCGATGCCGCCCACGGCAAATGCGGCGATGAGTTGTACCATCGGTAGAAACAGGGCTGAAAGCCAGGCGGCGCGGAAACCGGCGCGGTACATTTCGCCCGTTAGTTCGCCGAACTCGGTTAGATTGGCCTCCTCCCGACCCAGAGCCTTCACCACGCGCACGCCGCTTATGTTCTCGGCGTACGCGCCGGTCACCCTGGAGTTCAACCTGCGCACCTGTCGGTACTCGGTTAACACCTTGCGCTTGAACAGGAATGCTGTGAGCAGCAGCGCCGGCACAATTCCCAACACCACCAGCGCGAGCCGCCAGTTAATGTAGAGCATGAAGGCTATCGCAGTGCCGATGTTCACGATGCCCCAGGTGATATCCAGCAGCCCCCAACTTACTAGCTCTCCCACCCGCGTAGAGTCGGAGGTCACGCGCGACATGATCCAGCCAACGGGAGTGCGATCGAAATATGAGAATGATAGATCCTGCAGGTGGCTGAACATTTTCTGGCGCAGGTCGTACTGGATGCGCTCCCCCAGGATGCCGCACAAATAGATGAAACCGAACACTGCGCCGGCCTCCACGACTATCAGGCCAGCGTACACGGTTACCAATCTATACACGGTCGCCAGGTCCCGGCCCAGAATACCCTCATCAATGATGCGTTTGCTGAGAAAAGTGAAGTAAGAATTCAGCGCCGCCACCAGCGCGATCATCAGTACAAAGCCCACAACCCACGGCCAGTGTGGCTTAGTCTGGGCCAGAATGCGAAGAACCGTCCGCCCGTTGAATTGGGTGGTGTATTCTTCCTCCGTGAATTCGTAACTGTCGTGTTCCGCCATTTTTCCCCGCTTGTTACGCGAGTCTCAATTCCTGTTGAAGCTCATCTTCGATGCGAGTCTGCAACTCGAAAATCCGACGGTAGTAACCTCTTTGTGTCGTCAACTCGGCGTGCGTGCCGCGTTGCACGACGTGACCGCGGTCCAGCACCAGAATCAGGTCGGCGTTCATCACCGTGTGGATACGGTGCGCGATGATGAAAGTGGTGCGGCCTGCGCCGAGCTGCTCCAGCGAAGCAAGCATGGCGGCCTCGGTTTCAGCATCTACCGCTGCAGTCGCGTCGTCCATTATCAGGATGCGAGGGTCCTTTAGCAGGGTACGGGCGATAGCGATGCGCTGTTTTTGCCCGCCGGAAAGGGTGACTCCTTTCTCGCCTACAAGCGTGTTGTAACCATCGGGCAGCTCGAGGATGGAGTCATGGATCGCCGCTGTGCGCGCGGCCTTTTCCACGGCCGCATCGGGCACATCGCGCCCAACTCCGTAGATTACGTTCTCGCGAATAGTGCGCGAGAATAGGAACGATTCCTGTGCTACGATTCCGATCTGGTTGCGGAGATAGCGGCGCGTATAGCAGTTGAGATCCACGCCGTCTAGGGTGATGCTGCCGCTCGTAAATTCGTAAAAACGCGGCAGCAGGTGCACCAGAGAGGTCTTTCCAGACCCCGGTGGGCCCAGCAGAGCCACGGTCTGGCCGGGAGCGGCTGTGAAGCTGATCTCTTCCAGCACAGGGTTGCCGCCGCCATAGCAGAAGCTGACATCTCGGAAGATGACTTCACCGCACAAGTCGTCCCCGGGGCTGTGGCTACCGGCCGTCAGCGGTTCGCGCTCCTCGCGGATTACCTCGGCCACTCGTCCGTATGAGATCATCGCCATGGATGTTTGTACGATCAGCCGTCCTAGGTTGCGCAGTGGCCAGATGATCCATACGATCATGCCCGCGTAGGCCAGATATGTGCCCAGCGACATTATGCCGTTGAGAGTCATCAGCGCGCCGACCAGTAAGCCGCCCAGCATCTGGAAGCTGCAGATCACGTCAGAGGTTGGCCAGTACAAGGAGTGCATCAGCAACAGCTTGCGACCGCGCCTGAACTTACCCCAGTTAACCGCTTCGAACTTGTCACGTTCATAGTTCTGGCGCGCGAACGCCTTCACCACGCGCACACCGCTTAAGTTCTCCTGCAACGTGGTTGATAGCACCGCATCCTGCTCTTGGTAGGCTTCGTAGGCGGTAGCGATTTTGCGGAAGAAGAAGATGGAGAGGGCCAATATTATCGGGACTGCAATGACGGAAAGCAGCGCGAGCCGCCAGTTCAGGTGCAGCAGGGCAGCCAGGTTGATGAAAAACAGCAGCAAGATGCGCCCGACGCCGATGGCCTGCTCGGAATAGAATCGACGGATCGTATCCACATCTGAAGAGGCGCGCTGCACCAGTTCACCGGTCCCTGTGTTACTGTGATAGGTGAACGAAAGGCGCTGCAGATGGTCGTACAGATAGTTGCGCAGGCGCAGCGTAATGCCTTCGGAGGTGCGTGCCGCCAAGCGCCCGCTGTTGAAAGTGAAGCCGCCTTCCAGCAGCGCTAGCCCGACGAAG
>DASCOB010000178.1:0-2090 GCA_036011785.1 Anaerolineales bacterium | reverse complement strand
TGTCATTCTCATATTTCGATCGCACTCCCGTTGGCTGGATCATGTCGCGCGTGACCTCCGACTCTTCGCGGGTGGGAGAGCTGGTAAGTTGGGGGCTGCTGGATATCACCTGGGGCATCGTGAACATCGGCACTGCGATGGCCTTCATGCTCTACATCAACTGGCGGCTCGCGCTGGTGGTGTTGGGAATTGTGCCGGTGCTAGTGCTCACAGCGGCCCTGTTCAAGCGCAAGGTGTTAACCGAGTACCGACAGGTGCGCAGGTTGAACTCCAGAGTTACCGGCGCGTACGCCGAGAACATAAGCGGCGTGCGCGTGGTGAAGTCTCTGGGTCGGGAGGAGACTAATCTAACAGAGTTCGGCGAACTAACGGGCGAAATGTACCGCGCCGGTTTCCGCGCCGCCTGGCTTTCAGCTCTGTTTCTACCGATAGTACAACTCATCACCGCATTTGCCGTGGGCGGCATCGCCTGGTATGGAGGCCTGCAGGCACAGCTGGGTAACGTCACAATTGGCGGGATCCAAGCCTTCATCTCGTATATCACATTCATGCTGTGGCCGATTCAGGAAATGGCCCGTGTGTACGCGGAAATGCAGCAGGCAGTGGCTTCAGCCGAGCGCGTGTTCGGGTTAATCGACTCGGTGCCTGAAGTCGCAGACCGGCCCGGCTCGGTGGACCCGGGCACAATCCGGGGAGATCTGGTGTTTGATGGCGTCAACTTCTATTACGACCCGCAAAAGCCGGTGCTGACTGATTTCACGCTGCGGGTAAAGCGAGGCGAGACAATTGCGCTGGTGGGGCCGACGGGGGCAGGCAAGACCACGGTGGTCAATATGATCTGCCGCTTTTACGAGCCACGAGGCGGTGTGATCCGAATCGGGGGACGCGATTACACCGAGTACTCCATGCACGCCATCCAGTCGCGGATCGGCATGGTGCTGCAGACACCGCATCTCTTCTCCGGCACCGTGCGCGAAAACATCCGTTACGGCGACCTGGCCGCCTCCGACGAGGACATCGAACGGGCGGCGAACGTGGCGGGGGCGCACGATTTCATCGTCACCCTAGAGCGGGGTTATGAGGAAGAGGTAGGCGAGGAGGGTATTCTCTTGTCAGTCGGGCAGAAGCAGCTCATCAGCTTAGCGCGAGCGGTGCTGGCGAAGCCGGAGATCTTCATTTTGGACGAGGCAACCAGCTCGGTGGACACGTTGACGGAGGCGCTCATCCAGCGCGGGATGGAAGCCTTGATGAAGGGTCGCACTACTTTCGTGATCGCCCATCGACTGTCCACGATCCAGCGCGCTGACCGCATAGTGGTTTTGGAGCATGGGCGCATTGTGGAGACCGGAAACCATACGGATTTGATCCGCGCGCGCGGCCAATACTACCGCCTGTACACATCGCAGTTTCGGCAGGAGCGGGAGACAGCTTATGCGATGGATATAGAAGCAACCCGGCCTGCCTCTGCTTAGCCTCTCCCCATTTGTCGTGCACCTAGCACGCTACCCAGTTTGACTGTCGATCCCTCTAGCCTGTGCCACCACGTGACAGGCACCCAGAGTGACATTGACCCGCTTCAAATAGGAGCGGGTCCTTTTTTTTAGGTTATGCTTGCTGGCCCGCTGGAGCGGGTGTATAGTTGAGGCGCGCTTGAATTTCACTATTGAACCGAGAGAACGGCCATGAAAGCCCTCGCTTCGACCATGATGCTGGTTCTTTTGGCTTCGGCCTGCGGCGGCAGGCTCGGGCCCGGGTTCCGAACGATGTTGTTCCACAGCGATGCGCGCCTGCCCGAAAACCAGTTGAAACAGGTATGCCAACATCATCGGTCAGTACAGAAGAACAAGTTGCTGTAGATGGCTGAACATCCTAGAGATTCAGCCGTAACGGTCCCTACAAAACAAGAAATTCTAAGGTTATTCCGCGTTCGCGGCATAGCGTTCTTGATTATTGCCCTGCTCTTGGCGGCTTGCGCGCCGTGGCTGCGGCGCGATGCGCCCGCAGAGCAACCCTCCAGCCAACCGGCTGCCGTCACAACGCTTGGGGCCGCAGAAGCGGTCGCCGGCGGCGGCTTTGCGCTCCTTCCGCAG
>DASCOB010000177.1:0-1783 GCA_036011785.1 Anaerolineales bacterium | reverse complement strand
CGAGCAATATCAGGCGGCGCTGGCTGAAGAAGCGGCTTTTCAGCGCCGCTACATGGTTTCGCCGCTGGAAATCAATCCCAGCGGACGCAAAGTTGTCGGCACTGTCGAGTCAGATGAAGGCATATTCCCCACCACGGCGGAAGGGCTGGCGAAACTCAGGCCGGTGCTGCCGGAAGGCAGCGTCACTTTTGGCGGGCAAACTTTCCCCGCCGATGGCAACGCAGGAATGATCGTCACCACCGCGGCGCGTGCGGCGGAGTTGAGCATCAATGCGAATGTCAAAGTGCAGCTGCTCAGTTTTGCACAGGGACGGGCGAAGAAAGGCTTCATGCCAGCTGCCAATGTGCCCGCCACGCACCGCGCGCTGGAACTGGCCGGTATCGGCGTGTTGGATGTGAACGCCATCAAGACTCACAATCCGTTTGCGGTGAACGATATCTATTTTTCGCGCGAACTGGGCGTGGAGAAAGAAGCGATGAACAATTACGGCTCATCGCTGATCTGGGGGCATCCGCAAGGTCCAACGGGGATGCGCCTGATAATGGAACTAATCGAGGAGCTGGCGCTGCTGGGCGGCGGCTACGGCCTGTTTACCGGCTGCGCAGCCGGCGACACGGCCGCGGCGATTGTGCTGCGGGTGGATGGGAAAAATGGCGGATAAACCCATCCGGGTACTCATCGCCAAGCCCGGGCTGGACGGCCACGACCGCGGCGCGAAAGTTGTCGCGCTGGCACTGCGCGATGCCGGCTTCGAGGTCATCTACTCTGGTTTGCACCAGACGGTAGAGCAAATCGTTTCCATTGCGCTGCAGGAAGACGTGCACGCGATTGGGCTTTCGGTGCTATCCGGAGCGCATGTGCCAATTTCTCGAAATTTGATGGCACAGTTGGCCGCTAATGAGTTAACCCCGTTGGTAATTGTCGGCGGCAACATTCCTGCGCGAGACCGGGAGGCGCTGCTGGAACTAGGAGTGGCAGCCGTGTTCCCCACCGGTAGCGCGTTTGCTGATATAGCTGCATTCATCCGTTATAATGCGAGGCAGGGAGAGCCGTAAATGACCGGTAGCCATCCCAATGGTTCCGAGCCGCCAGTGCAGATTAATCAAACGTTGTGCACCGGCTGCGAATTGTGCGTGCACGCTTGCCCGCAATTTGTATTGCAAATGACGGCGGATGCATCACGCATCGCCGGGATGATTGCGGTTGCCGTCAACCCGGACATGTGCTCCGGCTGCGGGCAGTGTGAGGATGTATGCCCCGACCTGTGCATTTCGGTGCAGATCACGGCGGTGGCGTGAAATGACAATGCTTGAATTTCGCTGGCACGCCCGCGCCGGCCAGGGCGCTGTGACAGCCGCAAAAGCGCTCGCCGACGCAGCCTTGCTCGAGGGCAAGCATATTCAGGCGTTCCCCGATTATGGGCCGGAACGCATGGGCGCGCCGATCAGAGCCTACAATCGTATCGCCACGAAACCTATCCGGCGGCATGGCCTGGTGGAAAATCCACAAGTGGTGATTGTAGTTGACCCCACGCTGGTGTTCAGCGCCAGGGTGGTCGACGACGTGGCTGACGATGTGGTTTTTTTGATCAACACCACCAAATCACCGGCGGATGCGCGGCAGGCGCTTGGGGTGGAGCAGCCTGTCTTCACGGTGGATGCAACCCAGATCGCGCAGGAAGAAATCGGCTTGCGAAAACCCAATACGCCCATGCTGGGCGCAGCCGCAAAAGTGAGCGGCGTAGTGCAATTGGAGGCATTGCTTTCCGCGACCGAAAAGAGCT
>DASCOB010000176.1:0-5702 GCA_036011785.1 Anaerolineales bacterium | reverse complement strand
GTCACGGTTGCCGATGTAGCGCGCCACGCCGCGCTTGGCGAAGGTGATACGGAGGCGCTGCATGTTCCATACTATAATACCCCACCATGCCTGATGACGCCCGCAACCGCTTGCGCTGGCTCTGCATCGGAGCGCTGCTGCTGGCGATTGCGCTCTACTTTTCGGCAGCTCCCCGCCTAGAGCATGGATTGACAGCAACGTATTTCTCAGACGCGGACTTTAGCGAGATAACGGCAACGCGGTTGGAACGCGTGGCGATGCTGAGTAGCAATGACCGCCTTGTCAGCCACGAGCGTCCCTTTAGCGTGCGCTGGGAAGGTTTTTTGTGGGTAGCCGAAACCCGCGAGACCGCCTTCACCGTGCCCGCCGGAGTGAATGCCCGCCTGTTGCTGGACGGTGAGCTGGCGCTCCATTCCCGCGACGCCCCCGCAGCGCAGAACCTGACAATCCCATTTACCCTCAGCCCTGGCGCGCATGCGCTCACACTTGAGTTAGTCCGCGCCGTCGCCGGTGACGATTTCTTCTCCGCCAACCTCGAGTGGGACACTCTTTTGGGACAACGCCTAATCCCGCCAACATTTCTGTACCCCTCATCCCAGGAAAATGGCCAGGCTCGCGGTGAAATGCGGCGGACGCAAACGCGGAATGCCGCCCTGTCTCTGGGTGCACTAGCTATTCTCGGATTGCTGGGGCTTTCGATTGCCGCACAGCGGCACTCATTGCAGCGTCGTGAAACCTGGGGGCTGCTGCTTGTCGTCGGCATTGCGCTCGGCCTGCGCCTGGTATACCTGCATGACCTCGTCACGCATATCCCCAACTTTGACGCATTGCCCGTAGGCTCCGATCATCGTACTTACGAGGCCGCGGCGCGGGACTTGGTGCGCGGTCTGTGGCCGCCGCGGAGCGAGTTTTACCGTCAGCCCGGCTTCCCTTGGCTGCTGGGAAACTTTCATGCCCTCTTTGGGCCAAACCTGCGTCCCTTTCAGATTGTGCAATTAACGGGCGGAGCCCTGGCATCGATGGCAATTTACGCGCTCGGAAAGCGCATCTTCAGCCCTCCAGCCGCATGGGTGGCCGCACTGCTGTGGGCCATTTTTCCACTGGCAATTTTTTACGATGCTCAGCTTGTGACACATGGACTGGAGGCACAACTCGTGCCGTGGATCGCGCTGCTATGGATACATGTATTGATGCGGTTTCGGGACAACCGCTCGGCTCCACCGCACGACTGGAAATGGCTCATGGCTCTGGGTTTACTGCTTGGCGCATCGTCGGTCGTGCGACCCACTTTGTTGCTGCTGTCACCGCTGGCTGCCCTGTCACTATTGTGGGCTTTGTGGCCCAGATGGAAGTCCGGTCTCGCGTACATCTTGGCACTAGCCGCAACAGTGATGTTACCAATCCTGCCCGTGACCCTACACAACTACCAGCATTCCGGAAACATTGTATTGATCAGCACCAGCGGTCCTGTCTCTCTATATATAGGCAATAACCGAGATTCAGCGGGCATCGGGCAGTACTCGCAAGCATTCCGCGCCACGCATGAGCGCGTCAATCGCGGGGAGGTGACTTTCGTTGGCGCTACGTTGGCCGATATCGGCGCTTCCCCGCGCCGCTGGCTCGGTCTGATGGTGCGCAAGACGGCGCTCTATTTTGGCAACCAAGAAATCCCCAACAATGTCGATTTTAATTCAGAGGGTGCAGCCATCTCGCCTTTGCTACATAAGACCCCGCTTCGCTTTGGAACCATCGTCGTGCTCGGATTTACGGGACTCGGACTGGCTCTTTTCCGGGTGCGGGTGTACAGGCCGGGCATATGGCTGCTAAGCACGGTTTTGCTGATACTGTATTCAACGACGGTCCTGTTTCACGTCGTCTCGCGTTTTCGCGTGCCCACGTATGGGCCGTTGATTCTTTTTGGCGCATTTGCGCTCGTCGATATTGGCCGCCGTCTGGCGAGCCGCGATGTCCGCGCAAGTGCAGTTTCGCTCGGCCTACTCGGAGGCAGCAGCGTGCTGGTCATAGCACTGCCCTGGGTGGCTGATAGCAGCATGCCACTCCCGACGTTGGCAGAGCCCCCGGCAGAGAGCGTGCAAGTTCGGGCCGTTTTCGGCGAGACGCTCGAACTATCAGGGTACGATCCATTCGCCGCAGTCGAGCCAGGCGAGCCGTTGTTTGTCACACTTTACTGGGAACCAAATTCTCCACTTTCGGTGGATTATTACGGGACGGTGCAACTGCTCGCCCCCTCCGGCGAGAAACTCACGCAGGTGGACCAGCGCCTCGGCACGGGTTCATTTCCCCACCATCCCCCCACAGGTTGGCGGCCGGGAGAGATAGTAGCCGATCAGTATCTGCTCTTCCCGCCTCGCGACGCTCCCACGCCATTGGCATTGACGGTATTGGTGGCAGTCTATAATCGCGAAACAGGTGAGCGCCTCGGCGAGACAACTTTGCGTCCGCTGCCGTTGACCCTAGCGCAACCGTTAATTCTGCCGGACAACGTCACGCTGGTGCATGCGACAATCGGTCCGGTTCTGCTGGCAGCATATCAGGTCGAAATCGAGAATGATGAGCTCGCCCTCACTTTGTTTTGGGAATCAATAGCGCCGGCGTCAGTAGCCGGCATGGTCTTCGTCCACCTTTACGATTCAAGTAGGGATTTTGTCCTCGGGCAGGATTTGCCCCCTCGCGAGGGTGAGTACCCCATGACAGCCTGGCAGCCCGGTGAAGGCATCGTTGACCGACGCCGAATCCCGTTGAGGGAGCTTCCGGCCGGCGAGTACGTAGTCTTCGTCGGCGTGTATGATCCGGCCGATGATGCGCGATTTCCCATGGTGGACCAAGCCGGCCATGGTGTGCCCAATGCATCTCTTAAGCTATTCCAGTTCAATTTAGATTGACCGTGACGTGTACGCTGGGGCTTATCACCGAGCATGAAAAGTAATCGCTCCCCTGCCAGGTTATCAGAATACCTAGTGCTCGCCTGCATTCTCATGCACGGCTTGTTCTTCCGCGTTCGCCGGCTTGGGGATGACCCTTTCTTCCAAGATCAAGCCGCAACGAGTATGGGGGCGTTGCAGGTTGTGGAAGGCAGTTGGCCGCTTGTCGGTCCGATGTCGTTCTCATTTAGCACCACACTTAGGGATCCACCTCTGCCTAGTTATCTATATGCAATGCCGTTTGCCGTATCCGGCGACCCTCGCATCGCACGTATTTTCACTGCTCTATGGAATTTGTTTTCCATCTCCCTTGCGTACAAAATTTGCAGGCTCTATTTTGGACGCAACGCCGGGCTGTTTGCATCGGCCCTCTACGCCGTGCACCCAACAGCAGTTTTGGCAAGCAGATTCATATGGAACCCTAACCTTGCAGCACCTTTCGTCATGCTGTTTTTGTACACCGGCCTGCAGGGGTATTACCAGTCGAGGTGGTTTGCCAGAGTGATGCACCTCCCGGCGCTGGCTCTCGCGGTCTTGTGTCATCCTTCGCTCACACTGCTTGCGCCAGTTTCACTTCTTTTTTGGCTTTGGGCCTGGTGGAACCAAGCCAACGAACGCCGCGCGCTCCTTGTGCAGGGCGGTGCTAGCGCCGCCATTGCGATGTTGCTGCTTGTGCCATGGTTGGCGGGAAACCTGCAACTGGCAGCCGCCGCACAACCGGCCGCGGACCTGAGCACTTTTGGAAACTGGGTGCGTTTGCAAAGCCCGGATCTAAACGTCTTGAAAACAGTTCTCGCCGGAGAAGGATGCTGGCGAAACAACTGCCCGATGCTGCTGGGTGAGCGACCGCCGGTATTCATGACTCACTTTCTTCCCAACATCACCCTGCTGGCGACCGCATGGACATTGCTGCTTGGAGCGCTCCGCCGCCGGGTCTTTCCAGCGTTGGTAATCGCCGCTGCGTTTTTCCTGCCCCCGGCAATCGCTTCCGCTACAGGGCGTGTATTCGACCACTATGTCTGGCCGCTGACAGGTAACGCGGTCATTATCCAGGCCGCCGTCCTCAGCGCCGAACGCGATTCTAGAAGTACGCAAGGCCACCAATTCATAAAGTCCCTCATGCCAAAGTCAACGCGCCGGCTCATCCAATTTTCGTACGCGCTCGTGATGGCACTCATACTATTTGGCCAGGCGCGCTTCAACTTCTTGTACAACCCGCAGGAGAGCCTGCCGAGCCTAAACCAAAACCTGGCCACGGTCAGGTACGCGCTGAAAACTGCCCTTGATGCGGGCGCTGAGCTAATCCTGCAGGACTATCAACCGCCTGACGAGCTGCGGTGCATCGGCTGCCGCGGTTGGGAGACGCTGCCCGCATTGCTCGGCCATGACCTGCGCGTGTTGCCCCAGGATAGCGGTGTGCCTGCCCCGAGCACGGGAGCCTATCTGCTGCGCTCAACGAGCTGGCCACATGAGGACGGCCATCTGCTCGAGAAAGAAACTGTCAACACGTGGTTCCAACTTTCGCGAATACCGACTGCCAGTGAAACGCAATTGGACATAACCACCGCGGAACCCTACAGGTTCGCGAATGGCGCTCTCGTTCTCGGCCTTGCCACGGCGAGCCCCGCGGCGCTGTCACGTGCTTCGGAAGACTGGCGGCCAAGTCTGGTGTGGCGGGCCGGAGATGCAACCACGACGGACTACAAGCTATTCGCTCACTTTCTCGATTTTGATGGCCGGAAATATGCCCAGGCAGATCCGCTGGCATTGCCCGGCAGGTACTGGCGTGCCGGAGAAACAGTGGTCAGCGAACTCGACTTCAAGATCGCCGAAGACTTACCCGAGGACGGTTCATTATTCATCAGATTCGGAATGTATGATCAGCACGGGAACGTGCCGGTCCTTGACCGAGCCGGCGCGCCTCTGGTTGACCATGCCACCATCCAGATACGCGGCGGCGGAAAGCCAGCCTGGGTATTTACTGAATCCCTTGTCCTCGACGAGATTGACATGGCAAGCGAGCAGCAACAGGGTCCTCCGTTGGTCGTGACCGCAACCTGGCACGCCCGCGAGGGCGGGCTCCAAAAGACGCAATTGCGCTGGCGCATAGTGACGCGAGCCGGCAAAACCGCTTTCGAAACTCTGACTGATATCGCACCTCACGCTGGGGTAGGCGTACTTCTGGCACCCGCCTTCGTCGCCGCAGAATACGGCTTACGCATCCCCACTGATATCAGGCCCGGTACCTATCGACTGGAATTGCAGCCGATTGCTCAGGCAGGTCACGCGCTCGGCAATCCTTTTAGCGCGGCCATCCAATTAACATCCCGAAACCGCAACTTCGACCTGCCGCCAATGCAGAGCACTTTGGGCGCTACATTCGCGGACCAGATCAGGCTGGCCGGATACGACTTGGAACACAGCAATGGCACGCTGACGCTAGTATTGCACTGGCAGGCGCTGGGTCAAATTGCCGCTGACTACAAGTACTTCGTCCACGCGTGGAGCGAAATCGAGGTGGTCGCTCAGGCCGATGCAATGCCGGATTCGTACCGTTATCCCACCTCGTGGTGGGCGCCGCACGAAGTCTTCAGCGACACGGTTACGGTTAATCTTGACGCTTCAGCGCCTGCAGAGATCACATTAAAAGTCGGGCTTTACCTCCCAGATGGCGATCGAATTCCCATTACTGATCGAGACGGGAACACAGTGCCTTTCACGACCCTCGAATTGGGACAGGTTCACCTTTCCCGCTGACAC
>DASCOB010000175.1:0-9282 GCA_036011785.1 Anaerolineales bacterium | reverse complement strand
CGCAAGAAGCCGGCCTGCCCGCGCTGCAAATTGCCAGTGGCGCGCCGGTGTCCGCGTTTCGGAACGTCGGCATTGGCCCGCGCCGCTTTCCGCTCATGGTGCAAGATTACATCGGCGCACTGCACGTTTACATCAGCGTGCCTTTCATGGCAGCGTTCGGGCCTAACACCTTCAGCGTTCGCCTGCCCGCGCTGCTGATCGGCGCAATCACCTTGTTGCTCACCTTCGGCTTCACCCGTTCCGGTTGGGGCAATCCCGTGGCGCTTCTCTCGACCGTTCTGTTGGCTGTGCATCCCTCGTTCGTCTTCTGGAGCCGACAAGGCACGCTGGTCGCCTCAGTGACTTTGGCAATCGCCATGGCGTTGCTATGGGCAGCAGCACGATGGTGCAAACACGGGAATACGCGCATGGCGCTGGCCGCAGGCCTGCTGGCCGGGACCGGCGTGTATTCGAAAATCCTGTTCGTCTGGATTCTTGGTGGAATTGCGGGCGCTGCGCTGCTGTTGAATCTGACTTATCTGGTACGCGCCCGAGCCCCCGCCTGGCCCCGCCGCCCCACCCTTGCATCCACTCTGGCGGCCGCCGGGGGGTTTGCCGTTGGCGTCACGCCGCTGCTAGCATTTCATGCGCTCAGTCGCGGCGTCGCGCTCACGCTCGCCGGAAAAATGTTTTCCACCGGCGCAGCCGGCTGGGGTCAGCTCTGGGGGCGACTGGATCACTTCACTGCCGTGCTGACCGCGCAGAACCACTTTTGGTATCTGGGAAGTTCACCGGGCAACCGGTTATGGCTTTGGGCTTTTAGCCTTGCTGTGCTCGCGATTGTGGCGCAGGCGACGCGCCGGGATGCGCACGCTCGCCGCGGGCTGGCACTGGTGCTGCTGCTGGCCACAAGTGTGCTGCTGGTGCCGTTAACGCCCACCCCGGCCGGACTTTTTCCGCATCACCTCGCACTCTTCACGCCGTTGTGGACGACCGTGGTCGCGGTTGGCGCAGCGGCGGGCGCCCATCTAGCGCGACAGCACCGCGCCGCGCTCATCGCCATAGCGTTCGGATTGACTGCGTTGGTGAGCGGCGACGTCACCGCTGACCTACATATGCACCGGGCACTGGCAAAAGGCGGCGGCGAAGGCCCGCACAGCGCCGCCATTTACGCGCTGGCCGAGCGGCTAAAGAGCCTTCAGCCGGCCCACACGGTCGCCCTCGACTGGGGCATTGCCCCGCAGGTGCGCTACCTGACTTCCGAGCGCATCACGCCCAGCGAGGTGTTCGGCTACGGGTACGCGGCGGACGCCGGTTTTGGGGCCCGGGTGCAGCCTTTGTTCCAGCAGCCGGGGACCGTGTTCGTGCTCCACACGCCGGAGGAGACGATTTTCCAGCGGCGCACCGAGTTCACCGAAATCGCTGCCAACAGCGGTTACGTACTGCAGAAAATTGGCGTCGTGCGCAAGCGCAGCGGCGTGCCCATGTTCGAATTGTTCGTTGTCAACAAGGAATAATCAGAGCCACGCCTTAGAAAGCGCGCCGCCCCACCAGAGTCACTATTTCTGAGACGCACCCATCCTCGCTGCGCCAGACCTCGTGCGGGAAATTGGCAGAAGCGGAAATCACAAACGAGAACGCCGCTCCCACCCCAGATACCTCTCGCAGGCGGCGATAATATTCCACATATTGCTGCCCCTTCGCCCTCGGCGACGTCTCGCTCGATGGGTTGGAAAACTCGGTGATGAAGAGTAATTTCTCCGGGTAGCGGCGGCGGTATTCCGCGTATACCTGGCCACCTCCGGGGCGCAGCATGTCCGCATCGCTGACCCAGTAACAATGGCATCCCATCCAATCGGCCGACATCGCTGCTGGCTCAGACTGCTGCAGAAACGCCCACGAATCCATGCGCTGACCGCTAATATCGGCGCCCGGCGAAAGGCCCGGATAGCCGAAAAGTGCCTCCGGAAAGCGGCCTTTCATGCGCTCTACCACTTCCAAAAACCAGCCCGCGAACTGAGCGCCATCTTGCCACGAATGCTGCCAGCCCTCAATCTGCAGATTCGGCTCATTGTGTACTTCATAATAGCGCACTCCGGCCCGATATAGCTGCTCCACGTCGGCCTCTACCCATGAGACAAAATCCGCCGAACTCACAGTGCGGTCGCGGAAACCGGCGAACAATCGCACCAGTATAAATATGTTTTCATTTATCGCGCGCAACCGATCGATGTTCTCCGGTGGCGCGTTGGAAAGCATCTTCACGGCTTCCATGTGTGTATCTCTAATCACCGGAAAGTCCGGCTCCAGCAGCGGCCCGTCGGCGCGCCCGTGCACGCCTACAAGGCAGCGCTCATGTTCCCAGTTCACCGTGATGGCACGGCCCGGCAGCTGGGTCTCATCTTCCGGGAATTGCAGAAACGGGGTCGGATCGACCACATCATATGGAAAGGCGGTCAAACCGGCAGCGGACGCGCCTTCCTTCTTAAGAGTCAAGTGGAGATGCGAGCCGGTAGAATTTCCGCTGGAATTAGCCAGCCCAATCTGCTCTCCGGCCTCGACGTGCTGCCCCACCGCGACGAGCGGGCGATAGAGATGCGCGTAAATGGTGCGATAGCCGTCCTGATGGCGCAGGCGCACATGCACGCCGTAAGGATGGTCGCCGCCGCCATCGTGCACGCGGTAGACTGTACCCACGGCGCAGGCATAAACACCTGAACGCAGTGGGGCACGGATGTCCAACCCCTCGTGGCCGGGCAGACCCCAGCGGCGATAGAGATCCTGATTGACACCAAAGGACTGCGTTATCTTCAGATAGTCGGTAGGCCAGAGCAATTGAAAGCTCTTTCCGGCCCCGCCAAAGCGGTCGCCACTGCTCAGGCGGGTTCCGAGGATGTTCTGCAAATCCGGCGGCGTGGCAGCCTCGATTATGTCCAGACGTGCTTCGGGGTAATTATGCCGGTACCAGGCCGCGATGTCGCGCCCGTACGCTTGGGGCGAATCCGCGATTGTGATTACTTGATGGGGGTACATGTGCCGTCCGGCCACGTCCGCATCGGAAGTCAGGTTGGCGTGGTAGCGCAGCACATAATCTCGCGCGGCAGCCACCCATATGTAGTAATCGCGCTTCGGCAATAGGATGATCTGGTATTCAGCCACGTTTCACCATAGCAGCCGCCAGCGCGTTTCAGGCCACATCAGAGTCCAGCCCGCGCTCGTGCAACGACACGTGTTGCCTGCGCCCGATTACCGAATGATCGATTACATTGATATCCAGCAGTTCTCCGGCCTCCACACTGTTGCGCGTGACGACCACATCTTCCTGCGAGGGCTCCGGATCGCCGCCGGGATGATTGTGCGCCACAATTAATCTGGCGGCGTTGTGCCGCACCGTATCATGGATAATCTCACTCTCTCGTATCATGGATGCGTTCAAAGAGCCGCGACATACATCCGATGTGTGAATGTCTCGATTCGTTGCATCCAGCAGCAGCATCACCACGCGTTCTTACTCTTCAGTGCCCAATTCTGATTTCAGCAGCGTAAAGGCGCCTCTGGCGGAATCAATTCTAGGTCGATCGCCAAGCGATTCACGGGCGATGAGATTGCCGAGCTCAACCGCGGCCATCAGTTGCGCCACCTTCGCCTCTCCAATGCCACGGACGGTGCACAGGCAGCGCGCGTCGGTGGTCCCAGCCCAGTCACGCCATGGACTTCCATTAGCACGCGCTGCGCTGCCTGCAGCGCGCTTTCGCCTTCCCCGCCGACGCGCAACAAAATGGCGATCAGTTCGGGGGTAGCCATGCTGCCGGGGCCCAGCTGCAGCATCCGTTCGCGCGGCCGGTCAGCGGCGGCCATGTCGGTTGTGCTCAATCCCGAGCGGGCGCTATCCTCAATTCGGCGGTCGACGGCAGCATTCATGCGAGCGCAGTTTAATTTCGTTAACGCAAACGGTCAAGTGCACGCGGCGATTTGACGGGCGCGGCGCTGATGCTATAATCCCCGTACCTTTTCCATTTCGGCATTCCATGTCACCCGAATTCGATTTCAATTCACTGACTACGTATGTGCGCTGGAGCGTCGCCTTGCTGGGTGCTTTTGCGGGCGCACTCTGGCTGGCGCTGGTCGTGTGGACCTACCGCGACATGCGCGCTCGCTCGAGAGACCTGTTCGCGCAGTTGCTGGCCCCCATGGTGGCCGCCATGTTGCCGATCGCCGGTTTCATCATCTATCTGATTCTGCGCCCCAGAGAGACGCTTTCCGATACATACGAGCGCTCACTGGAAGCAGAAGCGCTGCTGCAGGAAATTGAGGAGCGCCCCTTCTGCCCGGGTTGCAATCGCCCCGCGCGCGGCAACTGGCGAGTCTGCCCATACTGCCAGACCATCCTGAAGAAACCTTGCCCCAACTGCGAGAAAATGCTAGACCTGACCTGGAACGTCTGCGCATTCTGCGGCACGCCGGCCCCGGGCCGAGAGAGCCGCGCCGCGCTGGACGGAAGCCCCACCCGATGATGATAGCGCCTCAAGCGACGCTTGTCAGAGCGCCCCACCCGGCGTAGCTGCCCGTCTCGCCCAATTGCTCCTCGATGCGCATCAACTGATTGTATTTGGCCACCCGGTCTGAACGCGCCGGCGCGCCCGTCTTTATCTGGCCCATGTTAAGCGCCACGGCGAGGTCGGCAATGGTGGTGTCTTCGGTCTCACCCGAACGGTGCGAGGCCACGGCCGTCCAACCCGCGCTATGACACAACTCCACCGCCGAGACGGTCTCAGTGAGCGTGCCAATCTGGTTCAATTTTACCAGCAGCGAATTCGCGGCGCGGGCGTCTATCGCCCGTCGCACCCGCTTCGGGTTTGTCACCAGCAGATCGTCACCCACCAGCTGCAGCCGTTCTCCCAGCACCGCGGTCAACTCCTCCCAGCCGTCCCAGTCGTTTTCGTCAAGGCCATCCTCAATTGAGACGATGGGATACTGCCGCGCCCATTCATCCCAAAAGACCACCATTTCAGCCGAGTCCAATTGGCGGCCTTCAATGCGCAAATCGTATTTGCCCAACTCGGCGTCAAAGAACTCACTGGCGGCAGCGTCAATGGCGATGCCGACTTGCTCGCCTGGGCGGTAACCGGCACGTTCAACGGCGGTCAGGATTATCTCCACCGCCTCGCTATTGGTGCGCAGCACCGGTGCATAACCGCCCTCGTCTCCCACCAGAGTGAGGTGACCCTGCTCGCGCAACACAGTTTTCAGCACGTGGTAGATTTCCGCTATCCAGCGCAAGGCCTCGGAGTACGTCCCTGCGCCAAGCGGCATGACCATAAATTCCTGAATGTCTGTGGATTGCCAGCCGGTGTGCGCACCGCCGTTGAGAATGTTGGCCATCGGCGTCGGCAGCACCGTGCCCGCGCCGCCGCCCAGATAATAGAAGAGAGGCTGCCCCTGCGAATGAGCCGCCGCTTTTGCCACCGCCAGGCTAACGCCAAGAATGGCATTGGCGCCCAGCCACGATTTGCCGGCCGTGCCGTCAAGCTCGATCAACGCACGATCAATTTCACTCTGCTGAGTGGCATCGCGCCCGTGAAGCAGGTCGGCGATTTCGGTCTTGACGTTGCGCACCGCCTGCAACACCCCCTTGCCAGAATAGCGCGCCGCTTCACCATCGCGCAACTCGAGCGCCTCATGTTCCCCCGTAGAGGCGCCCGAGGGGACGGCAGCGCGCCCGCGTGACCCGTCCACCAACGTGGCTTCAACCTCCACGGTCGGGTTCCCACGCGAATCCAGAATCTCGCGCGCATTGAGTGTTGCAATAGTGCGATCCATCAAGCCCTCCGAAACGCGGTTTTATTACCCCACCGACCGGCTTCGCCGCTCCATGAGCATCACATCCCACCAGACCCTGAGCAGCTGCCCCCTCGAACTTGCGGCGACGTACACGCTTATCTCAGCCACCTCGCCGCAGCTATAGCGGACTGAGACCGGACTGAGCGCAGCCCAGCCCATCACGCGCTCAGCATCCCGCGCCACCAGCCGGGGCGCGGGCAGATGGGCATCATTCCAGCTTGTCTAATCGCCTGCCTCAGCTTCGAATGTGGCCTGGTCGGTGGCGACGCCCTCGCGGTAAATGGCACGCACAGGCACACAGTCAACGGTGTGCATCGTGTCAATGATGGTTTCCACGAGGAACTGTTCTCATTCGCTCGCACCCGCGCGAGGCGCGCTCACTCAATCCTCGCGCAGTGCCAGCGCTATCATGCGGGCGCGTTCTGGCGCCAGACCGACGTGTCCGTCACTTCGAAGTTGCGCAGCGATTTCATCCGCCGGCAGAAAGCGCAGTATCTCCTCATCAGCACAGAGCGCCTGCGCAAGCGGGTTCGCGCTGCCTGCGCGTATGGCCCGCCACGCTTGCATGGCGTGGTCGCGGATGCGCGCGTGCATATGCTGTCGGTCGGCGCCAGCTTTGCACAGCGCCATCAGCAGCGACTCAGTGGCGGCGAAAACGCAGAAGGTTTGCAGGTTAGCAGCCGTGGCAACCTCATCCACTTGCAGCCCGGTCAGCAATCGGCTCGCTGTGCGCACAAGTTCGTCCGCAATCAAGAAAGCCTGTGGGAACAGCATGCGCCGGTTGGCGGAATCATCCAGGGTCCGTTCCAGCAGCGAGTGCGCGGCGTTGTCCCAGGCAACCCGTGGCAGCGATGCGAGATAGCGCGCCAGACTGTCAATTTTCTCGGCGTTGATGGGGTTGCGCTTGAAGGGCATCGCGGATGAGCCCACCTGCTTTTCGCCGAACGGCTCCGACCATTCTCCGATGACGGGTGATTGCAGCAGGCGCAGGTCGAAGGCAAAGCGGTAGAGCGTGCCGCCCAGCCCGGCGAGCGCGTTGAGTACATGCCAATCTTGCTTGCGCGGATAGGTCTGCGTGGATGCCGGAAAGGCCTCCAAGTCCAACAGTGCCATGGCGTGTGTTTCCATTTCGGCTGCGTCGGTATCCGTTCCCGCCAGCAACGCGACGAAGGATGCCGAAGTCCCCACCGCGCCTTTCAACCCCTTACCGCGCACGCACGCGCCTATACGGGAGAGCTCCTCAAAATCGCTGAGAAGATCCTGGCCATGCTGCGCAAGCCGATAGCCCACGGTGGTGGGTTCGGCCGGCTGCAAGTGCGTGAAGCCCATTGCCGGGGTGTCTGCCCAGCGCTCAATCAGGTCAGCTAGATGCTCGCGCAAGCCGCACATCTCGGCGCAGAGAAACTCAAGGCCGGAGCGAATGCGGAGCGCGTCCACGTTATCGAGAATGTCCATCGAAGTGGCGCCCATGTGCAACACCGCGCCACCACGGGGACATTGCTCTGCGAAGACGCGCAACTCGGCCATCAGGTCGTGCTCGATTTCGCTCTCGATGGCGGCAGCGCGTTCTATATCCACCTCTTCCGCATGCGCGCGCAGGTCCTCCAGTTGCTCGGCCGTCACCAGCCCGGCCTCTTCCTGGGCCTGCGCCAGTGCCACCCACACTCGCCGGAGTAACTGCCGCTTGTGCGCCTCGCTCCACAGACGGCGCATTTCCGCGCTGCCATAGCGCCATGTCAGCGGTGAAATGAAAGTGTCGTGCGAGAAGGTCATATCCTGAACATGGTCTCGCGTTCCGCGCCGACCGAGACGTAACGGATTGTGACGCCCGCAAGCTCCTGCAGCCGCTCGAGGAAGCGCCGCGCAGCCGCCGGAAGCTCGCGCCAAGTGCGTGCACCGGTGGTGGCCTGCTGCCAGCCCGGCCAGCTCTCCAGCACCGGTTCTACCTGTTCAAGCATGGGCGTGTCGGGCACGTGCTCAATGCGCGTCCCATCCGGCAGGCGGTATGCGTTGCACAATTTGATTTCCGCGAAGGCATCGAGCACGTCCAGTTTAGTCACCGCGAGCGCGGTCATGCCGTTCAGCCAGGCCGCGTGGCGAACAGCCACGGCATCATACCATCCAGTGCGGCGCGGACGTCCGGTGGTTGCGCCATATTCACGTCCAATATCACGCAATCTATCACCGGTCTGGTCGGTCAATTCACCCGGAAATGGACCGGCCCCGACCGCGGTTTGATAAGCCTTGGCGACACCCAGCACCTCTCCAATCTGCTGCGGCGGCAGGCCGGCACCGACGGCAGCGAACCCCGCAGTAGGGTTAGAGGAGGTGACAAACGGATAAGTGCCCCAGTCCAAATCTTTCATCGCGCCCAACTGTCCCTCAAGCAGAATATGCTTGCCACCTTGCAGTGCCTGCCGCAGCAGCGGGATAGGATCCACGATGCGCCCTTCCAGTGCCTGCGCCCACTGTGCGCATTGTGCCAGCAATGGTTCCAACTCCATCAGCGGCGCCCTGAAATGGGCGAGCGTACGATTGACGTTCGGCAATTGCAGTTTCAAGCGCGCGCGCAGGTATTGCGGGTGTTGCAGGTCGCCGATGCGCACCCCGGAGCGCGCCGCCTTCTGCTGGTACGCCGGCCCGATGCCCCGGCTGGTAGTGCCGATGTGATGCTCTCCGCGCCCATCCTCTTCAATGCCGTCCATCACCAGATGATGCGGCAGCAGCATCTGGGCGCGGTCCGCAAGCAGGAGGCAGGTTGTGTCGATACCGGCCACTTCCAGTTCGGCCAGCTCGCGCAGCAACGCGGCCGGATTTACCACCGCTCCGGCGCCAATCAGACATGTGACGCGCGTATGGAATATTCCTGAGGGAACCAGGTGCAACCGAAACTCACCATGATGGTTCACCACGGTGTGACCGGCATTGTCGCCGCCCTGGAAGCGAATCACCATGTCGGCATCGCCGGCGAGAAAATCGACAATGCGCCCTTTGCCCTCGTCCCCATATTGCGCGCCCACCACAACTGTTACCGGCACAATCACCTCCACACGTTTCGCACGCTACAAGCCATGATTATAACGGTTGTCAGCGTGGGCATAAAGCCGGGCACCTGGATTCCAAGTCTTAAAGAAAAAGAGCGCCCTCAAAAGGGGCGCTCAGGTACGCAGGCCGCGCTCAATCGTCCGTGCTAGCGCTGCTGCTGGAATCCGTGGTGGTGGAGTCTTTCGATTCGCTCACGCTGCTTTTCTCGGTTCTGGCCTCACTCCTACTGGCCTTTTCTGCCTTGCTTTCCTTGTCGCCCGCGCTTTCCTTCTTGCCCCGTTTTCCGGCAGAATTGGAGGTCTTGCTGTCTTTCACGTACCAGCCGGAGCCTTTGAATATGATGCCGGCCGGCTGAATCACACGCCGCACCGCCTGCTGTTCACATTCCGGGCACACGGAAACAGGGTTATCACTGAA
>DASCOB010000174.1:0-10355 GCA_036011785.1 Anaerolineales bacterium | reverse complement strand
CAGTCCGGCGCAAGTGGCAACGTTCTCCTATCTAAATCTCAGGGACAAGGCAGGAAACAACAATTATTATCGTGACGATGAGTTGACGGCTCTGGGCTTCGATGTTTCCTCTTTGACGTTGAACTTGACGTCAGGCGCGGCACAATTCGGTGACGCCGCCTCCAGTGGCTCCGAGAGCGTCACATCGGTCAGCGTTCCGGTGGTCCTGTCGGCCGCAGTCAGCCAGGATGTCACGGTTGATTATTCCGTCACCGGTGGCACGGCCACTGGCGGCGGGGTGGACTATACCCTGGCGGGCAGCACGGCCACCATCGCCGCTGGAAACACCACGACGAACATAGCACTGACCGTGGTGGACGACAGCCTCTACGAGGGCGATGAGACCATCATCATCACGCTGTCCAATCCGAGTAACAACGCGACCCTGGGGAGCAACGCCACCCATACTTACACGATCATTGACGACGACCCGCAGTTCACCGTGCAGTTCACCGCGGCCACCTCCAGCGGCTCGGAGAAGAGCAACACTGCGGCGGAAATCGCAATCGAACTCTCCACCGCCAGCCTTCAGGATGTCTCCGTGAATTACGCCGTCACCGGCGGAACGGCCACGGGCAGCGGGGTGGACTACACCCTGGCCGATGGCACGGCCACCATCGCCGCTGGAAGCACCACGACGAACATCGCCCTGGCCGTAGCGGACGATAGCCTCTACGAGGGCGATGAGACCATCATCATCACGCTCTCCAATCCGAGCAACAACGCTACCCTGGGGAGCAGCACTACGCACACTTACACTATTTCGGCGCCGCCCCCGACGTTCACGGACGTGCCGGCTACGCATGCCTACTTCAACGCTATCGAGACCCTATACAATTCCGGATACATCTCCGGCTGTAGCAGTAGTCCGCTCAAGTACTGCCCGGGAAACACCATGTCACGGGCTCAGAGTGCGGTGTTGGTGCTCAGGGGCGCGAACGGGCCGAGCTTCGTACCACCGCAGCCAAACCAGGCGATCTTCGCTGATTTGCCGTTGTCCAACTGGGCGGCCAAGTGGGCAGCGGCCATGTACAACGGCGGTTTCACCTCCGGATGCGGTAGCAACCCGTTGCGCTATTGCCCCGGGCAGGGGCTCACACGTGCGCAGGGCTCGGTGTTCTTCCTGCGCATCAAGTTCGGCAGCAGTTACACTCCTCCATCTGCGAGCGGGGTTTTCAGCGACATGGCAAGCACATTTTGGGGCGCAAAATGGGCGGAGGTGGCCTACAATGAAGGCCTGATCCCGGCATGCGAAACCGGTCCTGCGCTCAGGTTCTGTGCGGACGATCCGCTTGACCGTGGCCTGGCGGCCCATATGATGGTGCAGGCCAAAGGCTTGCAATGACGCCAGGTTCCCGGGTCGCTGTGGTAACATGATCCATCTCATTGCGGGCAGGGTGAACCTTGTGAAGTGGGCTTACAGTGATGCAGTTGGAATGGCGCAATTAACCACGTACGTTGCGGACATGGTCTCTAGGCGCGGTTGCGGATCTGCTGCGCCTCCAACCTCAGTGAACGGTTCAGCATGATCGGCAAGACGATAGGACACGAACGCTACAAGATCACCGAGCTGCTGGGTGAAGGCGGCATGGCATCCGTCTACAAGGCTGATGACAGCAGCCTGGGGCGACCTGTGGCCGTCAAGTTCATCCGTCGCGACCGCGTGCGCTCCAAGAAGATGGTCGAACGCTTCAAGCAAGAAGCTCGCGCTCTCAGCCAGGTGCGCCACCCGAACATTCTCAACGTGCATGATTTCGGAGAACACGATGGGAACCTGTATCTGGTGACTGAATATGTCGCCGGCGGCACTCTGCGCGAGAAACTCGATAAACCCACGGGTTGGCAAGCGGCCGTAAAGCAGGTGCTGGCGCTTGCGCGGGCTGTGGAGCACGCCCATGCTCAGGGTATCCTGCACCGTGACATTAAGCCCTCCAATGTGCTCATTCGCCTGAATGATGAGGTGGTGTTGTCTGACTTCGGCATCGCTGTATTGCTGGATCAGCGCGGGTCCAAAAAGGAGCAGGACGTGACATCCACCGTGGGAACGCCGGAGTACATGGCGCCAGAGCAGGCCACCAGAGGTCGCAAGGTGGATCATCGCGTTGACATTTACGCTCTGGGTGTCCTTTTCTACGAGATGTTGACCGGAAGCAAACCCTACTCGGCCGACACTCCTGTGGCTGTGCTGCTCAAGCACGTTAACGAACCCGTGCCCGCGCCCAGCGAAGTCGTTCCCGATGTCCCGGCTGCCGTAGAACAAGTTGTCAAAAAGGCAATGGCTAAGGACCCCGACGACCGTTACGTGACCGCTGCCGCGTTCGCGGACGCGCTGCAACAACTAGTGGGAGGGGCGCCTGAGACGCTCTCTTTGCAGCAACGCCTTACCGAACTGGTAAAGGCGCCGCGCGTCGCGTGGCCGTACTGGGCCGGTGGCCTGATAGTTGTCGGGGCAATCGGGTTCACCATGTGGAGGTTGGCGGTTCGCCCGCCTTCCGTACCTGAGATTCCCACGGAGATCGCGGGCGAGGCGCTTGAGCAGATTGCGACCGAGATCCCCGCGCAGCCGGTGCCTGCCACCAACCCACTTGTGGTGGCCATGGCTACGCAGCTCGCTGTGCTCCAGAAAGTGGTAGAGAATCTGGGAAGCGCACAGCTGGTTGAATCGGGGACGGTCGTGTTAGAGGAGGCTGTAGAACCCGAGGCAGAGCCCGTGGCGTTAGAAGAACTCGACCTCGGAGACGCACTCAATGTGGATGGTTTCATCCAGGCAGGACGGAGCCTCAAGCTCACGCTTGCGAATGGCACTGAGATTAGCCTGGGCGAAAACACGGTGTTCAGGTTTGGCGAATCCGGTGCGGATCCCAGCGCTTCTGAAATGAAGTTGACGCTTTCGGATGGTGAAATGTGGATTAACTTACATGGTGGCAAGCTCGCGGTGAAGACCCCGGCAGGCATCGCCACAGTGGAGGGGTCGATGCTGGGTATCTCTTATTCGTCAGAAGACGAAAGCATCGATACCACATGCATGGAAGGCACGGTGAAACTGTTCACCAGAGGCGATGAAGGCACCATCGTGCCGCCGGGACAGCGGGCAGAATCCAGCGTCGGCACTGACGCGCCGGCAGTGGCCAGTGCAATGCCCACCGAGAAACTTGTCGGTTGGGCGATGAATGTATCCGATTCGATTGAAGTGATGGCCGATGCGGAGGTGGTACCGCAGGACACCTTCGTCGATATGGCAGCCAGTCTGCCAACTGACGACCAAAGGGGGCAGGAGGCGCTGGGGACTGTGGTGGAGGTAGCAGATGTTGTGACCCTGGTCTCAGTGGTAGAGAATGTCCCGGCCGAGTCCCTGGGGATAGCAATGGCGGTAGTGGACGAACGCGATCCCCAAAGCGTGAAATTCGATGCAATTATGGACATGATCCCGGATGAGACTCTCGGAGAGGTAGTTGCCGGCGTGTCTGCCAGAAGTGCGAGCGAGCAGGCATTGGTGCGCTTTGTCGATGATCTTTCGGATGAACGACTGGAGAACATGACCATCGGTGCACCGCCTGAGGCTCTTGGTGCTGTCATAGTCGCGATGGATGCGTTTGATCCTGAAAGCGAAAAATTCGGTCAGATTGTGCAATTCGTCCCAGACGAGGCGCTTGGCGAGTTGGTCGAAGGCGCCGCGGGTAGGGATGACAACAAACGTGCAATGGCTCGCTTCGTCAACAACCTTTCGGATGAGAGACTGGAAACCATGGCGCTTGATGCCACGGAGGAAGCTCTCGGAGAGATGATTGTCTCCATGAGCGCTTTTGGCTTTGAAAACCATGTGGTCTCTGACGTGCTGGCGTTTGTCCCGCCAGACAAGATGATGGGCATGCTCGAAGCTGTTGCGACGATATCAGAAACGGAGGGTGAAGCCGGCAGTCCGGGTCTGAGCTTCCCCATCCCTGCTCCCGGGCAGGAGATTGATCCAATGGCGGCAGTTAATCAGGCCATAAGCGAAATGTGGACATTCATGCCTGAGGATTTGCAGTCGAGCGCGATGGACGAGTTGAAACCGGAACACCTTGGGGTTGTCGCCGGCGGTCTCGCTTTTGACGACGCGGCGGGTGGAGGAGCATTGCTGGGCGGATTCATGGGTATGATGCCCGAGGACAAGTTGGGCGGCACGCTTGATGCGATCGCTGACGCTGGAGGAGAAATGGAGGATGTCGCAGGTTACCTCGATTCGGACGATTTGGCGAATTATTTCGAGTACACGCAAGCAGAACCTGGTGGGGGAGGCGCTCTTGGGTCGATAAAGGAATTCGTTCCGGGGGAAATAGTGGATGGAGCCATTGATATAATGCCGGATTTCGATAGTTTAGATGACCTAGAGCAGGAGATAGTACTACCCCCCGAAAAACCTGCCGAGGAATTTTTCGAAACCCCGGGCGGTGATGAATTCTTTGAGCAAGGAGAGCGCCCAGAAGAACCGAGGTTTGAACCCGGTGAGGGGCAGATCATGCCACGGCCGGAAGAGCCGAAACCTGATCCCGGTGAGGGACAGATGCCCCCAGGCTTTGAAGAGCCGAAACCTGGTCCCGATGAGGGACAGATCATGCCACGGCCGGAAGAGCCGAGACCTGGTCCCGGTGAGGGACAGATGCCCCCAGGCTTTGAAGAGCAACGGCCTGGCCCAGGGATCATCCCGAAGCCGGAAGAAGAGTTGCCTGCTCCGCAGCCCGAACCGGAAGAGCCCATCTTTGCTCCGGTGCCGGAGCCGGAAGAGCCCTTGAACCTGCCGCCACCCGAAGAAATAGCAACGGAACTCCCTGGGTTCCAAGACGACTTCCAGGAAGAGTTCCCGGCTACGCCGGTTCCTTAATCCATAATGATTGCTGAGGCCCTATGACCACCGCTTACGACTCAGCCTGGCCACGTCCCGGTCCAACCCAGGACGTGCGCGAAATGTGGCGGCACCGTGACTTGCTGGTGCTGCTCATCGCGCGCAATATCAAGAACCGCTACAAGCGTTCGGTGCTTGGCCTGGCCTGGACCATGCTCAACCCGCTGTTGACCATGGTGGTGCTCGCGTTGGTCTTCTCTAATCTGTTCGCCCCTGCGGTGAGTCACTACCCGATCTACCTGTTGTCGGGCCTGGTATTGTGGAACTTTGTAGCGCAGGCCACGACCGCGGCGATGAATGACCTGGTGTGGCACAGCAGCCTGCTGAAGCGCGTGTACGTGCCGCGCGCGATCTTTGCGGTGGCCGCAGTCGGCACCGGGTTGGTCAACCTTGGCCTGGCGCTCATTCCATTGGGCCTGGTGGCGCTCGCTACCGGGGTGCCCTTGAAGCCGGCGATCCTGATTATGCCATTAGTGGCCCTGCTGGCGGCCATGTTCGCGCTCGGGGTCGGGCTTTTCGTGTCTACTCTGGCGGTTTATTACACCGACGTGATCGATACCTACCGTGTCATTCTGACTGCCTGGTTGTATTTGACGCCGGTCTTTTACCCCGCCAGCATCGTGCCGGATGGGGTGGCGCGCTGGCTGCAATATAACCCGATGACCCATATCGTCGAGTGTTTCCGAGCTCCGCTGTACCGGGGGGAGTTACCGGAGGTGCATTCGCTGCTGGTCACGCTCATGGCTGCACTGATTTCCATGGGACTGGGGTGGGTGGTCTTTTCTCGCAAAGCGGATGAATTCGCCTATCGCGTCTGAAGAATGCAATTACCGAAATGACTGAGCCAATTATCCAACTAGACGACGTCTCGGTAAAGTATCGGCTCCAACAGGAGCGGATCACATCCTTTAAGCAGTTCGCCATTCAATGGATGCAGCGCCAGGTGACTTACAAGGACGTCTGGGCGCTGCGTGACGTGTCCCTGGCTGTGGAGCGAGGGGAGGTGCTGGGCGTGGTCGGCGCGAACGGGGCCGGCAAGAGCACATTACTCAAGGTCGTGGCGCGCGTGCTGCGTCCGACCAGCGGGCGGGTTTCGGTGCGCAGCAGCGCTGCTCCGTTGCTCGAGCTCGGCGCCGGTTTCGACTTCGAACTTACTGGGCGCGAGAATATTTATCTCAACGGCGCGATCCTGGGGCAGCCGCGCCGTGACATGGAGCGTAGAGTGGGGCAGATCGCGGATTTCGCGGAGTTGAACGGATTCCTGGATGCTTCCCTACGCACCTATTCGACCGGTATGGTGGCGCGGCTTGGTTTCGCCGTGGCGACCGATGTGGCGGCGGATATTCTCATCATTGACGAGGTGCTGGCGGTGGGCGACGAGGCTTTCCAGCGCCGGTGCCTGGAGCGCCTGGAAGAATTCTGCCAGGCAGGCGTCACGATTCTGGTGGTCACCCACAACGCCGCCATGATCCAGCAACTTTGCGACCGGGCTGTGTGGCTGGATAAGGGTGCCGTAAGGGCTGTAGGCCCTGTCGACGATGTGCTCGAACGTTATCAATCCAGTCAGGCGCGCTGGAGGCGGAGTGAGTTGCTCAAGGATGGTGGTGCGATGAGCGCGATGGAATACTCTCAGATTGCAGATAGGCTTGCGGAGAGGGCTCCCTGCAACATGTTGGTGTTTGGAGCCGGTCACGACAGCGATTTGTGGTGCGACGTCAATCAGGGCGGAACGACGTACTTCATCGAAGATGACCCGGCGTGGGCTGCGCTGGGCGGCGAGAATGTGGTCATGGTTACATATGACACGAAATCCGCTGACTGGGAAACGCTGTTGACCGACAGCAGCTGCCGGCGCTTGGAGATGGAGTTGCCCTCCGAAATTGAACGCACGAAGTGGGACTTCATTGTGGTTGACGCGCCCAAGGGATATGAGCCCACTTTGCCGGGCCGCATGCAAAGCATTTACATGGCGTCAAAACTGGCACTGGAGAACGGAGACACAGATGTATTTGTGCACGATTGCGATCGACAGATTGAGAATGCGTACGCGAACCGTTTCCTGCGCCAGGAAAACCTGGTATGCGAAGTGGAGAGTCTCAGGCATTACCACATTGACGCGGGCTAGGTGTGAGAAGATCACTTAGCATAGGTCCGTTGAACGTCCCTCTTCCGAAGTCCCTCCGGGCATCCCACTTAGCCGGTTTGCCAATCCGGGCCACGAAACGTGTGACACGGGTTATGCGGCGCGATCGTGTACAGGTAGCTTCGCGCATTAACGGCGCCATTAGGATGTGCAATCAGGAGATTGGGCATCGCGATTTCGAGAGATTTCTCACCCTCGCTGACCGGGCCAAGGCCGAAATCTTCGATAGCTTGCTTGGTGAAATCGGCCGGGCAGCATCACAGATCATTGCCCTTAAACTCACGAATCTCGTTGTCGCCAAATACGAGTGTGTACACCGACACACACACCTGCTTTCCCGTCCGATTGGGCTGATAGTGGACCCATCAAATGCATGCGGTCTCAGCTGTCCGGGGTGCGTACATTCCAAAAGTTCGAGGGCATCCGAGGTCTTTATATGGCCGTCCGGCCTCTTGAGTGAGCAGAATTTCGGGAGGTTCATACAGGAATATGGCCCCTACGCCATAAATGTCATTTTTTGTAACTACGGGGAGCCATTGATCAACCGGCTTACACCCCGATTCATAAGAACAGCGAGACAGTATTTAGTAGAAACCGTTTCCTCGACGAGCCTTTCCATCAAGAAACTTGACGCGAATCAGTTGGTCTCATCAGGCCTGGACTTCTTGACCTTGTCTATCGATGGCGCAACGAAAGAGACATATTCGCTCTACAGAAGGCAAGGGGATTTCGACCTGGTTATCGACAATGTGAAGCGGCTCGTTGCCGCAAAACAGACGCTTAACTCCTACACCCCGTTTCTATCCTGGCAATTCCTTATGTTCAAGCACAATGTTCATGAAATGGAAGACGTCAAGAAATTAGCGCAGTCAATAGGCGTCAATCAGTTGAGACTGGCCAGGCCGTACTCTGTGGCATGGGATGATCCATCTGTTGTGGTGGAAGAATCTACTGAAGAACGGGCAATCACTCGGGTCTATAATTTTAAACAGGCTAAGGATCACCACAATAAGATGCTTGCACAATTGGAGCACCAAGTGATTAACGAGCATTTTTCGAGAAGTTGGGTTGAGCGATATGAAGAGCTGGGCTGTCACGCTGATCGCGCTTCTGCGTCGACAAAACCAACTTGCGCATACCTGTACAAGAATATTACTATGGATGCCCTCGGCAATATCATGCCTTGTTGCATGGCCCCAACTAAGGACAGGCATCTGGTTTTCTCAAATAACAAAACTGGCGGATCGCAGAATGCTCATATGTATGCGTTAGCCCGGAAGTATTTTGCCGCAAATGACGCTGAATATCAGATGGAGACCAAAGGATTAAAGGATGCATACGTGCCTTTCTGTAGCAGATGTTCGGAGCCAACTTCTAACTCAACATTCTCTGTGGTTGTGACCCCAGTACATGTAAAAGAATATTTGGACAAAGTATGCGTTTCTGATATCTTGTCTGAGGAAAACAAGAGTGTCTTGGCAGATTGGTAATTTCGATTTGGTGTCAGCGCGGACCTCCAGAACAAGTTGTGCATCTGATACTAAAATAGGTCCACGGTTGGCAGACCGGAAGCGGCAGCTTCGTGTTGCGGTGTACTCTCCAGATCAGCACCTGGCCTACGACGTGCGCACATTGGACCGGATTGGCGTGGGCGGCGGCGTCACCTCGCGCATCCGCATGGCGCATGCCCTGGCCGCGCGAGGCCACAAGGTCACGGCTTACGTCAACTGCCCGGGTGAGGCCGACCTGGACGGGGTCAGCTACCGGCATTTCTCGCGAGCAAATTCACTCCAGGCCGACGTGCTTATCGCCACTACCAGTGGCGGTGCGTTCGATCTGCGGCCGCTGCAGGAGGTTTCCACAAACGGGGCCCTGCGCATCATGATGGCTCATGGAGTCCGGCCGCCGCGCGGGTTTCAGCCCGAAAGCTTCGACTACATATACGCGCCCAGCAATTTCATTCGAGACACGCTTGTGAGTGCGTGGGGCGTTTCGGCTACAGACACACTCGTTTGCTGGCGTGGTGTGCGCGACTCGTATTACGCTCCGCACCGCGGGAAGGTCCCGGACCGTGACCCGTATGCGATCGCGTATGCCGCTCACCCGAGCAAAGGACTGGAAGCGGCGCGGGCGGTCTTGCGGAAACTCAGAGAGCACGACTTACGCTTCACGCTTCATGTTTTCGGAGGGCCGAGCCTGTGGGGCGATCCAGACGAAACCACTGCCTCGCAACCAGGTCTGGTTTTTCACGGGCTGCTGGGCCAGCGCCGCCTCGCCCGCGAATTGATGGCCTGCGGGTTCAGCTTGAATCTGCAAACGCGCCGAGAGCCATTCGGCATGGTCATCCCCGAGGCCATGCGCGCAGGATGCATTGTGCTTGCCAGCCCGGTGGGTGCGTACCCGGAGATTATCCAGCATGGCCGGAATGGCTTTCTGATAACCGGCGATCCGCTGCAGCCTCGGACACACCAGACCGCAGCCGACTTGATGATTGAACTTGTGGGAAGCCCGACTAAGTTGGCTGCGCTGCGCCGTCGGGCGCGTGCCACTCCCCTGGACTGGGCCGTGGTGGCGGGAGCGTGGGAAGGGCACTGGGAATGGGTGCGGAGAGGATCTGCGCCCACAACTGGCGTTTGTGATCAGTGCGGGGGCGAACGCATTTCCCTGTCCGACGGTCCGCACTGCACAGTGTGTGGCCGTTACCAGCGGCCCATCAGCGAGTCATGAGCGAGCAACCAAAGCGCATCCTAATATCGGGTTACTACGGCTTCGGAAACACAGGGGACGAGGCCATCCTGGCCGCCATTTGTCGTGACCTGCGTGCGGTGCAACCCGGTGTGAAGCTGACGGTCCTCTCCGGGGACCCGGGCGCTACCCGCTCGATGCACAGGGTGTCGTCAATCCTGTGGACCGACATCTCGAAGGTCACCGCTGCGGCCGCTGCCACAGACCTTGTACTCCTGGGTGGTGGCGGGCTGTTCCATGATTACTGGGGCTTCGATCCGGATGCGACCCTGACCGCCGACCATGCCGGATTGTCTTATTTCTGCGGGATTGGCCTGCTCGCTCAACTGCTTGAAAAACCGCTCATGCTTTACTCTGTCGGTGTTGGTCCACTGCTAAGCGGACTGGGCAGGCAATACACCCGTGCTGTGTGCGAATACGCATCGGCGATCAGTGTGCGTGACGAGCACTCAAAGCGGCAACTACGCGAAATCGGAATCCCTGCCAACCGGGTGCGCGTGAGCGCAGATCCGGCACTCCGGTTGCAAGGCAGCCCATCGCGATCGC
>DASCOB010000173.1:0-8396 GCA_036011785.1 Anaerolineales bacterium | reverse complement strand
TCTCGGCCTTCCCTCTGCCATCCCAGTTTCCTACGATGAACCCTTCCCTCAACATAACCTCCCGGAGGGAAGTGTCGTGCCGGGCAATAGTGTTGTCGAAATCTATGCCGATGTTCAACATGATTAGTTTATGTGAGGTTGATGTGCTGCATTTTTTTGATATTAAAATACTTCTCGTTATCGAGAGAGTCCGGTAGGAGGCCGTCGTCAAATGCAGCGCACAAGCCCTCGACCGCTTCGCGGATAGTATATTTCGCCTCGAAACCGATCACTTCCATTATCTTCCGCGAAGATATGTGGTAGGAGCGATTATCGTTGGTTGGAGAGGTGACAAGTTTCACATCCTCACCAACCACGCTCCTGACGGTCTCC
This sequence comes from Anaerolineales bacterium, assembly GCA_036011785.1. Taxonomy (GTDB): domain Bacteria; phylum Chloroflexota; class Anaerolineae; order Anaerolineales; family UBA11657; genus CAJWGI01. Next base: position 8,024 of record DASCOB010000173.1, on the reverse strand, counting down.
GCCAATTTCTTTACAGACTGGTTCTCGTATCCGGCATTAAAAATCTCGCCGGCGATCTCTTCCCTCGGAGCGTGCAACAGAGCCAAGTAGGCCTCCGCCATGTCATCGATATGAATGTTCGGTCGCAGCTGCGAGCCGCCGAAGACCGAAATCTCTCTTTTGTGGTAGGCCAGGTTGGTCAGGATATTCACCACCACGTCGAGACGCTGGCGAGGGGAGTAACCGCAGACCGTGGCTGGTCGGATGATGACTGTGGTGAAATCGACGGACTGGTGCTCCAGCAGAATCCCCTCACAATCCACCTTGAAGCGCGAGTAGTCAGTGAGGGGTTCGAGGGCCATGCCTTCATGTACATCCGGCTCCTCCTTGATGCCATAGACGCTAGAAGACGAAGCATAAATGAAGCGCCGTACACCACTGCCTCGAGATATGCCCACGAGCGGGATGAACGCATCATAGTTGATGGATTTGCCAAGCTCTGGATTCAATTCGAAGCTCGGGTCGTTGGAGATGCAGGCGAGATGGATTACCGCGTCACAACCCGGAATTACTTCTTCCAGCAATTTTCGATTACGGATGTCACCTTTTATCTGCTCGAGGCCAGGATGCTCCTTGACCACATCGAGAGCTTGCTCACCATAAATGTACAAGTCCAGCACCTTTACGCGATAACCTGCATTGAGCAGTTTGGGTACCAGCACAGCGCCCACGTAGCCGGCACCTCCAGTCACAAGCACAGTGTGTATCTGTGCCATCTTTACTTCATCAACGAAACGATGGACTTACTCAACGTGACGCGGTCCAATGGCTTACTGTTACCCAGCTCAGAGACCATAAGGGCGCCAGCTATATTGCCCACAAACCCAAGGACATCCCATGGCGCGCCCAGTTTCGCAAACAAGGACGTGACGGCCAGCACCGCGTCGCCAGCGCCCACCCGATCAAGCACACGCACAGCAAACGCGGGCACCTCTGAGAACTCTGAAGCTGGACCATAATGCAGGCTCCCAGATCTACCCCGTGTCACTGTAAAACGCGGGCAGTCAATGCGTCGCAAGACATCTATCAGTCTGTCGTGCACACTTCCACTGCGTTGACGAGTATCAATTGCAACTTCGTGCTCCGCCAAACAGACGTAGTCGGCCCTCCGATACTTTGAGATCGGGTTAAAACCACGGTTACCTGCATTGGACTGCACGTTCAAGGCAAGATAAGGAGCCTCGTCACACAGCAGTCCAATCGACTGACGCGTAAGCATCCCATGCCCGTAGTCGGCTACGACAACAATGTCTTTCCGATTCAGAGAATTCTCCAGTGTCAAGCACAATGCACGCACATCCGCGGCTGAGGCCGGGTCATCTCGCATCACGTAGATTTCAAGTAGTTTATTACCCGAATGCCGGTCCACGATGCGCCGTTTCTGGATCGTCGGCGCACCGGATTTGGTCAGCAGAGTTGGTTCGATGTTAGACCGCAGCGTGTCACGCACAAAGTTTTCACGACGATCAGTGTCTCCCAACTGCGTCACCAAGCCTACCTCTGTACACAGTCCAGCTAGGTGGTTGGCAATTGCCAAGCTGCCTCCAGCATATGCCTCCACCGATTGTTGCAGCGCGGCCAACACGGGATCTTTGGTTGACTTTCCAATACCAACACAAAACACATACTCATCGATGATGGCCTCACCCACTACCACAGGGCGCAACGCAGATGCGCGCTCCAGCCAGCTCAACACCTCATCAACGGAATGCCTCTTGCGGAAATCATCCAAATAGTGTTGAACTTTGGTAGGAAAAGCAGCGAGATGTCGATTTAAGAGGCTGGAGGAGCTGAAGGTGATGTCATCTGTAGCGCGAAACTCACCTCCAACCGCACGCACCGCTTCTGCTTCGGGGGTGATTCCGCCGGTGATGTCTTCGTCAGCCGCCATATAATCAGGTCCCTTAACGTAGATGTCGGGCTGCAATAGCTTAATGGTTTCAACCGCCAGCGGCCAGCGGTTAATTGCCACATAATCCACTGCATCTAGGGCTGCCAGAGCCTCCGCCCTCAAATCCTGAGGGAAAGCTGGGCGGTGTGGCCCTTTATTGACGTGCTCATCGCGGGTTACTGTCACCACCAGAGTATCCCCCATCATCTTGGCTTCTTCAAAATGGCGGATGTGGCCCACGTGCAGCAGATCAAAAACGCCGTGGGAATGGACGATTTTTTTACCTTTAGACTTCAGTTTTTTCAGGAGAGCAGCTAGCTCATCCAGTTCTCTAATTTTGTGATTAAGTGGCACAGGAAACGCTAAACCCGTATTGCAGAACCACTTGTTTGTGCCGTCCGACCTAAATATGCAAACCAGTCCTGAGTAGCATCAGAGATGGATTGCGGCTCCCAGACAGGCGCTTCCCGCCAATAGTCGATGTTGTCCAGCATGATTTGGACGCCCTGTTCGAATGGGACGCGCGGCTGCCACCCCAGTTCACTCTTGATCTTAGCCGTGTCTGCAAAAGTACATTCTGGCTCGCCTGGGCGTTTGGGGATGTATACAATTTCGCCTTCGAGCAACTCAACCAGATAGTTGATAGCATAGGTATTGCCCGATCCAACATTGACAATCTCATTGCTGATTTCCGACTCAGCAGCACACACCATAGCGTCAACAACATCGGTGACGAACGTGAAATCACGTGTTTGCGTCCCGTCGCCCACGATGGTAAACGGTTTGCCGGACAATTTCTGAGCAAGAAAAACGCCGAATACGGCGCCGTAGGTGCCTGATGTTCGCGAACGCGGACCATAAACGTTGAACAGGCGCAGCGATACAACCGGCAAGCTGTACACTTTGGCCCAATGCAGTGCGATTTGCTCGCCCAGATGCTTGGTTAGCGCGTAAGGGTACTGCGGCCGTATTGCCGCTGTCTCTGACGTGGGATAGGCATCGGGAATACCGTAACAAGACGAGGATGCCGCATACACAAATCGGTCAACGCCCGCATTTCGCGCTGCTTCAAGTACCGCAACACTGCCATCCACATTCGCCCTGTAGTAAGCAAGTGGCTTCTGAATGGACGGGACAATGTCAGCCAGGGCCGCCAGGTGGAACACCCACTCAACGCCCGTGAAAAAGGGTTGGATGGACTCATAATCAGCAACATCTACTTCATGAACGCTCAGGCCAACATGATCTTGGATGTATCCCAGATTCTCAGGTCGACCAGTGGAGAAGTTGTCCAACACCGTCACTGCATGACCGTCCTCTAGCAACCGTTCCACCAAATGGCTGCCGATGAACCCGGCTCCGCCAGTTACAAGCGCGTTCCAAGTCATCTGGTCGCTAGCAATACATGGCTTAGAGACATGCCGAAAACGGTCTGACAATGCATGCTACGGCTCGTGAAGACACTCAAATATCAACAGTGGTGGCAAAATCCGCTTCCAGCTCGTGTCCCTTGTATAACCCCCAATAATGTCCACGTGCCTGAAGCAGGCTATCATGCTGGCCTTTTTCCACCACGCGCCCCTCATGCAACACAAATATCTGCTCCGCGTCCTGCACCGTGCTCAGGCGGTGGGCAACAAGAATCACCACAGAATCTGTGCGCAGCTGGCTAATCGCCATGTGCACGGCATGCTCGGTGACGTTGTCAAGCGCACTAGTGGCCTCATCAAAGATCAGGACACCCGGCCGATGCAGAATGGCGCGCGCAATCGCAACGCGCTGGCGTTGGCCACCCGAGAGCTTCAGACCTCTGTCGCCCACCGCTGTATCGTATCCCTCCGTTAAGGACTGCACGAACTCGTCCAGCTGTGCCACACGTGCCGCGCCCTCAATCTCCTCGAGGGAGACTGTCTCATTCCAAAGCGCAATGTTCTCTCGGAGAGTGGAATTAAAAAGGAATGTATCCTGCCCGACATAACCAATGTTCTTTCGCCAAGCAACAAGATCAATCTCTCGCAGTTCAACGCCATTCACCATAATGCGACCTGAGATAGGTTCATAAAGCCGCGCCAAGATGTCAGCAATAGTCGTCTTCCCCGCACCCGTATGGCCCACTAAGGCAGCCAACTGGCCATGATGGAAATCTATGTTCACATCGTGCAGCACACGGGTATCAGCACGTTCTGGGTAATGAAATGAGACATGCTCCAAGCAGATCGTACTCACGCCCTGTTTCGGCATCTGACGAATCCCGGACGGCTCCCGCGGAAGCGTATTCAGCACCTCATCGGCGATTTGAATCCGTCGCAAAGCGTCGCTAAGACCAACGAGAGTAGCGTTGACACCGGCGGCCGCCGGTGTCAACCGGCGCAAGCCTACGACAAGCGCCAAAAGTTTGGGCAAGGTCAAACCAAGGTCTGGGGAATTGAGAGCAATGACCAGCAACAGCAGAACGAGTAGGACCCCAGTAATTTCGAAGAAGATATTCGGTATACTAATTAGCATTGCACGCCTCACAACCAGCGGCAGCAAACGCTGCTGGATCGTCCTCAGGCGCGAGACGATGGAGGCCTCCAAAGCATGAGCCTTTACCACGCGAATACCGTCGAGACCGTCAAATTGCATTGCAGTCCGCTGTTGGTTCAACTCGTGCAACCGCTGCCCAATCCATTTTGAGCGATATTCAAGTGCTCCGCGCATGTAGCGCATACTTATCAACACGAGCCCGCCCACGACCAGTGTTACCCACCACGACAGGTAGAGAAGGAGCCCGAATATCGATACAACATAAATCAGGGAGTACAACAGCTGCGCCCCTAAATTGATGCTTCTGCTGACTGCGCCAGCTACCGAATTTACGTCTTCGTGGCTAGCACCGCGCCCACGCAGCATGAACTCCCCAATATGAGTGCGGAGATAAGCTTCGAACATACGAGTAGCAAAGAGGTGGGAAACGCCTGTCGCGAGGCGCGTCACCCAAATCAGTTTAACCAGCAATAGACCGTTCTTTACCACAATCATAGAAGCCACCAGAACCAAACCTGCGACAACCAATGATTCCAAACGTGGGGATATTCCAAGCAGCATAACCGAGCGCTGTAGAAAATCCGTCATTGGATTGGCAGTCGTTTGCTCCGGTTCGATCAACATTTCAGCAAGCGGCACAAGCATGCCAATGCTGACAACTTCCGCTGTCGAGCCGAGGAATGTCAACGCAGCTATCAGTAGAACGAGCCACAGATACGGTCGGAATACAATTCGCCAATAAAGTTTCAGCATCGTTTCTTTCGTTTGAACTTTAGAACGAGACAACATTACTTCCTTGAACCGCGCTCCGCCCTTTCGACAAGCTCAATTCCTTGAGCACATCTAGGACATTGCAATATATGGCCGACAACACCCGCCGGTTGTCCCGAATTACATGACCCCTCGCAGCTTGGACGTGCAATTCGGTAGGGTGGTTTGCGCCTAAGCTATCCGCCCAACCTTGCGAGGTTGCCCACGTTCAGATCGACCGGCACGGCGCGAGGCGAGCTGCGGCGGCGCTGATAGTCGCCGATGAGTTCGAGCAGCACGCGCACGCGGTCAGCGCCGGAAAGGCGCGCGTCAAACACGCCCTCATATCCCTGAAAAGGCCCGCCCGTCACGCGCACGCGGTCTCCGGCGCACAACCCCTGCAGCACAAGCCCGCCTGCGGCACGGATATCGTGCATCCGCTGCTTCAACTGCGCGATGAGCGCCCCCGGCACGGTGCCGAGCACCCCGCCAAATTCCACCATGCGCAGCAGCCCGGGTGTCCATTGCACCAAGCTCAGACCAGTCACATCCAGATCAACATGCGCGAAAAGATAATTCGGAAAATAAGGGCGCTCGCGGGCGGCTCGCGGGTTCACCGGGTTGACGCGCAGCAGCGGCAGAAAAACCTCCAGGTTGCGCGAGCGCAGCAGCGAGGCAACCTGGCGCTCCTTGTGCGGCTTGGAGTGCAGCGCATACCACTCTTTGCCCATATCAAGCCTCGGGCATCTCCAACATCACAGCCGCGCCGGAAACGCGCAACACCGGCAGCGCACCGTCACTGCCAGGCGATGCCACAGGAACCGATTGCTCGAGACAGGTCAACCGGCAGACATCCACCAGATCCCCATGCCCGGAAACCGCGACCTTCTGAAAACCAGCCTCGCGCGCCTTTGCGAGCAGCTCGCGCGCTTGCTGCCGCGTCGCGCGATACATGCCCATGCTCACCTGCACATACTCCATCGCCAGTCTCGTTTTCTCGGCGATGCCTTCCGGGGTAATCAGGTAGCGCAACCGCCGACGCTGCAAGCGCGTGACTTTAATGTGTCCCTTTTTCACTAGCCGCTTTACATACCAGTTGACGGTGCCGACCGCCACGCCCATACGGGCAGCCAGGTCGGATTGGGTGGCCTCCGGGTCTTGTTCAATCTGTTCCAGAATGCGCAGCTCGTGCAGATTTTCGGGGGCGATAGAGGTATCCATAACATGTTTTCCAATACAATATTCAGTGGCTGAAATTCAGCAGCTGAATATTACTACTGATTTGCTGATTGTCAAGGGTGGACATTTCCCCCAACCCGTGCACGAACCCTGCCAAAGCCTGGCACGTGCAGAAGCGCCGTGATGCCAGTCGGAAGCTCGGATATGGTAAACTGTTGCAAGCGTTCGGGCGGGTAGCTCAGCTGGTTAGAGCGCTTCTCTTACAAAGAAGAGGTCGCAGGTTCGAGTCCTGTCCTGCCCACACCAATACCGGATAGCCCGCGGCTACCGGCGCGAAAGATTGCAATCTCACAGCAGCCGATCCGTTTTGGCTGCGGCGACGAAATCCGTGCGATGCAGGCCCCGATTTTGTGCGTCCACCAATTGACAGTGACGCGACTCCGTTAGGTAGGTATGATCGATAGTAACTTTCCTTTTCCACGAGTGCCGCCACCAATCTCAGGCCGGCCGACCGCACTTGCCAGCCGCACGGGGCAGGGTAAAATTGGGGGACAGACGCAGGGACGCCAAACGGAGCACACGAACCAGATGTCTAACTTTCTCGCTATTGACGATTTCTCCCGCGCAGAACTGGAAGCGCTGCTCGAGTTGGCGGCCGAACTGAAGCGAGAGCATGTGGCGGGCGCCAACCGACCATTGCTGCGCGGAAAGGCGCTGGCAATGATTTTTCAAAAGCCCAGCCTGCGCACGCGCGTTTCTTTTGAGATGGCCATGCGCCATCTGGGGGGCGATGCGCTCTATCTCTCCCCGCAGGAAATCGGGCTAGGCGAGCGCGAATCGGTGGCAGACGTGGCGCGCGTTCTCTCAGGATATGTGAACGGCATAATGGCGCGCGTTTTCGCCTACGACCACGTGCGCGATCTGGCGGAGCACGCATCCGTGCCGGTGATTAACGGCCTTTCGGACTTCAATCACCCCTGCCAAGCGCTGGCTGATATCTTCACCATTATGGAATTACGACCCCAGTTGCAGGGGTTGAAACTGGCGTTCATCGGCGATGGCAACAACGTTGCAACCTCACTGCTGCTGATCTGCGCGCGCCTGGGGGTACATTTCAGCATTGCCGGCCCAGAAGGCTACGAGCTAAAAGCAACCGTGGCGGCGCGCGGCAGCGAACTGGCAGCCGAAACTGGGGTCGATTTCCTGCAGCTGCGCGACCCGGCCGAAGCCGTGGCACAGGCGGACATTATTTACACTGATGTGTGGACAAGCATGGGAAAAGAAGAAGCATCGGAGCAGCGCCGGAATATTTTCCGACCCTATCAGGTGAACCAGGCGCTACTGGCCAGAGCACGGCCTGATGTGCTCGTGATGCACGACCTGCCCGCCCACCGCGGCGAGGAGATCACCAACACGGTCGCCGATGGGCCACACTCGGTGATCTTCCAGCAAGCGCACAATCGCCTGCACGCGCAAAAGGCCATTCTGGCGCGCCTGCTAGGCGAGTGACGCACACAGGAACCGAACACCCGTGGAAACGCTAACGCGCGACCTTTCCCGCCTGCTAGAGCAGCTCAACTGGATGAGCGCGCTCGACATTCTGGTGGTGGCGCTGATGTTTTATGTGCTGCTGGTGATT
>DASCOB010000172.1:0-2859 GCA_036011785.1 Anaerolineales bacterium | reverse complement strand
GCACCTTGTCTTCGTCCTCCACGCGCGCGGTGAGCAGTATGATAGGCGTCTCGCGCTCTTTACGGTGCAATCGCAGGAAATCGTATCCGTCCATCTCCGGCATCATCAGGTCGAGAACAATCAAGTCGGGCTTCTCATGCCGCGCGGCAAACAGGGCCTCGCGCCCGTTGCGCGCGCCGATCGCGCGAAAGCCGGCTTGCTCCAGATACGTGCGCAGCAGGGAGACAATGCGCTCCTCATCGTCCACAATCAGGATGGTCTTGGGCATTTGTCGAGCCTCCGTTATTCGGAGTTGTTGTGCATCCGCCATAATTCCGCATTCTGTCGCCACAATACCCCGCTAACAATGGCAAGAATTAACCCGAATCCAAGAAAGATTACCTTCGTTTGTTTCATCTGCGTAATCCGGTGTGACTACGAACCGTTTTCTACATTCGCATCCGGCTTGAGCAGCTAGGCGATGACCGCGGTCAGAACCCCCGCCGGCAGTAGGCACATGCCAAGGCCCACCGCGGCGAAGAGAACGAACCCTCCAGCCCCCCAGGCAGGACGCATCCACCCGCCCATGTGGCCGGGGCGCATCGGCCCTACTTGCCATACTGCCATTGGCCCGAAACCAAAACCGGGCGCGAGAATCATAAACGCCACAATCGAGGCCGCGCCAAGTAGCGTGGCCACTATACTGATTTTGACTAATTTCGGGCACATGATGTTCTCCTTCTGTGCGTTGGTGAGCCTATATTATCCCACCGGTGTGAAGAATGCGTGAAGAGAATGGGAAAAGGTGATGAAAATGGAGGGCAAGTCGTGATATTATCTGCGGGTCGACGGAAGCCATGATTATCGATGAATTGCTTCTCGACTGGCGCCGCTGCAGTGCGATGCTGGCGGCGGGCGTTCGGCGTTTTCTAGAGATGCGTAGTGATAGTGTGCTCTGGGTGGGCAACCTGCGGGCGCCGCAAGAGGCTAGTCTGGGGGCGCTTGTGTTTGCGCTCTGGGGTGTGCGAGTGCTTTTGAGGGGCGGCAGGGAGGTTGGGAGCAGATGACTTGGGAGGCGGGGCTGCGGGGCTGGAACGCGCGGTACGCGGAGGAGGGAGAATTCTGGCTAGGGAAGCCGCCGCGGAAATTACTGCGGGACTGGGCTCGCCTGCTGCCCGAACGGGGACTTGCTCTTGATGCAGCGTCCGGGGTGGGGGTTAACGGCCTTTTTCTGGCCAAGCGTGGCCTGAGCGTGATTGCACTCGATTTTTCGGAGGTCGCGCTGCGCCTCGCAGTCGAACGGGCGCGAAGGAAGGCACTTCCCTTTCAAGCAGCGGTGTATGACATGGAGCTGCTGCAGCTACCCGCCGAATCTTTTGACGTCATTGTCAATTTCTTTTTCCTGGAACGACCTGCACTGGCCGTATATCGCCACGCGCTGAAACCGGGCGGGGTACTTTTTTTTGAAACGCTGGTAAAGACCGATACAGTGACCGTGCGCCCGGAACACTATCTGGAACTTGGCGAATTATTGCCTCACTTTGGTGATTTCGATATTCTGCACTCGGCGGAGGCGATGGGATGTGGCGAAAACAGATTGAGCGAGCAGCTGATTGCGCGCAAACCACTGGGATGATCGGAATACTTGCGCCACGCGGCGCACCTAGGTCTGCAGTCCGAGTTTCTGCGCCAACTCCGCGGTCGAGGGTTCGACCATAACCGAGCCGTCCGGAAAAAGGATTGTGGGTACGCTGCGCATGCCGCCGTTGAGTTGTTCGACCAGTGCCATGGCGGCGGCGTCCTGCGCGATATCAATGTTTTCGAACGGAATGCGATGCTCACCGAAGAACTGCTTGGCTCGCTTGCAGTCCGCGCACCATGTCGTGCCGTATAGGACGATTTGATCAATCTCAGGTGTACTCATAACGTAATCCTTTGGCCAATGGCCTGCTCCTCGGTATTAGAAGGCGGAAGGCGGGCGAATCTTACGTGACGTGCGGCTGTCCCCGTCCTCAGCTGCCGTCCTGTGACGCGGATTATAGAATGGCAGCGGCAAATTGGGGCGTGCTTTATGCCAATCTTGTGCATGAGTTGTGGAGGTACTCCGATGGTGGCCAGGTACAATTCGCCCACGCATGCAGCCGACGTCCGCAGCCCGGTTTTCGGCAGCGCGAGTGCAACTGGAACGCTGGCCTAATGGCCACGAACACCACCTGCGGCGTCTTCAGGAATTGGAGGCCGCGCACACACACCTAATACCGAGTAAAATAAGCACCGGCCTCTTGAGGACGAGAACATGCAAGGCTGGTTCCCCCACTCCCTGCGCATCGTCATAACCGTGGCGCTGCCTTTTGTGCTGGTGCTCTCCAATGTGCGCCTGGTTCTGATGCCGTGGTTTCCAACATTCGAATATAACCGACCGCGTTTTCCGGCGGACGCCTATGGCTTCAGTACCGACATGCGCAAGTTTCATGCCCGGCGGGCAGTGGAATATCTTCTCAATGCCGCCAGCATTGATTACCTCGCCGAAGAGCGTTTCGAGGATGGAGCGCCGCTCTACAATGGACGCGAGCTGCGCCACATGCAGGATGTAAAAATGGTCACCGGCAGGGTGCTGTGGGTCTGGAGGGGGGCGCTACTGTTCGCCCTGGCGGCTGGTGTAGCCCTGGCCCGACAGCCCGCCACGCGGCCGCTACTGCGCGCAGGCGTGATGGCCGGCGCTGCCATAGTAGTGGTAGCCTTGGTCGTACTGCTGGCGTACGTGCTGTTGAATTTTAACAGTTTCTTCACCAATTTTCACCGCGTGTTTTTCGAGAGCGGCAGCTGGATGTTTAGTTATTCCGACACGCTCATTCGGTTGTTTCCGCTGCGTTTCTGGTC
>DASCOB010000171.1:0-3720 GCA_036011785.1 Anaerolineales bacterium | reverse complement strand
GGCGGCGCCCAGCTGCTGGAAATAAAATAAGGGTAATCATCCGCCACCACTTTGTTGTTGGCAGTGACAATGTACCCCTCGGGCGGATTGAAAGCGTGCGGCAATTCATCGAAAGGGATCCAGCCCTGCCACTCGTAGTCGCTGTCCCATCCCGGAACCGGCACGGTGCCATCACCCTTCGCGCGAATGGGGATGCGCCCGGGCCCATAATAACCGATGTTGCCCTCCCGGTCCGCGTAGACTATGTTCTGACTGGGCGCAACATAATCCTGCAGCGCCGCCGTGAATTCCTCCCAGCTGACGGCATAGGCCATGTCGAAGAAAGCAACCGCGGTGGTGTCCCCGCGGTCCAAGGCCGTCCAACGCAGCGCCAACGGGGCGGCGGCCTTGCCGGAAACGTCACTGATTAGTGGCCCGTGGCGGGTGCTGCGCGCAGCGTATAGCAGCGCTTCCTCTTCGCCCTGGACCACTATTTCCTCCGCCACAATGGTCATGTCAACCCACTCGCCATCGACCTCATATTGGTTCGGGTGTTGTGGGTTGATGCGCTCGATATACAAGTCCTGTACGTCCGGTCCCAGATTGGTCAGCCCCCAAGCGATGTTGTCGTTGTGACCAATGGGAACAATGGGCATACCCGGAAAAGTAGCGCCCGTCACGTGCAATCTGTCCCCCTGCAGTTCGACCAGATACCAGATGGAGGGAATGCTCGCTCCCAGATGTGGATCGTTTGCCAGCAGCGGCTGCCCGCTTTCGGTGCGACCGCCGCCAATGACCCAGTTGTTGCTGCCCACATCAAGGCCGCCGAGCTGCAGACTGTCCTTCAGAAAAGCGTCCAGCGCCAGTAATGAGTCGGCAGTGTCGGCAGCCAGAATAGTGGTCGCCCCGTCCGGGTAGCCCGGCATCAGGTCGGCGGCACGTTCTCGGCCTACGGCGGATAGCAGCAGCGTGCGCAGCAGCTCATCATCCCAGTTCCCGCCAAGGTCCCACATCATCATCTTTGACCACACCATAGAATCATATACAGTCCATGGCTCAGGCTTCACCCCTAGAATCAGAAATTCGATCGGCAGCGTGCGCCCCTCCCCAATCCACGCGTTGATGCCGGCGACATACGCTTCCACCGCAAGTTTGGTCTCCATGCTCAGCGCGGGCCAAGCACTCTCAGCCGCGCGGTATGTTCCCAACGTGCGAAGGAATTTGTCGACATCCAGGGTGGCTTCGCCCAATATCTCGCTCAGGCGGCCAGCGCCGGTACGGCGCTGAAATTCCATCTGCCACAGGCGGTCCTGAGCATGCACATAGCCTAAGGCGAAAAAAGCGTCGTTATCGGTGGAGGCGAAAATGTGCGGCACACCGTCCGCATCGCGCACAATCTCCACCTGCCCGTCCAGTCCGGCAAGCGAGACCGCTCCGCTGGTCTTAGGCAAACTGGAGCGCAAGTATAACCAACCTCCCGCGAGTACGAGCACCAACATGCCAAGCGCTATGGCCACAACCTTCAATCTTGAATCGCGCATCGGAACGCCTCCATGAAACGCATATTCACCAGCGCAGCATACGAGCCACCATTTTCGCAGTCAAGTATACCGCACGCAGGCCGCACGTCTTGACAAGTGCCCTCAATTTGAGATAATCTTCGCAAGAGAATAAACCAACGGCAACGACAGAGCTAAGTACGTTGGAGCGACGCCGACAGGGACGGCCGGCCACAGACTGGAAGCTAGCCACGGAAGCATCCAGTGGAAATTCACTCTCGAGCCGCGCGGTGGAACTACATTCGGGCTCTGGCCTGAATGTCCTTTCTTCCGCGCCGCGGCCCTCGCGTTAGCAGGGCAATCAGGCCGCATCGGCCCAATGAAGCGGGTCTCAGCATGAGAGACCAAGCAGGGTGGTATCGCGGGAATCAGTGTTCCTGTCCCTTCTTTTCGGGGCGGGATTGGTTTTTTCAGGAGCAACGCCGCGGCACCTAGCGGAGATAATAATGCTCGAATTGCTGCACAAAACCAAACGGCAGGCGCTTTCTGAACTGCAGCGCGCAGCTGACAGCACTGCCCTGAAAGAGTGGCGCTCCCGGCATCTGGGAAAGGAAAGCGCACTGATGCAGGCTCTAGGCAGCTTGGGCAGCCTTCCAGCTGCCAAACGCCCAGCCATCGGCCGCCACGCCAATGAAATCCACCGCTCTCTGGATGCAGCCTGCCAACAGCGCACCGATGAACTTCGCCGCGCCGAGCTCGACGCAGCCCCGGCCGCGGTGCTGGACGTAACCCTTCCGGGCAGACCGCTGCAGCGCGGGCGGCTGCACATCGCCACGCAAACCCTGCGCCGCATCTATGCCATCTGGGCGGATATGGGCTTTCAGGTTTACCGCTCGCCCGATGTGGAGACCGATGAATACAATTTTGAATTACTCAACATCCCCGCGCATCATCCGGCGCGGGATATGTGGGACACATTTCACGCAGATACACCGGGCGTCATCCTGCGCACGCACACTTCTCCGGGACAAATCCACGCCATGCGCGAGTACTGTCCGGAGCCTATTCGCGTGATTTTGCCGGGCATGTGCTATCGCTATGAGCAGATTACCGCCCGCTCCGAGATTCAATTTAACCAGGTTGAAGGGCTGGCCGTTGGCAAGAACATCCGCTTCACCGACCTGAAAGGCACGCTCAGCAATTTTGCCCGGCGCATGTTTGGCGCGAGCACAGGCACGCGCTTTCGCGCCTCACATTTCCCCTTCACCGAGCCTAGTGCGGAAATGGACATTGAGTGCTTCCTGTGTTCCGGCGATGGATGCTCGGTTTGCAAGCACACTGGTTGGCTGGAAATATTGGGTTGCGGCATGGTGCATCCAACCGTGCTGCAAAACGGTGGCTACGACCCGCGCGAATTCACCGGCTTCGCCTTCGGCATGGGCTCGGAACGCATCGCCATGCTCAAATACGGCATCGAGGACATCCGCTACTTCTGGGGCAATGACCTGCGCTTTCTGGAGCAGTTTTGATACGAGGTTGTAGGATGACCTTTCCGAGCAGCGAGGCAAACATTCAACCTTCAACGTTCCCACCTTCAACCACCTCCCGGGCTACTAAACGATGAAAGTCCCCCTGAGCTGGCTGAAGGAATACGTTGAAATCGCGCGGCCTCCGCACGAACTCGCGCACCTGCTGACTTTCGCCGGTCTGGAGGTGGAGGCGATGGAATACATCGGTCTGCCACAGCCACAGCAGGAGCGGCAGCAGACAAAAATCACCGGCCTCGAATGGGATCGAGAGCATTTCGTCGTCGCCGACATTACTGCAGTTGACCCGCACCCGAACGCTGACCGCCTGGTGCTGGCGGAGCTGAACGATGGCGAACGCGTGCACACAGTGCTGACCGGAGCGCCGAATCTCCTCCCGTTCAAGGGGAGCGGCACGTTGCCCGCCCCGGTGAAGGTAGCATACGCGCGCGAGGGCGCGCGCCTGTACGACGGGCACAAGCCAGGCCAAGAGATCACTAGAATAAAGCGCGCGAAAATACGGGGCGTGGAATCATGTTCCATGGCTTGCTCAGAGAAAGAGCTAGGTATTTCTGAAGAGCACGAGGGCGTCATCATCTTCGATGCCGATGCGCCCCCGGCCGGCACTCCGCTGGCAGATTACATCGGTGACGTAGTCTTCGATATCGCCATCACGCCCAACATGGCCCGCAACGCCAGCGTGATCGGCGTGGCGC
>DASCOB010000170.1:0-3851 GCA_036011785.1 Anaerolineales bacterium | reverse complement strand
TCGAAAGCCCGTGCTTTCGCAGATCGTCGATGATACGTCCTATTCTAGCCACGATGAGCGGGGCGAGGCCCTCGGATGGTTCGTCCAGCAGGAGCAGTCTGGGGTTAGTCATCAGCGCGCGCGCTAGGGCGAGCATCTGCTGCTCGCCACCGCTCAGTTGCGAGCCAAGGTTTTTCTGGCGCTTTTCAAGGGATGGGAAGGTTTCCAGCACGCGCGCCAGGCTCCATCCGCCGCCGTTAGTGTTTCGCATCGCCATGGTGAGGTTCTCGCGCACGCTGAGAGTGGGGAATACTGAACGGCCTTGCGGAACCAGGCCCACTCCCAGCTGCGCAATTCGGTGTGATGGCGTCGCGCTGATATCGGTTTCGTCAATCGTGATTACACCTTGCTGCGGAGGAGTGAAACCGATAATCGATTTGATAGTGGTGGATTTTCCCACCCCATTGCGACCCAGCAGCGCGACTGCTTCACCTGCGCCCACGCGCAGCGAGACGCCCTGCAGCACATGGCTGTCGCCGTAAAAGGTGTGGATGTCATCAACGACAAGCATGTGTAAAGGGGTACCCTGTTAGTCCGTCTCGTCCGCGCGTAGCCTGAAGCGTTGGATTTTTCCGGTGGCCGTCTTCGGCAATTCGTCCAGGTATTCAATCCAGCGCGGTCGTTTGTACGCCGCCATCTTATCCTTGCAATGCGCCACCAGCTCGGCGGTCAACTCGTCCGAGCCGCTGTAACCCTCGTTGAGCACCATAAAGGCGTGCGGTTTGACCAGATTAGATTGGTCGGTACGGCCAACCACGGCGCATTCCAGCACCGCCGCATGGCTAATCAGGGCGCTCTCCACCTCCACCGGCGAAACCCAGATGCCGCCCACCTTGAGCATGTCATCCGAGCGGCCGGCGTGCCAGTAGAAGCCATCCTCGTCGACGTAGTATTTGTCGCCGGTGAAGAGCCACTCGCCCAGAAAGGTTTGCTGGCTTTTCTCGTATTGGTGCAGATACGATAGCGCTGCTGTCTCGCCCTTCACCAACAGGTTGCCGATTTCTCCCCGGGGTACCTCGTCGCCGGCCTCGTCCACGATTTTCAATTCGTAACCTTCGAAGGGTTTGCCGCTGCTGCCGGGCCGGATGTCGCCGGGGTGGTTCGAAAGGAAGATGTGCAGGTTTTCTGTGGAACCAATTCCGTCGATGGTGTCCACGCCGGTGCGCTCTTTCCACGCCTGCCAGACCGGCGCCGGGAGTGATTCGCCGGCCGAAACGCAAAGCCGCAGCGTGGAGATGTCGTACTTCGCGGAAAAGTCCTCCACGGCCATGGTGGCCGCATAACCGGTGGGAGCGTTGTAAAGAATGGTCGGCTTGAAGCGGTCGATTTGTTCGAGCACATTGGTGGCCACCCGTGGCGTCCCGGCAAAAAGCACCACACTCGCCCCGACGTACCACGGGAAGACCAGATTGCCGCCCAGACCGAAAGCGAAAAAAAGTTTGGCGGCAGAAAAGGTGCGGTCGCCCTCGCGCAGATCGAGTACGTTCACGCCCCACAACTGGGAGGTGAGCGGGTAATCCTTGTGCGCGTGCAGGATTCCCTTAGGCATTCCGGTGGTGCCGCTGGAATAATTCAGCGAACAGAAGTCGTCCCGGTGAGTGGGCGCTGCTTCAAGCTCGGTAGGCTTGCCGCTGATCCACTCGGCGTACGAGAGGTCACCCGGGTGTTGCGCCTCTCCGATGACGATAATGTGCTCCAGAAAGTGCTGCTGCTCTCTGATTTCGTTGATAACCGGCAGCAGTGCTGGGTGCACAATCAGCACGCGCGCGCGGCTGTCGCGCAACATGAAATCGTACTCATGCCCCTTCAGCAGTGTGTTCATGCCGACCGCAATCGCGCCGATTTTGGCGGTGCCGAAGAATGATGTGGCCCATGCGGGGCAATCCAGCGAGAGAATGCCGACGTAATCCCCCATGCGCACGCCCAACTTCCTTAACGCGTTGCCGACCCGGTTGGCCTCGCTGGCGACATCTTGGAAGGTCATGTTGCGCTCGTCGCTATACAGCGCGGTTTTTTGCGCCCGCTCGGGCAGGTTCCGCTCCAGGATATCTATTGCGTTGTAGTAGGTGGGTAGGTCCGCTGCTTTCATTTCCCTTTTCTCCTTGGTGTGTTCGCAAGACTCCGTTTGTGCATATCTGTGCTCAGCACGAGCGTTTCATACGGCAAGACTTTCCGCGCCCAGATAGATTTCCTGCACGGTCGGGTCGGCGCGCACCTGCTCCGGCGTGCCTTCACTGACCACGTGCCCGTGATGTAGCACCGTGATGCGGTCAGCCAGCGCAACAACTACATCCATGTCATGCTCAACGATAAGTACGGTCAGCGAGCGCGGGAGCGCATCAATCAGCTGCACCATGTCTTTGGTTTCGGCTGGCGACATTCCGGCCGTTGGCTCGTCCAGCAGCAGCGTCTGTGGCTCGGTCGCCAGAGCCAGAGCCACTTCCAGAGCGCGTTGCTGTCCGTAAGCGAGGGTGCCCACAAGCTGTTCTTTATCCGCAGCCAGCCCAACTTGTTCCAGCAACCCGACCGCCTCTGCCGTCACCGCCTCGAATGTCACCGCCGCCCGAAAGAGTTGCCGGGCAATGCCGCGGTGATGCTGCACCGCTAGGCGCACGTTTTCAAGCACAGTGAGACCGAAGAAAAGATTGTTGCGCTGGAAAGTATGTCCCATCCCGAGATTGGCGCGTGTGTGAACCGGCAGCGCGGTGACGTCCCGATGGTCGAAATGCACCGTGCCGCCAGTGGGCGAGAGCTCTCCGGTGATTACGTTGAAGAGCGTGGTTTTTCCCGCTCCGTTTGGCCCGATGATGGCGCGACGTTCGCCGGGTTGCGCCTGCAGACTGACGTTGGTCAGTGCAGCCAGACCACCAAACTGCTTTGATATCCCGGCGACCTGTAACAAACTCATTACGCCTGCCTCCGCCCACCGCGCAGCACGCCGATGATGCCTTTGGGCGCGAACAGCACAAACATTATCAGCACCAGGCCCAATAGCGTTTGCCAGCGGTCGGTGTAAGTGCTGGCGAAATTGGGCAGCAGGCGCATAAGGGCAGCGCCCAGAATCGGCCCGGTGAGCGTGCCTGTCCCGCCGACGATAAGCATTATCAAAACCTGGCCTGACATCGCCCAGTAAAGGTTCTGTGGCGCCGCATGCCAGAAATACTGTGCCAGCAGCATCCCGGAAACGCTTGCGAACATCCCGGCCAGCACAAAGGCAGCTGTTTTGTAGCGAAAGGTGTTGTATCCGAGGGCGCGCATACGCTGCTCATTCTCGCGGATGCCGCGCAGGGTCATGCCAAAAGGGCTGGAGACAATGCGGCGCAGCAACAGCCAGACGGTTAGAAACAACCCTAAGACAAGGAAATAAAAACTCTCGCGCGACTGAAAAGCGTAAGTGAACTCGCCCAGCCCGAGCGCCGGGCGCGGCACACCGGTCAGCCCATCGGAGCCGCCGGTCACGCTCGACCAGCGAATAGCGATGCTGAACAGCATCTGGGCAAAGGCCAGCGTGATCATCAGGAAGTAGATTCCGCTTGTGCGCAGCGCGAAGAATCCGACCACCAGCGCTACCAGTGCTGTGGCCAGCAGCACTACCGGCAAGGCCAGCAACAGGTTGTCGGTCAATCCGAGCGCCAGTTCGTTGCGGCTGGTCATGTAGGCCACGATGTATGCGCCCAGCCCGAAAAAGGCCGCGTGCCCAAAAGAAGGCAGACCGGTATAGCCCAGCAGCAAATCCAAGCTCATTGCGAAGATAGCGAAAATCAGCACCTCGATTCCGAGGCTCAGGATGTAGGGTTTGACCACAAAAGGAT
>DASCOB010000169.1:0-14176 GCA_036011785.1 Anaerolineales bacterium | reverse complement strand
TCCCATGTTAGCGGTTGTACGCTCATGATTACCTCTCATAATCGGTCTACTCATGTCATGTCGATCCTACCGTCAGACCCGCCACCATCACGTCCAAAACCACCTGGCCGTCGCTGCCCGATTTCATGGCTGTATCCATCGCCAGCAAGCGCCGATAGATTCGCTCTAGTGCGTTCAAACTATAACGCCGCGATTGCATGCTGATTTTTTCGGCCACAAAGCGCGGCAGCCCCAGGCGCGCTTTCACGTCGGCGCCACTACCGCCTAGCTCCAGAATTTCTTTCGCCTGCAGCAGAAGCCGGTACTGGCGCACCACCATTCCAAAGACGCCCATGGCATCGCGCTCGCCGGACTCGAGCAGGCGGTGCAATTGGGCCATCGCCTGGCGCGAATCGCGCTCGCCGAGCGAATCCACCAGCCGGAAAATATCCGCCTGCCCCGCCGCCGGCATTATGCGGCGCACATCCTCCGCCATGACTGGCCGCTCCCAATTGACGTATGCCAATAGTTTTTCAATCTCAGACTGCAGCGCGCGCGGGTTGTCTACTCCGGCCGCGGCCAACTCCTGCGCGCCCGCGACCGAGAAATCCCCACCAGCGCGGTCAGCTCGTTCTCTTATCCAGCGCGGAAGGTTTGTATGCTCTGGAAGCGCGCACTCGCGCACCTCACCTTCCATGGCCCGCACCGCTTTCAGCAGACGGCTGTTTTTCGGAATCTTCCTGTGCTCCAGCAGCAGCAGCGCGGTGAAGGCAGGCAAAGCGGGCAAGTATTCAATCAGGGCGGTGAGCAAGTCTTTCGGCACATCCCCAAGCTGCGCGTGGTTTTTTCCACGCGCCAAAAGATCAGCAAGAATCACCAAACGTTGCGGGCACATGAACGGGGCGGACTCGCATACCGAGCGGAACTGCGTGAACGAGAGCCCGCGCGCCTCGAACTTGGTCACGTTCATCGCGGCATTCTCGTCCATGCCAAGAGCGCTCTTGAGTTCGTTAACCTGTTCCGCGAGGGTGAATTCATCGTCACCGTACAGCAGCGTCACCGGCGGCAGCACGCTCATCTCACCCACGCGTCTCTACGCGATGAAATGCAAGCGCGCCGATGCGGTAGCGTTTGATTGAGACAATCTGCAGGTCACCGGGGTCACCGCTGGTGGTCACATCCCGCTGGATTACCAGACCAAGAGGCTGCGAGAGAATGAGCGCTGCCGTCATCAGGCTTATCAGCATCGGCAACCGCGGAAGGCGCGCGCGCCAGCCGCGGCCCGCACTCAGCAGCGCCAGCGCCGCCACCACGCTGGAAAGCACGCCAGCAGTGACGAAGTTGGTACCACAATAAGGGTGAATGGCCAGCCCGCGTTCCCCGGCGCGCAGGCGCTGCAACGCCAGTTCACACGCGTCGGCCAGTATTTTTGTGGGCACGTCGCCGTACAGCGTAAAGCCGTGACGGTCAGAGCGGCCCACCATTCCGCCGTGCCGCTGCACGCGTTCGCCCAGCACGTGGATGGTGGCGTGCTCAAGGCCATGGTTCTTGCGCACACGCTTCACCGCGGGCTTCGCCAGCATGGTGTCCAGCAGCGTTTTCATGCCCATTCAGTTTATCATTAAGACCACTCCACAACAATCCGCCATTTGAAGCAGCGTCCGATAGCTCAGAGCAAACTGAGTGGATCGAGCTCGACGCGCCATCCGGCCGGCGTCTCGATGTTCAACAGCGCAGCCGGATCCGGTCCGCGCAGCACCACTTGCCAACGGTGCTGCCGGGCCACCCGCCCAAAGAAACACGGCGCCGGGCCGATGATGTCCGTGCTATTGGCGCACTCGGCGCGGACGCGGGCGCGCAGCTGCGCCGCTACTTTTTGTGCGTCCGCCTCGACGCGAGCAAGGCTAGGGTCACGCCCAATCAGGCGCGCCAATTTCCCAAAGGGTGGGTATCCGTGCTGCTTGCGCAATTCTATTTCGTGCTGGTAGAAGGCTGCGTAGTCATGCGCCGCCGCGGCCTGAATGGCATGATGCTCCGGCATATAGGTTTGCAGCAGCGCCTGCCCACCCAGCAGCCCGCGCCCAGCGCGGCCGGCCACCTGAGTAAGTACCTGAAAAGTGCGCTCGGCTGCGCGGTAATCGGGAAGCGAAAGGCCGACGTCGCACGAGATTGCCCCGACCAGGGTCACCAGCGGCAAGTCCAAACCTTTTGCAATCATCTGCGTGCCGATGAGCACATCGGCCTCTCTCTCGCTGAAGCAACGCAGAATCTGCTCGTGCGCGCCGCGCCGACGGGTGACGTCCCAATCCCAGCGTAGCGTGCGCGCCGCGGGAAAGCAACGTTGCACCTCCTCCTGCACCGCCTCGGTGCCCACGCCGAAATGCTTAATGCGCCTCCCGCCGCACTGCGGGCAGCGCTCGACCGGCAGCCGACGGCCGTTGCAATGATGGCATATCAACTCATTGGAAGTGCGATGATAGGTGAAAGGGATGCCACAGCGCGGGCACTCTAGAGTGTGGCCACAATCGCGGCAAAAAACGTAAGTAGCATGCCCGCGCCGGTTGAGGAAGAGAATGGCCTGCTGCTCGCGTTTGAGCGTTTTATTCAACGCACGCTGCAAAGCCCGGCTGAACATGGAGCGATTTCCCGCGCGCATCTCATGGCGCATATCCACGACCCGCACGCGCGGCAGCGGGATGAACTGGGCCTGCGACTGCGCCCCGGCAACCGGTCGATATCTGCTGCGCACCTGCAGCCGTCCGGCCTGCCCGGAAATGCGCTCACCATGACCCATGATGCGCTCTGGCAAAGTGAGTAAGTGGTATTCGCCCCGTTTCGCCCGCTCGGCACTGACCAGATCCGGCGTGGCGCTCCCTAGGATGCAAACTGCTCCCATCCGGCGGGCGTATTCCACGGCCACATCGCGGGCGTTGTAATATGGCGGTTGCACCGGCGGGTCCTGCCGGTAAGCCTCCTCGTGTTCCTCGTCGACGGCAATCACCCCGATGCGCGGCAGCGGCGCGAACAGCGCCGAGCGCGCGCCCACCACCACATCTAGATCCCCGCAGCGCGCACGGCGCCAGGTGTCGTAACGCTCGCCGGCAGAAAGTTGACTGTGCAACAGCCCCACGCGTCCGGGGAAGCGCGCGAAAAAGCGGCGCACCGTTTGCGAGGTAAGCGCGATTTCGGGCACCAGCACAATAGCCTGTTTGCCGCGCCGCAATGCCGCTGCCACCGCGCGCATGTAAATCTCTGTTTTGCCTGAACCCGTCACTCCATGCAGCAGAAACGCCTTCGGTTCAAGCCCATCGAAGGCCCGCTGCAGCGCACGCCACGCCCGCCGCTGGCCCTCTACAAGCGTAGGCGGATCGGTCGGCACGAAATCCAAATGCCTGAGCGAATCGCGAACAATCTCGGTCTCCGCAAGCGCAAGCAGACCGTGCTCGGCCAAAGCTGTCAGGTCAGCGAGCCGGGCGCCGGTCTGCGCATTAACCCGCCCGACAGCCACCGACTCACCGCTCTGTGCTCGCAGGAACTGCAGCACACGCGTTTTCGCGTCCGGTTTCCGCAACCGCGCTACCTCAGCTTTGGCCTGCGTCGAGTTTGCTTGCAGTTGCACGCGCTCCGGGTTGACCGAAATGCGCAGCAAACCTTGCGATTGCATTGCCCTCAGCACTCTCGCCGAGACCTGTGGGATTTCCACCACGGGCAGAAAGTCCTGGCTGCTGAGAAGCGCCCGTACCACCTGAGCCTGGCGCGGGGCGGCGCTCTCGCGTTTCTGCATCCAGTGGTGCAGCACATCATTAGAGACAGCTTTCACCACCAGCTGCTGTCTCGATGCGAGCGTCAGCCAGCCACGTCGGCACAAATCACGCACGTGCCTGCGTTTGCAACCCACAAAATGGAGTAGGTCGTCCAGCGCTGGTTCGCCTGGCCAGAGCGCAATGAGATAATCGAGAATATCAGCCGGTATTGAGTGGCGGGCGAATTCGCTCTTCGCGGCCTCGACTCGCGCCGGCGACGCCGTCAGCCGCACAGTACGCACATGCTTTGGCCTGACCGTCGGCGGCGCCAGCACTGCAGTTTTCCGCAGCACGCCCTTAAGCACCAGCCGGTCCGCCACGGCCCGCCAGTTACGGCGTGGCAGTGCTCGCCCTAATTGCCGCCCCAGCAGCGCGCCGCGCGACGAAAGCAACCGCACTATATTGCGTTGCGCTTTCGTCTGCGGGGAGAATTCTTCTTCGAGCAGCTCGTAGCGAGTATCCGCGCGCTGGCTCAGTCCGGACGGCAGCATCAGCGCGATGCAATCAATCAAAGTAGTGAAATAACGGGGCGCCAGCCAGTACGCCAAATCTAATTGATTCGGGGTCAATACCGGCTCCGGATCGAGCAGAGACTCAATGGGTTTGAATTCGGTGATGTCGGCCGGGGGCTCGCTGTCCAGCGCAACCACAATCCCCTGCGTGCGTTGTTTTCCAAAAGAAACCAGCACGAGATGGCCTACCCGCAGCCGATTCCGCAGAGCATCCGGGACGCGGTAATGAAACGTGGTTTTCAGTCGGGGAACATTGGGAAGGATTTTAGCGTACACGAACTCTCCCGATTGCTGCCGGAGACCGGGAACTACACTTCCACTTTACCGAGGATCTGTTCGCGGTACCAGTCTACTTCGCGCGCAAGCCCCTCACGGGCGCTGGTAGTCGGTTTGTATCCGAGCACCCGGCGCGCTTTCTCGATGTTCGCGCGCGTCTCCAACTGGTCGCCCACGCGCCGCGGCTGCAGCGCGATTTTCGCCTTCCGCCCCACCAGCTCCTCCACGATGCGCATGCCCTCGCCGGTGGTAATGGCCCTGTCAGCACCAATATTTATTACCTCCCCCCGGCAGCGCGGCATGTTCTCCAGCGCCGCCAGCATGCCCGCGACGATGTCGCCTACATAGGTGTAGCTGCGGTAGTGCTCCTCGCTGCCCTCAAATAGCGGGAACTCTCGCTCCTCAAGCAGGCAGCCAATCAGACGCGGATACAGCTTCTCCGGGCGCTCGCGCGGGCCATAAACCGAAAACAAACGCAGAGAGCAAGCGGGTAGCCCGTGCTCGCGGCTGGCAGCCATCACTAGTTGCTCGGCTGCCAGTTTGGTCACTCCATAATACGAAGTCGGTTTCGGCTCCGCGCTCTCGTCGCCGGTAGCCCGCGCGCCGTAGACCGAGGAGGTGGAAACATGGATGAATGTCCGCAGCGCGGGCGTCTCTGCAGCAGCCTGCAGCAGACGCTGCGTGGCCATGATGTTGTTGCGCACATAGGCCTCAAACGGCGTGGCGGCGGAAAGACCAGGCTGTGCCGCCAGATGGAAAATGACATCGACGTCATGCAGTAGGTCGACCAGCACATCCTGCGCCAAATCGCGGCGGAAAAATGCGCACCCTGCGTCGCTAAGGGCGTGGACATTTAACTCTTTCAGCACGGGCGCGTAATTGTCGGTCAGGCAGTCCACAGCACGCACATCATGCCCCTCTCCCGCTAAGCGCTCCGCGAGATGAGAGCCGATAAACCCGGCCGCTCCGGTAACCAATATTCTCATGCGTTCATCCCCACTGTTCCCTTTCACGCCGGCTGCAGACTGATTATAGCCGAATGAGCGCAGCTGCCCCCGGCAAAGCCCGGCCGGCACGACTCTGTTAACGTTCGCTTAGAAATTAATGCTACAGCAGTGGGGCAGGCACCACAATGGTACAATACGCGCCAACGACAGGAGAAGTCTTCGTGACAGTTTCTGAATTCATCTTCGATACAGCAGAGGCAACTTTTGAATCCGACGTGGTCAACCGTTCGTATGAGACGCCAGTGGTTGTTGATTTTTGGGCACCGTGGTGCGACCCCTGCCGCACTCTCGGCCCGGTGCTTGAGGGGCTAGCGCAGGAACGCGGCGGCGCCTTTTTGCTGGCAAAGGTCAATGTGGACGACAACCCGGGACTGGCCGTGCGCTTCGGCGTACAAGGTATCCCGACCGTCAAGGCCCATCAGAACGGTGAGGTGATTGCGCAGTTCACCGGCGCTGCGCCGGAGCGTACTGTGCGCGATTTCATCCAGCGGGTTGCCCCCGGCGAAGCCGACGCAGTCCTCGGCGAGGCTGCCAGCCTGCTGGCGACGCGCCACTGGGAGCAGGCCGAGGAGCAGCTGCGCGTGGCGTTGGACAGCCAACCACACAACTCGGCTGCCACGCTCGGGCTGATACGCGCGCTCATCGCCCAAGGCAAGGGAGACGCGGCACTCGCGTTTATCGAGGATTTTCCGGCCAGTTCCGAGATTGTTGCCGCGCAGCAATTGCAGCCACTGGCAAAATTGCTCGCGGAAGTTGAGCGCGACAACAGCAATGTTGTTGACGAAGTCGAAATGCTCGAGGCGCAGTACTGGCAATCGGCACGGTTGCTGGCGCGCGGCCAGCACGCCGCCGCCATGGACGGCCTCTTGGAGGTACTGCGTCAGGACAAAGGCTTCCGCAAAGGCGAGCCCCGGCTGGTGATTCTGGGGGTGTTCGCGCTACTGGGCGATGATGACCCGCTCACGCGGCAGTACCGCGACGAACTGGCGGGCATTCTCTTCTGACCGGCGGCCACGCGCAGCCGCTCCTCGGCCTCCAGCCGGCACAGCAAGGCCTCGAAATCTCCCTTGCGCTCGCAGGTGAGCAGCGCCACTCGCAGGTCTTGCGCTGCTGCGGGCGCACCCTCGATGTAGCGCGCCACATGCTTCCGGAAAAGCAGCAGCCCCTTTTGCGCTCCATAGAATTCCAGGTTCAGCTCCAGGTGATACCGCAGCAACGCCAACCAGTCTGGGAGTGAAACTAGCTGCCGGTCTTTGCGCTCGAAAATCCACGGGTTTCCGATTGCGGCGCGGCCAACCATCACCCCGTCACAGCCGGTATGTGCCTTCATGCGCTTGATATCCGCCGGCGTGCGGGCATCGCCGTTGCCAATCACCGGCACCGAAAGCGCCTGCTTCATCGCCGCGATGGCATCCCAATCTGCGGCCCCAGAATAAGCCTGAGCGCGCGTACGCGCGTGCATCGCTACCAGGCCGGCGCCGTGCTGCTCCAATATGCGCGCCACCTGCAGATAATTGCGAGAGTCATCGTCCCAGCCCAGCCGGATTTTTGCGCTGATGGGAATCTCCAGAGCCGTGACCAGTCGTTTCATCAACCGCGCAATCAGGCGCGGGTCACGCATCATTCCTGCGCCAGCCCCTCGTTGAGCAATCTTCTTCACAAAACAGCCCATGTTGATGTCGACAATGTCGGGGCCAAGATCCTGCAGCCGCTGCGCGGCATCAACAATGCGTTCCACATCGTGTCCGTAAAGCTGAAACACAACCGGGCGCTCATGCTCGCGGAAGCGCAGCTTCTGCATGGCGCGCAGGCTGCCGCCGCGCCGTGCCTGCAGCTCGTCCACGTTGACGAATTCGGTGTAGCTCATGGACGAGCCCAGCGTTCGGCAGATAGACCGAAAAGGCAAATCGGAGAATCCAGCCATCGGCGCGAGAATCAAATCTCCGAACACCGGAACAGTGCCGACGTGGAAGGCAGGCTGCACATCCATGGGCACGATTATAACACTCGGGGGTCTGTGTCCGTTGAAACGAAAACTCAGCCGCACCCGTGACAAAATGGCAATAATGAGCGAGAATAAGGGCAAGCCAGAGACAGACTGAAACCACATGAGCGCCACCAAACCACGCATTCTCATCGCATCCCACTTTGATGACGCTGCCGTCACGCAGCTGCGCGAGCACGCTGACGTTGATCTTCGCTCAAATCTCGCCGTGGAGGAACTTGAGACTTGTATCGGCGAGTACGATGCGCTCATCGTGGATAGCGAGACATACGTGCCCGGCCGCACCATTGAATATGGCTACCGCCTGCAGGTTATTGGGGTAGCCGGGCCAGCGCTCGATAACGTCAGCGTCAGCGCTGCGCGCGCTGTGGGCGTCGAGGTCATCAACGTCCCCGATCCGCAGACTCTGGCTTCCGCGGAGCAAACTATGGGCGCGCTGCTAACGCAGGCGCATAGCCACGGGCCGGTGGGGCTGTCCGGGCGCACGCTTGGCATCATTGGTTTCGGCGGGGTCGGGCACCAGGTGGCGCTGCGCGCCCGTGCCTTCGATATGCACGTGCTGGTACACCAGCCAAGATTGACTCCAGAACTTGCGCTAACCGTTGGCGTGGAGCTGCGCGACCTGCCCGACCTGCTGACAGAAGCCGATTTCATCAGTGTTCATCTACCAGAATCCCCGGAGACGAAAGGGATACTCGGCGCAGATGAACTGGCGCTCTGCCGGGAAAGCGCGGTGCTCATCAACGTCGGTAACCACCATGCCCTAGATTTGGACGCCGTGCAGAACGCGCTGGCCCGCGAGCAGCTGGCCGGGGCTGTGATCCGTGTGGAACCGGATGGCGCTTTGCCGGTGACGCACGACCGCCTGCAGACAGTGCCACACGCGGGCGCTAGCCGCTCCGAGGTGCGCCGCGACGTCGCTCTTAATCTAGTCGAGCGTCTGTATGAACTGCTGCGCAGCCACCGGCGCGGAAACCCGCTGGCGCTTCGCGTGGTGCCCGTGAAACAGATTCTCCCGCATGAACATTACGACCCGGAACGCGTCACCGACCTGGCCGATAGGCTGGCGCACGACACGGACCTTGTCAATCCACCTGTGGTGACCGAGTGGGAGGGAAAGTATGTAGTGCTGGACGGCGCCACGCGCATCAGCGCTTTCAAACGCCTCGGTTACCCGCATATTGTGGTACAACTGGTGCCACACGAATCCGAAGACCTAATTCTTCACACCTGGTACCACGCTGTGTGCGGCCCAAAACCAGATGCTCTACTGGAACGCCTGCGCGAGCTTTCGAGCGTGGTGCTGGAAGAAGCCCCGCACGACCGACTGCAACAGGAATTAGATAGCGGCACAGCGCTTTGCAGCCTCATCACTCGCGATGGGAACAGCTTCCTCGCGCGTGCCACTACAGAAACTGCAGACACCTTGGCCCCACTGAAACAAATCGTGGGCGCGTACACCGAGCTGGGCAGCATTACACGCACCCTCAACACCGACCTGGCAATGCTGCGAACCGAGGCTCCGGACCTGTGCGCGTTGATAATCTTTCCCCAGTTCGCGCTCCGGGACGTGCTCGATGCGGCCGTCACTGAGACCGTGCTCCCGGCCGGCATCACCCGCTTCCTGATACCCGGGCGCGTGCTCCATCTCAATGTCAGTCTCGACCGCCTGCGCTCGAATGAATCGCTGGCGCGGAAAAACGCGTGGCTGAACAAAATACTGGCGGATAAGTTGACCCATCGCAACGTGCGTTACTATCAGGAACCGGTCATTCTGCTGGACGAATAACGCCCTGTGCCCACCGTGTTGCTGGCGCTTGGCTCGAACCTAGGCCAGCGAATAAATCACTTGCGCGCTGCCCGGCAGAAGCTGGCCACGCGGGTGACCATCGGCGCGAGCTCAGCAATCTACGAGACCGAACCGCTTTACGTTACCGAACAGCCCGCATTTCTCAATATGGTGCTGCGCGGCGATGTCGACATTTCGCCAGAAGAGCTTCTCGCGTTCATCAAAAAAGCCGAACATGACTTAGGTCGGGCAGCCTCAGTTCGGTTTGGGCCCCGCGTGATTGATATCGACATCATCGATTACGATAGACGCCAGCTGCAGCGCCTCGGCCTCATCATCCCACACCCGAGGGTGCACGAGCGCGCATTTGTGCTGCGGCCGCTGGCCGAAGTTGCGCCGCGCTGGAGCCATCCGCGCAGCGGAAAAACCGCGCTGCAACTGCTGCGCGCCCTTCCGGAAAAGCAGAAAATCCACCCGTACGCTGAAACCACCGTCGCGCCATAGGCGTCAATGGACTATCAATCCGCGCTTGAATACCTATACAGTTTTGTCGATTTCGAGGCAAAATCTGCCGACGTATACGCGCCCGAACGCTTCAACCTTGAGCGTGTCCGCGCGCTGCTCGAGCGTCTCGGCAATCCCCACGAGAGTTACTCCAGCGTACATATCGCCGGCACAAAAGGCAAAGGTTCTGTGGCCGCCATGGTCGCATCGGTGCTGCGCGCGGCCGGCTTCAAGACCGGTCTATTTACCTCCCCACACCTGCAGGATTTCCGCGAACGCATTCAGGTCGGCCCCGAGCCGATTACACGCGATTCACTTGCGGCGCTGCTCACCGAGCTGCGTCCCAAAATCGCGGCCACTCCCGACATCACCTTCTTCGAAATCAGCGCAGCGCTCGCGCTCGAATGTTTCGCCCGTCAGAAAGCTGAGCTCGCCGTGCTGGAAGTCGGCCTCGGCGGCCGCCTCGACGCAACCAATGTGGTCACCCCGGCGGTGTGCGCCATCACCCCGATCAGCCACGATCACACTGGATTGTTGGGAGACACGATCGAATCAATCGCCACCGAAAAGGCCGGCATTATAAAAAGCGGAGTGCCGCTTGTCGTCGCGCCGCAGCCGCCCGCGGCAATGTCCGTACTGCGCGAGCGAGCGAGCGCAGTTGGCGCGCCGCTGATAGACGTGCGTGCAGAATGGATATGGAAACGCAAAATGCACGACTCCACCGGCCAGCGCTTCGCCCTCATGCCTGCAGCCCGCCCGCAGGATGAACACTTCTATCAGCTGCCGCTCCTCGGCGCGCATCAGGTTGAGAATGCCGCTCTCGCGGTGGCGTTGGTGCAGCAGCTGCGTGAACAGGGATGGAGCGTTCCTCATCGCTCGATCGCCCACGGCCTTCAGACCGTAAAGTGGCCGGCGCGCTGCGAGTTCTTCCCGGGCAAACCGTCCTTGATGCTAGATTGCGCTCACAACCGCGCCTCGGCCAGACGGCTTGTGGAAACACTGCAGGGCTATTTCCCTGGCCTTCCATGGGTGCTGGTCTTCGGCGCCATGCGCGATAAAGATGTGCCTGGGATGTTTGCGGAACTGCTGCCCAGTTGCAGCGCGGCCATCATGACCTCCATCGGCGCGCCGCGCGCCATGCTGCCCAGCGAGCTACTGCCGGCTGCGGCTGCGCACAATTGCGCCGCCACCGCTGCTGAGGACCTCTTCGGCGTGCTCGCACAGGCAAAGCACGCAGCCACTCCTGCGGGTATTGTTGTCGTGACCGGCAGCGTGGCTCTGGCGGGCGCGGCCCGCGCCGCCGTTCTCGAAGATGCGGCCCTTTCGGCAGCCGTGCCGCTATAATTGCCGCGCAGCTACCATGAGTAGATCCCACACGGCCGAAAAGACATGAACCGCCGTCAGCGCGCCATCGGCCTGCTCGCCGCACTAGGCAGCATCGATGCGCTCTATCTCACCTGGATTAAGATTGCCGGCGGAAAGGCGGCTTGCGCTGGCGTCGGAGATTGCGAGGCGGTCAACGCCAGCGCCTATTCGGAAATCGCCGGGATGCCGGTAGCCGCGCTTGGAGCGACGATGTACCTGCTCATCGGTGTTCTGATCTGGCTAGAGGCCCACCGGCCGGCCTTGACCGAGTGGGCACAGCTAGCAGTGTTTGGGCTGACGCTGCTAGGACTGGTCTTCTCAGGCTGGCTAACCTACGTGGAGATTGAAATTCTGCAGGAGATTTGCCCGTATTGCATCGTCTCGGCGGTGCTCGTTGGCGCGATATTCCTGCTGTCGGTGATTGGCCTTTTGCATGAGTCCCCGCTACGGGATTGACCCCGCCTCCACGGACCAGGCAGCAGTCACTCGTCGTGACGGTTTTCAAGGGTGCGCTGCAACAACTTCTCTCGCGCATTGCTCCCTTTTTTCTTCCGCTTTGTTCGCGTTGAGCGCTCCGGTTGGGGCTGACCTTCCATGGCAGCGCGCAGTGCTAGCTCCATCGCCGTAGCGGGCGGTGCTTCGTCCTCAACCTCATCCAAGACTTGCTGCTCCAGCGCCCGCATGCTTAAGTCGATCTGTCGTTTCTTACGATTGACCCCAATCACCTGTGTTTCCACTTCCTCACCCAACGTCACCACCTCATCCGGGTGCGCCACCCGGCCGGTCGTGATCTCGCGCACATGCACCAGTCCGGGGCGTTCCGCGCCAATGTCAACAAAGACGCCAAACTTCTCCAGTCGCACTACTTTACCCGAATGAATCTGGCCGGGCTTCAGCTCGTGCCACTCCACCGCAAGCGGCTCCTGCAACGTGAGCGTCACGCGATTGGCTTTCTTCTCCACCTGCTTTACCCACACCGTGACTGCCTGTTCAATCTGGAACGCGTCATTCCCCTGTCCACCCTTAGTCTCGCCTAATTCGGAGATGTGCACTAATCCAGACAGGCCAACACCGATGTCAACGAGAATACCGAACAACTCCACGCTGCTGACGGTACCCTGCAGCCGCATTTTTGGGCGCAGGTCTGCGAGATTTTCCGGTTGGGCGGTTACAGCGGATGTTTCTTCAGTCACAATGCGGGTGGTCTTTAGGATTCACGCTGTTGGAGAGATGTCAGGGTGCATTGCGGAAAACGGGCGCCAATCCAGCCGCCAGCGCCCATATGCCATTATGCACCCAGATTATACTGAGACGCGCCCGCGCTGTCAATTCCGTGTATTGCCCCGATTCAAGGTATAATCCGGCGGCGCGGCTACAGGCTGCGTAAGTAAAAAAGGTCATCTGGAGATAAGACTTGCGGGAATTAATCACCGGGGCGGGAGGATTCGCGGGCAGCCACCTAGTCGAACAGCTGCTGCGCGATAGCAACCATCGCGTGTGGGGCTGTGGCCTCTCGCCGGAGCCGAAACTTTCTGCGGAGTACCTCCTGCCTCACCGACGCCTAGACCTGACTGACGCAGCCGCTACCACTGATTACTTGGCGGAAATTCAGCCGGACCGGATTTACCATCTGGCCGGGCAGCCAGCCGTGCACGCCAGCTGGGATGAGCCCTGGGGGAATTACGAGGGCAACGTGCTCGCCGCACTGAACGTGATCCACGCGGTCTGGCGACTCAAGCTGAGTTGCCGCGTGATGGTGGTGACCTCGATGGAGGTTTACGGGGAGGTGCGCCCGGAGGATATGCCCGTCACAGAAGAACACCGTTTCAGGCCGAATAGCCCCTACAGCGCAAGCAAGGCAGCCGCAGATTTGCTGGCACAGGCCTACCACCTCAGCCATGGCCTAGACATCGTGCGCGTGCGGCCACTGAACCACATCGGACCCCGGCAGAGCGACCAGTTTGTGGCCACAGCATTCGCGCGCCAACTTGCGCACATTGAGGCCGGCCTGCAATCGCCGGTGATGCTCGTGGGCAACCTTTCGAGTCGGCGCGATTTCACCGACGTGCGCGACATGACGCGCGCCTACGCGCTCGCGCTGGAGCATTGCGAACCCGGGCGCGCGTACAATATCGCCAGCGGCAATGTTCGCTCCGTGCAGCAGCTACTGGACATGCTGCTCGAACTTTCGCACGCACAAGTGACTGTGGAGGTGGATCCTGAGCGGATGCGTGCAGCCGGCACGCCGGCGCTTGTGGCGGATTGCACCCGCTTCCGCGCGTGCACAGGCTGGCAGCCGGACATCCCATTCGAGCAGACTCTTTCCGATTTGCTCGATTACGAAAGGGACAGATTGAAGACTCGAACCAGGGAGCAGGCGTGATGTCAGACCTCCGCCACTGAAAACAATGCCAACTGCGCTCATCACTGGAATAACTGGACAGGACGGATCGTATCTGACCGAAACGCTGCTGCAAGAGGGCTACGATGTTGTCGGCATGGTGCGCCGCACCAGCGTCATCAATCTCGACCGGTTGCAGCACATACAGGATCGCATCACTTTGGTGCAAGGTGACCTTTTGGACGAGGTATCCCTCATCAGCGTTTTGCGCGAATTCGAGCCGACCGAGGTTTACAACCTGGCGGCCATGTCGTTTGTACCAACCTCGTGGCAACAACCGGTGCTCACGGGCGAGGCAACCGCGCTCGGCGTCACGCGCATGCTGGATGCCATTCGCATGACAAATAAGGCAATCCGCTTCTACCAGGCCTCCAGTAGCGAGATGTTCGGTAAGGTGGTGGAGGTGCCCCAGCGCGAGAGCACGCCCTTCCACCCGCGCAGCCCTTACGGCGTGGCCAAGGTTTACGGCCACTGGATTACGGTGAATTACCGCGAAAGCTACGACATGCACGCAAACTCCGGCATTCTCTTCAAT
>DASCOB010000168.1:0-21080 GCA_036011785.1 Anaerolineales bacterium | reverse complement strand
GGTATGCCATGTATTACCGAGTAACAACCTATTCATTCGACGCAAGCCGGAGGAAAAGGAATGACTGATCAGGAAATACGCACCGCTCAAGAAGACGTGGCGTCTTCTTTTCGTAGCGACCCCGACTCTGCCTTCAGCAGCATTGGGGTCGAAGCGTCCATCAGCGATGGACTGGCCTGCCGCGTGACTGAAGGAACAAACGTCGCGCAGGTTGACATGCCCGTTGGCTTCGGAGGGACTGCAACTGGTCCGTCACCGGGTTTTCATGCGCGGGCAGCGGTGGCCTCTTGTGTCGCCATCGGGATCAAGTCAGAAGCAGCAAGAGCTGGATTAGCCCTCGAACAAGTCAACGTGCGGGTTGAAATGGACTTCGACGATAGCGCAATCTTCGGTATGGGCAGCAATACGGCCGCGCCCTTGGAAACGCGCATAGCGATAGCTGTCAAGAGCGATTGCTCCGAATGACATACTTTTACAACACAAGAACAGGTCGTGCAAGTGCGTAAACGCCCGCACGACCATATCCTAAACCCTATGGATGTATGCCATGCACTACAGAGTAACAAACTTGTCCTTCGATGTAAGCCGGCGGGATGAATTCATCGCACATGCAGATACTTTACGGGATGAGATGAAGTCCATTAATGGCCTTGAGTCGGTTCACATATGTGAGGTTGGCGAGGGTGAATTGGTGGGTATGGCCCGTTATGACAGCGAGGAATCTGCTACGGCTGCGCAACCCCAAGTTCAATCGATCCTGGGTCAGCTGGCCGATTTCATGACTGGCCCTCCGGATTCTAGAGTAGGTAGTGTCATATGGGATATGTAAATCGCAAATAAACGGGCCGTGCAGGTGTTTGGGACATCCACACGGCCCTGACCCAAACGCTGACGACGCAGCGAAGGGCTGAGATATATTCTAACAGACCTGCTGCTCCAAGCGCAGGTCTGTTTTGTTGTCCTTCTATAGGGAGATGGTTATAGAAACCAAGGGCTTACCAAGTAACCGATTCCACACAATATCGCACGTGGAGGGCACGGTCGATACACAGGGTGTTTTTCACTCATCGGTGGGGATATACGCCAGAATAATCGTTGATTTCACAACGAATATGGGGAGTGAGCCGCACAGGACTCGAACCTGTAACCAAGGGCTTAAAAGGCCCCTGCTCTGCCAATTGAGCTAGCGGCCCGGGCAAGATGATTTTATCATTCCGAATCAAGGGGGTCAACAGAGGGGCGGTGCTCGTCCTGTGGGCTGGGGCTGTAGCGCTGTGCGTAAAGTAGTACCCCGATGGCTATCAGCAGCAACCCCGAAATCAACCCGATGGATTGCCACAAACCGAAATAGGGCAGCCCGCGCGGGATATTGTGGCTGCCGATGCCGAGTACGTCCGCCAGCCCGGAGACCGCGCAGACTACATAGCCCGTGGCCAAAAGCCGCAGCCCAATTTTCTCGCGCAGCCGGTGTGGCATCGCGCGATGGCGCGTGGCGTAAGCGTAGATGTACCCGCCGAGCGTCATCACCCCGATGCCGAACAGAATCACAATCAACTGCAGGATGCCGACACCGGGGTTCAAATTCAGGTTGACGATGACCGGGAACATACCTATCAGAAACATGGTGAACCCAAAAACCACCCCGGCCACGCCCGCGCGCGCGAGTTGGCTGAGCCCCTCAGGGGCGCTGCCGTGTTCGCTCATTCGGGCAGCCCCCGCTGCAATACTGCCAGCCAGTTTCCTGACAGCAGTTGCTTCACCTCCCCGGAGCCGTAACCAAGTTGGCCGAGCGCAGCGCCAATCATGTGTAGATCTGCCACGCTGTCCATTGGGGTGGGAATCGCCTCCGCGCCGAAGCCGCCGTCGAAATCCGAGCCGATGCCGACGTGCCTACTGCTTCCGGTGAGTTGGCAAATATAGTCCATTATCTCTGCCACGCGCTTCACGCTGACGGCCTGCTTGCCATCGGCCAGCCTCCAGCCCGTTTTCAGGAATCTATTATAGGGTATCACTCCAATCACGCCGTCTCGCGCCGCCAGTTTTCGGATTTGGTCATCGCTCAGCGCCCGCTCCGGCGTGCTTAAATCTGCGGCGCAGCGTGGGTTCGCATGCGATACGACGACAACGCCATCGTAGCGCTCGAGCGCCTGATCGAAACTGTGCTCCGACATGTGGCTAACATCAAGAATGATGCCACATGTGGCCATGTGTTCCAGTAGCGCTTCGCCGGTGCGGGTGAGCGCGCCTGGGTCGCCGGTGCCGCCGCAGTAGCGCGTGCGCGCCCAGGCCGGGCCGATAAGCCGCACGCCATCCCGCTGCCAGCGCTCAACCTCCTCTGGCGTGCGGATGGGATCCGCGCCCTCCATCAAAAGCACCAGCCCGATACGGCGCTGTGCCGGTGGCTGCGCCTCCCAGCTGCTAGTCACCGCATTCAGGTCGGCGCGATTGCGAATGACGCGAAATGCGGAATGTTCCTCTTCCATCCGGAGGTAATAATCCAGCTGCGCGTGCGCCAGCCGATGGGCCTCAGCGGCGTCGAGATAGCACAATTGGTCCCAGGCGCCCAGTCGGCGGCGCTGCGGGGAGACAAATAGAGTCGCGAAAATCACGCCCACGCGCCCGGCGAGCCATTCCGCGTGACCTAGGCATGCCGTGCCGTTTTGAGCGGGCGTTTCGCTTCTGGCTTCGGCTGCGCGAATATGGCGCACCGAGGTGGTGTAATCGCGGCCAAACGTGAGCGCGTTCCAGGCGATGTCCTCATGGGCGTCCACTACAAGCACGGCGGCAATCGTAGCGACAAGCGCCGGGGTTGTCAAACCGACCAGAGTGCTATAATCGCACGGTCATGTTGGTGCTGGCGGTGATGCTGGCGGCCTGCGCGCTCTTCGGGTTGCCGGGTGTGCTCATTCATCTTAACCTGCGCGCACGCGGTTTCGAGCTGATTCCGTCCCTAGGGCTAGGCGTGGCCGCGCTGGTGGTGATTTTCTCGGCGGCGGCCAGCGTGGCCGGTTATTCATTTTTCCCGCAGCTGGGGTTGACGTTGGCGCTGGATGCGGGCCTACTGCTGGCACTGCGCGCTGGCGGCTCCGCTCCCCCCGCCCGTTGGTGGCCACGGTTGCATCGTTGGCAGTGGCTGCTGCTGGCTCTCATCGCGGTGGTGTACCTTACACCCGCGTTTCTTATTCCGGTGCCGTTCGATACCGATGCGCAGGGCTTTGGCCTTCTCATCGCCACAGTGCGCGCGAGCGGCTCGATTAGCACGCTCACCCCGTTTTTCTCGCAGGTGGGCTGGTATTACTCCCCCGCTTATTTTCTTTTTGGCGCACAACTAACTGACATGACCGGCGCGGGCATCCACACAGTGATGCTCGGTTTTTCACACCTATTGAGCCTCGGCGTCATTGCCGGCATCGGCGCTCTGGGCCGGCGGTTGGGCGGTCGCGCCACCGGATGGTGGGCCACGGTGGTAGCGGCGGGCGGGGTGGCACTCTTCACCACCTTGATGGATTCGGCTTATACGAATCTGCTTGGCCTGTGGCTGACGACAACTTTCCTGTGGACACTTGGGAAAGTGTTAAAAAGCGGTGCGCGCAGAGATACACTGCTAGCCGGATTGTGCCTGTCTGCGGTGCTACTAGGCCACCCGGACAGCCTCCTGCACCTGCTACTGGCGTACATCCTTTTCTACGTGAGTGCTTTTTTCGTGCGCCCGCGGCTGAGCCTCCCGCAGTACCTACGGCTGACAGTGATAATACCCGTGCTCGGCGCGCTGTTCAGCCTCCCATGGCTGCTGCATACGTTTCCGCTGTTGGGGCAGATTGATGTGCATGAGCGCCAGTTCCCGCAGATGCAGCATCTTTTTTGGCTGTTTTCCATCAACGGCGGATGGGTGCCGTTGGCGGCTCTGTTCGGGCTGTGGTGGGCTGCGCGTCGACGGCACTGGTTGGACGTCTGGTCGCTCACCTGGCTGCTGCCGATTGTGGAAATCTCCAGTCTGGGAAACCTGGATGCGCTCTCCCGGCGCAGCGCGCTCGATCCACTCCAGATTATGTACCCACTCGGGGTTGCCTGGCACGCTACCATTGTCCCGCTCTCTTTGCTGGCGGCTTGCGGCCTGCGGCCGGTCGGCGAGTGGATGGACGCGCGTGTGCGCTGGCAGACATGGCTTACCGGTGGGCTTGCTCTGGGGCTGACCGGCTGCTTTTTCGGCGTGGCCTTTGCCCGACCGATTGTAGCGTGGAGCAAAGCGGTGGTTCCACCCATCACCGGTGCGGTGGCTTCGCCCGCGGATGTGGATGCCTATCGCTGGTTGCGCGCCAATTCGCCCCCGAGCGCAAAGGTGCTAAACTACCCCGGCCGCTATGAGGGTCAATGGGCGCCGGTGATTGCGGAGCGGGAGGCAGTTTATGTCCGCGACCAGCTTTTCTATATCGGCGCGGGCGCGCTACGGCAACGCCAGCAGACCATGGCTGCTGCGTTTCTCGATCCCGCTTCTGAGGGGGCTTATGCGTTGATGCACGAGTACGGGATAGACTATGTGGTGGTGCCGCAGTGGCTCAACCGGCCCGAGGTGCGCCCCACGCAGTTTCGCTGGCGCGAACCGGAGCGACTGCTGCAGCTCTCCCGCTTCGGTGATGCAGAGTATCTGGGGTTGGTGGCTGATTTCGACGGTGCGCAGATCTGGCAATTGAAGGATTCAAGTGTCAGGTCGGAGTAAACTTTCCGTGTAATCCCATGCGCATCCTGCACATCATCCCCTATTTCTACCCTGCTTGGGCGTACGGTGGCACCTGCCGCGCGGCCTGGGAATTGGCGCGCGCACTGGTGCGCAAGCAGCAGCAGGTGGTGGTCTACACCACCGATGCGCTGGACGCCCATTCGCGCGCGCTGCTGTCGTTTGAGGTGGTGGACGGTGTGGAAATCCATCGCGTGCGAAACCTGAGCAACCACCTCGCTTGGAAACGGGCCTTCTTCCCGCTCGGTTTTGGTCGCCGGCTACACGCGACCCTGCGTCGCGCGGATGTTGCCCATCTGCACGAGTTTCGTTCTTATCAGAACGCGGTCGCGCTGCCGCGGATGGAAAAGTTGAGCGTGCCTTTCGTGCTCACAGCGCAGGGCGGTCTGCCGCGCATCATGGGGCGAAACGCGCTCAAGATGCTGTACGATCAGTCCGTTGGAAAGCGCATTTTGCGCAACGCGGCGCGCTTGCATGCGCTCAACGAGATGGAACGGGAACAGTTTATTGAGCTGGACGTGGAGCCGGAGCGGGTTGCCATTTTGCCTAACGGTGTGGATCTAGAGCAATATCGGTCGCTTCCGCCAGTCGACGGTTTCCGTGCGCGCTTTGACATCCCGGATGGCGTGCCCATCGTGCTTTTTCTGGCGCGCGTGAACAAAATCAAGGGAGTTGATTTTCTGGTTTCGAGTTTCGAGCTGCTTCGCCGGGAATCGCCGCAGACGGTGCTGGTCATTGTTGGCCCGGACGATGGCTACCTGCCGGAAGTCAAGCGCCAGGTGCAGGGACTGGGAATCGGGGATCAGGTGCGCTTCACCGGCTATCTGGATGGGGACGACAAGCTGCAAGCCTATCAGGCAGCCAGCGTGTATGTGCTGCCCTCCGCCTATGAAATGTTCGCCATCACTCTGTTGGAGTCGCTCGCCTGCGGGACGCCCATTATCGCCACTGACCGTTGTGGGTTAGCTGATTTCGTGCGTCAGAACGATCTTGGCTCGATTGTGACCTACGGCGATGTCGGTGGCCTGAAAAACGAAATCACTCGAATCCTGGGTCGCCCTCAGGACGTGGAGCGCCGGGCTGGTTATGGACGCCAATATGTACTCGACCATTTCGGTTGGGATAGCATTGCGGAGAACTGGTTGAAGGTCTATAAAGCCTGCGCGGCGGGGCGCTGAAATATGTGTGGAATCTGCGGGCTGTTGCAGTTGCCGGGCGGGCAGCCGGTCTCTGGCGAGCTGCTCGAGCGCATGAGCGATTTGATTCGCCATCGTGGCCCAGACGATGCGGGCAGCTACATCTCACGCGATGGTCGGGTCGGCCTGGCAAACCGACGACTCGCCATCATCGACCTTTCGGCGGCCGGGCGGCAACCAATTGGCAATGAGGACGGCACAATTTGGATTGTCTACAATGGCGAAACGTACAATTTCGCCGAACTCCGTGCTGAGCTGCAGGCGTGCGGACACTGTTTCCGGTCGCACTCTGATACCGAAGTGATCGTCCATCTTTATGAGCAGTATGGCGTGGAATGCGTGCAGCGCATGCGCGGCATGTTCGCCCTAGCCATCTGGGACGAGCGGCAACGATGCCTGTTTCTGGCGCGCGACCGACTGGGCGTGAAGCCGCTCTATTATGCTTTCGCTCCGGACGCGTTTCTTTTTGCCTCGGAGATAAAATGCCTGTTGGCCCATCCGCGGCTGGCGCGGGCCATGGACGACGAGGCCTTCTATCACTTCCTCACATTCCTGACCGCGCCCGCGCCGCAAACTCTCTTCAAAGGCATCTTGAAATTGCCGCCGG
This sequence comes from Anaerolineales bacterium, assembly GCA_036011785.1. Lineage (GTDB taxonomy): Bacteria > Chloroflexota > Anaerolineae > Anaerolineales > UBA11657 > CAJWGI01. Next base: position 14,542 of record DASCOB010000168.1, on the reverse strand, counting down.
GTCATCGCGCGGTGGTGAACGCGGAGGGCGAAATCAGGGTGGAGGAATACTGGGACGTGTTCACGTCTGCGCAGCCCGACGAGACTCTAGGCGCTGCCGAGCAGGCGGAGCGCGTTCAGGCTGGGCTGCGTGAGAGTGTCCGGTTGCGCATGCTCTCCGATGTGCCCTTTGGGGTGCTGCTCTCGGGCGGCATCGATTCGAGCATTAACGTGGCGTTGATGGCAGCGCATATGGATCGGTCGGTGCAGACCTATTCGATTGGATACAAGGGCGCTGCAGTGGATGAGTTCAACGAGCTGCATTATGCCCGCAAAGTGGCCGACCGCTTTGGCGCTGACCATCATGAGATTCTCATCGGTCGTGAGGATCTGACTAACTTCCTGCCCGACCTGATTTATCATCAAGATGAACCTATAGCCGACCCGGTTTGCGTGCCGGTGCATTATGTCTGCAAACTGGCGAAAGAAAACGGCACCACTGTGGTGCAAGTGGGAGAGGGCGCGGACGAGCTCTTCGGCGGATACCGGCACTGGCTGGCCGCGTTGCGCCTGCGGCGGGGCGCGTGGCCCGCTTTCGCGGCACTGCCCCGCTGGGCGCGGCGGCTAACGCTGGCAGCCGCGGCGCCGCTACTGGATGACTTGCGCGAGGAATACCTCCGCCGTGGAGCCGCGGGTGAGGAACTGTTCTGGGGCGGTGCTATAGCCTTCGGCGAGGGCAGCAAGCGCGCGTTGCTGACAGATTCTTTTCTGCGGGGCGTGCGCGGGTTGAGCTCTCACCAGCCCGTGCAGCAGCATCGGCGGCGCTTCGACGAGCGCTGCCCGCGGCCTGATTATCTCTCGTGGATGAGCTACTTAGACCTGCATATGCGGCTGCCGGAACTACTACTTATGCGCGTGGACAAGATGTCCATGGCCACATCGGTGGAGGCGCGTGTTCCGTTTCTGGACCATGAGTTTGTCGAGCTGGTGATGGGGATTCCGCAGCGGCAAAAAATACCCCACATGCGCCCGAAGCAGCTCCTCAAGCAGGCGGTGCGTGGGCTCCTACCCGCCGAAATAATCGACCGGCGAAAGCAAGGTTTTCGTGTGCCGGTGCGGCAGTGGCTCGCCGAGGCTCTCGGTCCGCTAGCCGAGCGTAAATTGCAGGCTTTCTGTGCGCGCACTGAATACCTGCGCTGGCCGGAAGTGGCGAAACTGGTGCATGCTCAGGATGAACTGGTGTGGTATTTGCTCAACTTCGTGCTCTGGCACGAATTGTGGATTGAGGGTGTGCCGGCCGAAGGCCTTGTCTCACCAGATGGTTCTCAGGCATAATGTTGCCGGACTCAGCGGGCATTCATAAAACTGAATCTGCACTCTAATCAGGATGTGAACGCTCATTAGAAAAAGCAGCAGCGCCAGCCCGGCGACTGCGGTGCGATGAAGGCGCGTAGGCAGTAGCTGCATCCATCCCAGAGTAAAGAGCATGCTGCCCGACAGCATGGCGGGCAACCCGTAACGAGTTCCTGCAAAGGTGAACATCAGTGTGCGGTGGGGGTAAATATCCGCGCGCAGAATCACCATCAGCCAGATCAGGCCCGTGCTGGCAAGCAGCAGCCACGCGGTGCGCAGTGCCTCCGCGCTGAAGCGTACTCTCGGGCGCCAGGGAAGCCGCAACAAAAACATTCCTCGCAGCAACCCGAATCCAGCCAGTAACGTCAGCCCGAGAAACGGCCACAGTTGCCAGCGACTTAACCCCGGTTGCGTGCCCCCGAATCCCGACCAGTACATGGTGAACAGCCAGCCCGGCAGCTCGCGCAGCCAGGCTCTGGAAGTGCGCTGCCATGAAAGAAGCGACCACAACGCCCGGTTGGTAGAAAGCCCGAAAATATGCGGGACGCCCACGCGCGGCCACATCGATTCCGCGGAAGCGTTGCGCATCAGGTTGGAGAATTCTCCGGCACGCCCCCAATCACCCCTCTGAGCGTGCGGGGAGGGGAACGACGGCGGTACATCAGTCGGGTATTTTCCGCTTGCCAGCACCAGGTTGTCGTATAGCGCTGGCTCGGCGGTCCCCTTTGGGGCGGGAAGGCTAACGGCGAGATAGATTGCCTGTAAAGGCACATCTGCAACCATCGCGCGGAACTGCCACTCGCCGTTGCCGGTAGTGCTGTCACTGAAACCTCCGGAATTTGTCGCAATAGTAGGGAACCCTATTTCGACACCGGATGGCACGCGCACCCAACCGCCTACTGTAATTGTCCTACCTCGCAGCGTTGCAACGGTTGCTTCGGGTAGGTATTGCACCAGGCCGGACGCAGCGTATTTTGAATCTACCAACAGCGCGTTCGCGCCGATTCGGGCTTCTTTCTGCTGTACTCTAGCGGGGGTGAAACGCACGATTTCTCCGGCGTCTCGCACGAACCAGTGTGCGGGCACGACCCAGCTAACTGGCAATAGTGTACTCGCCAGTGTGATGCCGGTGATGGCCGTGCCGGCCACGGTCCACCGCCGACCCGCTGGCGGAAGCCGAATCCACAGCCATAGCGTGGTAATAGGCAGCCCAATCCATGCGGTTGACTTGACGAACAGACACAGAAGCAGCGCTGTCAGTAGGGCCAGCGCCCGCCCCGGAGTCATTTTCCTCCCCTTTGTTTCAGCCAGAATCCAGAATAGCAATGTAACGGCAAACACTGCGCCGGAATCGCTGTTAACGCCGGTGATGACATCCCCGAGATGCTGGTTGAGCGCCATTAGGATAGCGACGCCAATAGGCAGCGCGGAGCGCCTCGGGAACAACCTGCGCGCTGTGCCGTAGGCGAACACGGTTGTAGCCAGCCCGAGCAACAGGGTGGCAATTCTGCCAAGGTTGATGGAGGCTCGATCCGACAGATTGTTTAATAGTGCCATCGGGAGGCCAGCCCAGATGTAGTAAGCGGAATTTGTCAACCTGCGGCGGTCGAACAACAAGTCGCAGGGAGCGCTCTCCAGGCTATCGGGGTCAATCTTCATTAGCTCCTGCTCGTTGAAAGCTATCCAGGCGGTGACATCTTCGCCCCAAGGAGGGTTATTACGCGGCTCACTGTCATCACGGTGAAGCGACCATGATAGCCCGACCGCATCACGAAGACAGGCGGCCGCCACCAGCTTCGCGTGGGCGAAGTGAATGATTTCGTCAACATTGAAACCGAGTGGTACAATCTGGACGCGCAACATTCCATGCGCGAACTGGGCAAGGAGCAGAAACGCGAGCGCTGGGTTCAGACGGGCTAAACGTCCTCGTGTGGCGGGCCGCATGTTTGCTGGCATGAAGGACAGTCTACCGAGCCGAGGGACGATTGTCAATCTCCGCCCTGCCGTACGCGGCCTCAGGCCCTGAAAGCCATTTATCTGTGGATATTGTCTATCTATGCCAGTATTTCGTGCCGGAACCGGCTGCGCCTTCCGCTCGCGTCGCTGAACTTTCCCGCGCGTGGGTGCAGGCCGGGCACAACGTCACCGTGCTGACCGGAATGCCGAATCATCCCACCGGCGTCGTTCCCGAAAAGTACCGCCGTCGTCTGTTGGCGCGCGAGCGGTTGCACGGTGTCACAGTGCTGCGTAACTGGCTGTACGCGACGCCGAATAAGGGCTTTGCCAAGAAAACACTAAGCCACCTTAGCTTTATGCTTAGCGCCGTACTGCTTGGTCTGCCGCGTCTGGGCCGCGCCGATGTGCTTATTGTCAGTTCGCCTACTTTTTTTTCGGTGTTTTCAGGGCTGCTCATTAGCCGGCTGCGGCGCATTCCTTTCGTCTTTGAGGTGCGCGACCTGTGGCCAGCCGTCTTCGTAGATTTAGATGTGCTCACTAACCCGCTCTTGATAAAGTTTCTGGAATACTGGGAGATGTTTCTCTATCGACAAGCCGCGCAGGTGGTCACGGTGACTGAATCTTTTCGGCACGTGCTGATTGAGCGCGGGTTGCCGGGCCGCAAAGTGGTCACTATGTCCAACGGCGCAAATGTGGATTTCTTTCAGCCGGGCGAAAGAGATAATGCGGTACGCAGTGAACACGGTCTCACCGACTGCTTTGTAGTCAGCTATTTTGGAGCGCACGGGATTTCTCATGGCGTCGAGATAGTGCTGCGCGCCGCTGACATTCTTCGCGCCCGGAATGACATCGTCTTCCTGCTGGCCGGGGAGGGCGCGATGAAAAAGCGGCTGCTGGCGTTGAAAGAGAGAATGGCACTTGAAAACGTGCTTATGCTGCCGGCTCAACCTATGGAGCGCATGCCGGATTTCTATCGTGCCAGCGATGTGTGCATGGTGCCTTTACGTAATGTACCCCTTTTTGAGACTTTCGTGCCCTCCAAGATGTTCGAGGTTATGGCGTGTGGCGTGCCCATTATCGGCGCGCTTCGCGGCGAGGCGCGCGAGATTCTGAAGCGCTCTGGCGCGGCGCGGCTGGTCGCGCCAGAGAATGCGCAGGAGCTTGCTCAGGCCATTGAGTGGATGCAAGCGAACCCGCGAGAGCGATCGCAGATGGGCGCGGCTGGACGGAATTTCGTTTGCGAGCATTTTGACCGTGGCACGCTGGCAGGCCAATACGCGGAGCTGTTGGCGCGGATAGCCAAATGATTACCGTTCTGGTGACTGGCGCGACCGGTTTTCTGGGCCAACATGTGGTACGCCGGTTGCTTGGGAGAGGCAGCGACATCCTCGCATTTGTGCGCCCCGGCAGCCGGACCGGATGGCTGCGGCAGCACGCTGTCGGGCTGCGCGCTGGCGACCTCGCGGAGCGCGCGGTGCTCCAGCGCGCCCTACGGGGTGTAGATGTGCTTCTCCACATCGCATCTCTCGGGTTCGGGCATGCCGCCAATATCGTGGCGGCGGCAGAGGCGGCGGGTGTGGGCCGTGCTGTGTTCGTTAGCAGCACTTCGGTCTTCACGCAGGTGCCGACAGCCAGCAAGCCGGTGCGAATGCAGGCCGAGCGGTTAATTGCCGAAAGTGGATTGAACTATACCATTCTACGGCCAACCATGATTTACGGCGCACCTCGCGACCGGAACATCTGGAGGCTGATTAATTATCTACGCCGTTGGCCGATCATTCCGGTCGTCGGCCGAGGGGATGCGCTGCAGCAGCCTGTTTTTGTTGAGGATGTCGCTACGGCTGTAGTGCGGGCCGCGGGCGCTGACCACGCGATTGGGAAGGCGTATAATCTGGCCGGCGCTGCGCCGCTTTCATTTGTGCAGATGATAGATGTCACCTGCGCGAGACTGGGTCGGAATGTGACTAAAATCCATCTTCCGCCGCGGATGGCGTGGACGGGGGCAGCTGTGTTCTCGCGTCTCGGGCTCCGCATTACTCCCGAACAGGTTGCTCGCATCGAGGAGAATAAGGTTTTCGACATTGGTGCTGCCACCGCGGATTTGCGCTATGAACCACTCAATTTCGACCATGGCGTTGCGCGTGAGTTACAATGGCTCGACAAGTTGTAGTTATAATTGTGAATTCATGTCATCCCTCCGGGTAACACTCGCGCGATTCATGCGCCGCTCCGGTTGGTATCTTCTAGGTGACGCTGTCATTGTGGTGGTGGCCTATCGAGTAGCGCTGACAGGTCGCTTCGCAGGTGCTTCGCCGACCGCGCATTATCTGCAGGCATGGAACACATTCATCCCCATGATTGTGCTGCTGCATCTCGTCGCTAATCACTGGGCCGGAATGTATAGTCGCCTGTGGCGATTTGCCAGCGCCCCCGATGCGCTAATTGTGGTGCAAGCCTGGTTAGGCGCAACAATCCCGCTGATGTTGTTGGATATGCTGCCGGCTGCCCGGCTGGAACCCACAATCCGGCCGCTGCCCTTGAGCGCGCTGGCTTTAGGCGGTTTCCTTTCGGTGGCTGGGTTCACTGCGATGCGTTATCGCACCCGTCTGCTCGTGAGTCTGCTCTTTCGCTTGCGGCGTGCTCGGGAGCAAGGCGCGACGGGCAGGGGGCCAATCAGGGCGCTGATTGTGGGTGCCGGTGAGACCGGGCAGTCGCTTTCTTGGCAACTTCAAAATCGGAGTGGTGGCCGCGGCTATCAGGTGCTTGGCTTCATCGATGACGACGCGGACAAGCACGGATTTAATGTGCACGGAATCCCGATTATCGGCGGGCGGGAACAGCTTCTAGAGTTGGTCGTCCTCCATAGTGTTGAGTTGATTGTTCTGGCCATCCATGCCATTTCCGGTCAGCAGTTCCGTGAGATTCTGGGAATATGCCAGAGCACTCCAGCACGCATACAGATTGTGCCGGATGTGTTCGAATCGCTTGCTGAGAGCCCCCATGTGCCGCTGGTGCGCGATGTGACCGTGCATGACCTTCTCGGGCGCGCGCCCACCGAGATTGATATCGAAGCCTGCCGAGGCATGCTCCACGGATGCACTGTGCTGGTGACCGGTGGCGCTGGTTCGATCGGCGCGGAGCTATGTCGGCAGGTGCTGGCGTTTGACCCCGAACGAGTCTTGGCGGTTGATCTGAATGAAACCGGACTGTATGAATTGCAGGCCGAAACGCGTATGCGTGCCGGATCAGAGAATCTGGAAGTGCGCGTAGCCGATGTGACCGATGCGGAGGAGATGAGCGCTCTCATGGAACGCTATCGGCCGGCGGTGGTGTTCCACGCGGCGGCTTACAAGCACGTTCCGCTAATGGAATCGCATCCGCGCACTGTGCTGCGCACGAATGTAATTGGCACTCTAAACGTCGGTCGGGCGGCGCAGGCCGCGGGCGCTGACCGGTTCGTGCTCATTTCCACGGACAAAGCCGTGCAACCGGTCAGCATCTATGGCGTGACCAAACTGCTGGCGGAACACGTGACCGCCCGGCTGGCAGGCGAAAGCGCCGCCACCCTCTTTGCTAGCGTACGTTTTGGCAATGTGCTTGGCAGCCGTGGCAGTGTTGTCCCCCTTTTCGAGCGACAGATTGCTGCTGGCGGCCCGGTCACGGTCACTCATCGGGATATTACTCGTTTTTACATGACCATTCCGGAGGCAGTGCGGTTAGTCATTCAGGCAGCGGTATTCACGCGCGGCGGCGACCTCTTTATGTTGGAAATGGGCGAGCGCATTCGCATTGTCGAACTGGCCGAGCGGATGATTCGGTTGCGCGGGCTGCGTCCTGGCGTGGACATTCCGATTGAGTTCACCGGCTTGCGACTGGGAGAAAAACTCCATGAGGAACTTATCGAAGCGGAAGAACGCCGTGAGGCGACCGCACACGCGCAGATCTACCGCGTGCTGGCAGGCAGCCGGGGATCCAATGGGAGTGACCTGCGGCTACTTGAGGGGTGGATTCAGAGCACACTTTCGCTCCCCGAAAACGAGTTGCATGCCCTGCTGCGTAGTTATGGCCGCACGGGCCTTGGCCGTCTGGTGATGACGCCGGTGGAGGGTCAGGAGGCATGATTGTAGTTCGTACGCCGCTGCGCGTCAGTTTCCTTGGCGGCGGCACAGATTTCCCGGAACACTACCGAGAACACGGCGGCGCGGTCATCTCCACGGCGATAGATAAATACATTTACGTGATCGTCAAACAGCGCTTTGACGACATGGTCTATGTGAACTACTCGAAAAAAGAAATTGTGGAGAACGCGGATGAATTGCAGCACGAACTGGTGCGCGAGGCCATGCGCGTCACCGGCGTCAAGCGGGGCGTGGAAATTACCACGCTGGCAGATGTACCCTCCAGTGGCACCGGGTTGGGGTCCTCCAGCAGCGTGACGGTGGGTCTGCTGCAAGCGTTGCACTCCTATCGGGGGCAACTCGTTACCGCCAAGACGCTTGCGCGACAAGCATGTGAGATCGAGATCGAGCGCTGTGGCAAGCCAATCGGAGTGCAGGACCAGTACATAGCCGCTTATGGCGGGCTGCGTGAATTAATCTTCTGTGAGGATGATGATGTGCAAGTGGCTGCTCTCGGTCTCGATGACGAACTGTTGCGCCGCTTGAACCGTAACATGATGCTGTTTTACACGCATCTCACCCGTCCTTCCGGAAGTGTGCTTAGCGAGCAGCGCGAGAATATCGGCGAGCGCCGAGCGAGTCTCTTCGGTTTGCGCGATCTCGCGACGCAAGCCCGCGACTGCCTTAGGAGCGGTGACCTGACCACATTTGGCGAGCTACTGCACCAGGGCTGGGAACTGAAAAAAGGCCTTGCCAGCGGGGTGAGCAACCGTGCGCTTGATGAATACTATGGCGTGGCTCAGGATGCCGGCGCCCTTGGTGGAAAAATATCGGGCGCGGGCGGCGGCGGTTTCCTGCTCCTCTACTGTCCACTAGCAGCCCAGGATGACGTGCGCCAGGCGCTTTCCACATTGCGCGAGCTCCCCTTTACGTTTGAGCGTGACGGCAGCCGGGTCGTATTCAATCTGGGCCGCTAACACACCACGACCTGCCTACGGGTGTGCTACGCTGCCGGCAGGACGCTTGACGAATATAAATCCCTTCGCTAGAATTCAAAAACTGAATGCTGTCGGAACAGCGTCTTTATGAGGGATTACGAATATCGTCTTCTTGGCGCCATCGCAGATAACCCGACTGTCACTCAGGCGGGCCTTGCGGCCCAGCTTGGTGTAGCCGTGGGTAGCGTGAACTGGTACATCAAGCGCATGGTGGCGAAGGGCTATGTGAAGGCCACGCGCATGCAGCGCACTCGCTTGAAATACCACCTGACGCCGGACGGTGTGGCGCTGCTGGCTCGGCGTACGAGCGAGTATATGGAACGGGCATTGGGTGTGTATCGGAAACTGCGCCGGGCCGCCAGAAAGACGGCGACGGACATCCAGCGGCGGGGAATTGAGCGCGTGCTTCTGCAGGGGGATGGGGATGCCGCCGACATTCTCAGACTTACTTTGCTGGAGCATGGGGTGGCCTCGACGAGCGCTTCGGCCGATTGGGCGGTTAGCTGCAGCGGCAGCGATTATCGCCTCGAGCCCTGCGTAGGACCCATGGGAACGGACGCGCCTGTGGAGAGGGAGGTAACCTGAGAAAGATGTTGGAGAGATGCCTGCCCGCCAGCGGTCGAAAGTGGTACGTGCTGCGCACCAAACCGCAGAAGGAGCGGTTGGTTGCCTCGCAGCTGCGCCAGCGTGATTTGGATGTCTACTTCCCGACATATCGGCGGCCGGAAAATGGCAGACGCTCCACGCGCGAAAGTGCGTTCTTTCCGGGTTATGTGTTTGTACATGTTAATCTTAATCAGATTGGCAGCAGTGCCCTGAGCTGGATTCCCGGCCTGCACGGACTGGTGAAATTTGGCCCGCGACCTGCTGTAATTGCCGAACATCTGATGGCAAATTTAAGAGCGCGGCTCGTGGTGGTTCAACGGGCTGGGGGGAGAGCGTTTGCGAGCATGGAGAAGGGCGACGTGGTGCGCGTGACGCGCGGGCCGTTCAGCGGATACGACGCCCTCTTCGATGCGCGCTTGCAGGGCCACAAACGTGTGCGCGTGCTGTTGGCGCTTTTACGCGGTGGCGCCGTCGGGAGTGGGCGCTGTCTCCCGCTGGAGCTTGATGCGCGCGACATTGAAAAACGACACAGACGGCGGCGGGGCCGCCGTCGCCACTGATCCCTGGATGGCTGCCCGACCGGGCGGCCACAGACTCCCCCGCACTTGCGCGGGGCGCGGGTCGGGCTCAGGCGGTCGTGCTAAATACAGCGAATTATTTACGGTGCGGTATGACGTGCCGGATGGGCGGAGCATGGCTGACATCTACATGCTTTCCCAAGGGATGTCGATATGACGAATGGTTTTTGGAACGACAAACGTGTGTGTGTGACTGGCGGGGCCGGCTTTCTCGGATCAACCATCGTTGAGAAACTGCGCCAACGCGGGTGCGCGTACGTTGCTATACCGCGCAGCCGTGAATTCGACCTGCGCACCTTGGACGCAGTGCAGCGACTGTACGAAGAGATGCGGCCTGACATGGTGATTCATCTAGCGGCGATTGTGGGCGGAATAGGCGCAAACAGTACGCGGCCAGCCGAGTTCTTTTATGATAACCTCTTGATGGGCACACAGTTGATGCATGAAGCCTGGCGCGGTGGAGTAGACAAGTTTGTAGGCATTGGCACGGCGTGTGCATACCCGAAATTCACTCCGGTGCCGTTCCACGAGGACGAGCTCTGGAACGGCTACCCGGAGGAGACCAACGCACCCTACGGCCTTGCAAAAAAGATGCTGTTGGTTCAGAGCCAGGCCTACCGACAGCAATACGGTTTTAACTCGATCTACCTGCTGCCAGTGAATATGTATGGACCCGGTGACAGTTTCGATCCGCAAAGGTCTCACGTGATTCCCGCGCTGATAAAGAAGTGTACTGATGCTAGGCGCAGCGGCGCGGAAGAGGTCACGGTGTGGGGAGACGGTTCGCCAACGCGGGAGTTTCTCTACGTCAAAGATGCAGCGGAGGGGATTTTGTTGGCGGCTGAACATCACGACAGCAGCGAACCGGTGAACATCGGCTCCGGCTTTGAGACACCTATCAGAGAACTTGCTGAGATGATCGCGCGACTGACTGGATTTGAGGGCAACCTAGTCTGGGATTCGACGAAGCCAAACGGGCAGCCGCGCCGGCGGCTGGACACCAGCCGCGCGATAGAGTGCTTCGGATTTCGGGCGCACACCGGGTTCGAGGAAGGGCTGCGTCGTACCGTGGAGTGGTATCTTGCCCGTGAAGAAAAGGTGACTGTGTGAGTCCGGCGGTGGAATCATGGACTGCCAGAAGCTCGCGCGTATCCACCGTTATCGAGCCATCAGAAAGGCAAGGATGGGTGAATATTCGATAGGTCTGGGCTTATTGTGACTTATTTGTTTTCCTAGACTGACGCGACATCAAAACGCGGTACGACCAGAGTGGGCCGGGAATAATGCGGGCTTTTGGCTACACGTTCGTGCTCGACAGCGCGGGCATTCTGAGGCTATTTTAATACCAAAGGGCTTTTCTCATGCATGATGACTTACGGGCGCATTTAATTACAACCATGAACGGGGACCCCATAGAAGATGCTAACTACTATGGATATAAAAAATATGGGGAGGACTGTGTTTATTTCGTAGAAACGGGTTCTCATTATGGGAATGGTATAGCCAAGGCATTGATTGCGGGTTTTCAAAAGGTATTTAGTTGTGAATTGAACAGGGAGCGCTATACCCATTGCGTCGAAAGATTTAATAACTGTCCTGTGGAACTGCATGAAGGCTTTTCCACTGAGGCATTAAAAAAGATTGTTCCCAGATTAAATAAAAAAACCCTATTTTGGCTAGATGCTCATGCAGAGGGAGGGGGGATTCCCACACTGGAAGAACTTGATATCATTTCGGAGCACTCCACCACCCACACAATTATGATAGACGACATCCCCATCTACTTTGGGAACGGAGAATCCGTAAGAAACAAACTCTTGGAAGTTAATCCGTCTTACATCATTGAGCGGTGGGAAACTAGATGGGAGCCTCCTTTTACTCAAGCCACCTTTAAAGGCCGCGTAGATCCCCATGGCTATACAATGGTAGCCTTTTTGCCCAATGTCCAGGGCTGAAGCATTTGTAAACATGAGGGAGACACGAAAGATGGGTTTGCTAGGGACGAACTTCACAGGCTACATTGTGGTCATTGGCTGAGACCAGTTCGCGCAATCGGTTGTGGACGAGCTAATCGGTGCAGAGAAAAAAGCCACAGTTGTGACCGAAGACAGAAACCATGTGGACCCGATCAATGAGCGTTACGCCGAGGCGGATGTGTTTGTGTTGGTCACTGATTACTCAAATTACGCCACGCTGGAAAAAGCGAACATAGCCCAAGCGGTGACCGTGTTCCTCAACTTCGAGAAGAACCCAGCATAACTCAAGCGACAGCAGAAGGCTTAGAGCCCTCAACTACAGGTGTTGTTAGAGCGGATTGCACCCTAGAAAAAAACCAATGAAACAAAGACTTAAAATAGCGTTTAGTGACATGTGGGGGTTTGTAGACCATACCCCGAGGGGCACGTTATCATACGAGTTTAATCCTGACGATAATTATTTTACAGATTTGTTTAAAATGCATTTCGACGTTACGATAGACCACCGCAACCCTGATCTTTTAATTTATTCTTGCTTCGGCGCGCGGTACAAGCATTACCACTGTAAAAAAATATTTTTCTCAGGGGAAAATCTGAGCTTCAGTAAAGGACACATCCCCCATTACGACGACGCAGACGTCACCTTATCTCATTATTCCGAAGACCATAAAGAAGTTTTTGTACCTCTTTGGGTTATTTTTGTCAATTGGTTTAAGAAAACCCAACCTCGCCCCTTACCCAGCAACCCTACTTACTGCGTGGACTTAGATTTAATACAAAATAATAGAGAGCGCTTCTTGAATGCAAGAAAGTTTTGCTGCTTTCTCAACAATAATGAAATCTCTGACAGAATAAAGCTTTTTCAGGCGCTCGACCCCAGAGAGAAGGTGGACAGTTACGGGAAACTGCTGAATAATGTAGGCGGTGTCCTAAGAGGCACCCAACAAGATAAAGTAAATTTACTAGAGAATTACAAGTTCGTAATTTCATTTGAGAACTCTTACCACTATGGATATAACACGGAAAAAATTATAGAACCCTTCGAGGTCGGGTGCATCCCTCTATACAAAGGGGGAGAGAGGGTGAAAGAATATTTCAATACAGAATCCTTCCTTTATATGAACGACTTCGCGTCTTTGGAAGACTATGTAGACAGAATTTTCGACATAAATGATAACCCCGAACTATACGAGCAGATAGTTCTCTCTGACCCATTAAGAATGGACAAAATAGAGCAAGACTTGGCTCCCCAAGCCATTCTCAACAAAACTTTAGAAAAACTAAACCTATGAAGAAGGGACTCATTAATCAGTACGGAGGACTAGGAGATATAATCTTTTGCTATAAGATAGCTCACTCACTTGTTGATAGAGATCTCGTAGATGTCGTAGTTTGGCCCGTCCCCCCTCGGTATCTTTGCCTGAACTATTATTTCGCAAATGAAAACATAATATTTTGTGGAGACGATAACTCCAGACCCCAAGTGGTAGACGGCATGGGCATCGCTGCCCAACGTGAGATGTTTTCCAGACAAGAAGTAATAGAAACGGAAGATTACCTGTATTTACCCCTCACTCACCATACCCACAACGGAGACAATCAGTTTGACATGTGTGAAAAATATAGCTTCCTAGGGTTAGATTACAACCATAGGCAGAGTTGCATAAACCTTAGAAGAAACACAAACAGGGAAGAAAAACTTATTGCATTCCTGGGAATAGAGCCATCTGAGAACCTCACCTTAGTGAATCTCAACCTAGGCACTCCTCCTGACTATTGCAGTAGGCATCCCGACATAGAAATCGAGGCTAATAACCTTCTCTACATAGAATATTTAGACTTTGATTTCGTATTTGATTGGATACCATACATCTTAAAATGTAAAAGATTTTACACGGTAGAAACGTCCTTCAGTCACCTAGCCGATCTCCTAGTTAAAGAGAGCGTAACGATTCTTCCACGTTACGATCCCTCCACAGGAAATCATTCGAAATCATTAGACTACTGTAAAAAATATTATAATAAAAAATGGAATTTTATAGAAACCTAAAGATACCAGTGTCTGTTGGTGAACTTTTTGATAAGATCTCTATACTTGAAATAAAAAAATCAAAGATAAAAGATCAAAAGAAGCTTTCCAACATCAATCGGGAACTTGAGCACCTTGGTCGCCACGTGCACGATGGAGCAAGGGATGATAGTTTGTTCTCTGAGCTCGTGGTTGTAAACCTTACCCTCTGGAGAGCAGAAGACGAAATAAGAGACAAAGAGTCAAGAGGGGTTTTCGACAAGAATTTCGTGAACCTTGCTAGATCTGTTTACCACTTAAACGACAAGCGATCCGAAATTAAGAGAAAAATTGACGCTAAATTTGGCTCTTACCTGACGGAAGAGAAAGAATATAGCAGATATAAACCTTCGTCTAAATAATAAATAAAGGACTTAAATTGTGAGAAATAATAAATATAGCACAGAGGGATTTGACTTCAGAAATATGGTCGAAAAATACCTAGAAACCACAGGCTTTGAAAACCTTCATGTACTAGGGAAATTCGAAAGAAAACCAACTTCAGCCATTTAGTGCTTTCGGGGGGAACCTTTTCGTGGTGGGTAGGAAAATTGAGTCAATCAGCCTAAATAGTTTATCCAGTACTCCCGAAAATGATGATTTACCATAAAAAATTGTTGTTTCTGAGTGGCTATCGGTAAAAGGCTAATGTTACAACTTTCTTCAGTTACCCTACTCACCGTTCATGACAAAGACCCCAATTTAGGAGTGAAGCTCTTAAAGATTTGTCAACGAGGAACAAGGTTTGGGCAAGTGAAACTTTTTTCTGCTGTTAAACCTAATGAAAAATTGGGGAATGTAGAATTCGTCGAAATTCCTCCTTTCGGTACTTATAACCCTCGCGACCAGGAGGTGGGCCAGAATAAATATAGTGAGTTTATGGTGAACAAGCTGCATGCCTTTATCAGTAC
>DASCOB010000167.1:0-30051 GCA_036011785.1 Anaerolineales bacterium | reverse complement strand
CAGGTTCACCTTTCCCGCTGACACATAGACGAATCCCAAGTAGAATGTGCGCTAACCTTTTGAAACTGAAACACGCCACTTTCCGCAGCAATCAGATTATTCCCATCGGCACCATCATCCTGCTATTAGGGGCTTGGTTGCGCCTGGCGGACATCGGGGCTGATGCCTTCATGGCGGATCAAGAAAGAATAAGCATACTGGCGCAAAACTTGGGGCGGGAAGGCGCGTGGGAAGTACTGGGCCCAAGAATGTCCGTCGGCAGCCTAAAACACTCTCCTTTCACGATATACCTGTACGCGCTCCCATACCGATTAGACAACGACCCACACATCGCACGGATTTTCACTGCGCTGACAAACCTTATCGCCGTGGCGGCGGTACAAATGATAGGAGTGCGTTATTTCGGTCGCATTACAGGGCTCCTGGCCGCCTTCTTTTTCGCAACCAATCCGGTGGCAGTACACCACAGTCGCTTCATCTGGAACTCCAACCTCGCGGCGCCTTTCGTAATGCTCTTCGTTCTGAGCACATTGCGAGGATATTACGATCGCAAGCCCTTAGCCAGACTCGCCCACCTGCCCATGCTAAGTCTGGCCGGGCAGTGCCACCCATCCCTGTTTTTGATAGCACCGCTTGCATTCATTAGCTGGATGCATGCCTGGCGACTTTCGAAAGGGAGTAGACAACACCTCATTGCTCACACAACTCTCAGCGCCATTCTAGCGCTGGCGCTGATGGCGCCCTGGGGAATCGGTCTGTACAGACACCTTAGCACACTCGAATATCTCCGACCAATTACCACCGGAAGTTCTCCCGGACTGCAGGGGGTCGCAAAGACCATTTATTCCGCATTGGGCGGATCATTCGGCACATTCGCCCAAGACGCCCCGTCCTTGCCCCATCTCGCAATCCTGACCCTAGTGGCAGCCGCGTGGTTGCTCGCCCGTGGCCTATCCTGCAAAGATGGATTGCCGGGATTGTTAGCTGTGCTCGGGTTTTTCGTTGTTCCCACAGTTGTGGTTGTGCTTGGTAGCCAATTCATGCAAGAGTTGACAGCAACGCTCTTTTTTGCGCGCGGTGTGGAGCTAAATTGGTGGATATATACGCTCATGGGCAACGCCGCATTAATACAGGGTGCTTTCATTGGTGGCGTGCTCATACATCGGCCCGCGCATGGTCGCCTGTCCTGGCTTTGGAACTGGCGCGGCCTACTGCAGACCCGTTACCTTCGTGGCCCCACCCTTCTGGCTCTCCTCGCCGTAGGCGCAATTCTCATGCGTGCGCATGTCCGGTTCGATTACCGACACGATACGGGTGTCCACTCACTTTATGAAGGACAGAATACACTAGACGACAGCTCATCTGCCCTGAAACACGGAGAGGCACTTGCACTGCGCAACAACCAGGAACTCCTGCTGCTTGCATCCGACCCACCTCTCCAAACCATGCGCTGCATTGGTTGCCGGAACTGGGAAGCCCTGATGTTAACCAAAAAGGACGATTTAAGGGTGATATGGGACGACTATGGCCTGCCACTTCCTAGAAATGGCGCGGTCCTGTTAGCGCCGTTTAACTACTCCGCGCGACCCTTTGTATTTTCTGGCGGAGAAAATGTGTTCACCTGGTTTAGTGTCGCCAGTTTGCCGTCCGCAGACCATTTCAAGCCTGATTTGCCTTTGCCACAACCGGTGCATTTTTCCAACGGGGCCACCGTGCTGGGTTTCTTGCGAGAGACTCCCAACAGCGCGCCAGTCCCCGCGAAACTTTGGGCAGTACATATGCTCTGGCGAGTCGACACCCCGGAACCGGAATGCTTCAAATTGTTCGCCCACCTAGTTGATGCAAATGGCGTCAAATACGCTCAGGTTGACCCGCCTGGAATGCTTCCCGGGCAGCAACACACAGGCGAACATGTGTTGAGTCAATTGGTTTTCCAGGTCGATGAGAGTTTGCCTGCTTCCGGCCCGCTTTTCGTACACTTTGGCATGTACAATGACACCGGACAGGCGGACGTAACGAGTACCACAGTCGAACAGCCTGATCTGGTTCAGATTCGCGGCAGCAATAAACCGCTGGCCAGAATGGGGAACGGCTTAGAGCTAGATAGTTTCACAACACAGCACAAGCTTCAACAGGGCCCTCCACTGAACATAACCGCCATCTGGCACACGCCGCCCGAAGGCACAAACCCTGAGCCACTACGCCTCAACTGGCAACTAGAGTCCCCCGACAACCTTCTGGTTTTCGAGCGGACCACTGAGTTATTGCCACAGGTAGACAGGAACAACTTGCCGGGAAACCTGTTCATCGCAGGAAAATATAATCTACGCATCCCAACCGAGATCGTCCCCGGGAAACACAGATTAACGTTACAGGTGATTGACTCAACCGACTATTCATCCGCATTGCGCTTTGTCGATCACATTGACATCATGCCCAGAGACCGCAACTTCGACCTACCTCCAATGCAGAATACTTTGAGTGCTACATTCTCCGACAAAATCAGGCTGGCTGGGTACGACGTAGAGCAAGGTGACCGCGCGTTGACGCTGACACTACACTGGCAGGCGCTGGATCGACTCCCAGTTGACTACAAGTATTTTATCCACGTGTGGAGCGGAGACGAGATCATAGCGCAGGCAGACGCAATGCCGGACTCGTACCGCTACCCCACCTCATGGTGGGCGCCGCACGAAGTGTTCAGCGATACAGTTAAGGTGGAACTCGGCGATTCAGGGCCCCGCGAGGTCCTGATAACAGTTGGCCTCTACGAAGCTGTAACCGGAGCGCGGCTGCCTGTTGTGACGACCGGGGCGCCAGGGTCACCGGATAACTGGGCAACGCTGCGGACTCTTACCCTCGATTGAAGAGTGGCATAACGCTCCAAAGTTCTCAGGGCCGCACTCGAGCACGCTTCGGCATGACCTGCGGGCACTCCCAATCCGCAGCTCCTGTTTGTTTGCGAAGCGGTATGAATTTCGGTAGAATCCCACACGCATAGCATTCATCCCGGCAATCATCCCGTGTTTTGCCGCTCTGGCTCCAAGCATAATCCTCAAGTAAAAAAGTTTTTTTTACCGCAGCATCAATATGATCCCACGGCAAAACTTCAGCCGCGCCGCGGTCTCGATGAGTGTAAAAGGCCGCGTCGATACCCTGCGTCGCGAAAGCTTCCGTCCAGGCCGCATAATTAAAATGCTCCCACCAGCCATCGAAACGCGCACCGCGTCGATACGCTTCCAGAATCACCGCGCCCATGCGCCGATCACCGCGTGAGAGCCAGGCCTCCATCATCGTCTCGCGCGGCTTGTTGAGGCTCAACTTCAACCCGCGCCCGCGCACCTCGCGCCGCAGCAAGGCCTGCTTAGCTTCAATCTGCTCCAGCGTATCACAAGGCGACCACTGGAACGGCGTATGTGGCTTGGGTACAAAAGTGCTCACGCCCACATTCAAATTCGCCTTGCCCCCCAGCGCCTTGCGCCCTTCCAATAGCACCGCTTTTGTCAGGTCCGCAATCGCCTGCACATCTTCCAGAGTTTCCGAAGGGTGCCCGATCATGAAATAGAGCTTGATTGTCTTCCAGCCGCGCGAATAGATTTCACGCGTTGTCTGCAGCAATTGTGCTGTCGAGACCGGCTTATTGATAATTTCCCGCATCCGCTCGCTGGCAGCCTCGGGTGCCAGCGTAAATCCCCCCCGACGGCCGGCAGCCTTCACGCGATCCATCAAATCCACCGACACCGTCTCAGTGCGCAGACTGGGCAGCGAAATATTGAGATTCAAATGCCCGAACTCAGAGCTGATCGCCTCCACCAACGCAGCAATATCACGGTAATCCGAAGAAGAAAGCGAAAGCAGCGCCACTTCCTCATAGCCAGTGGACGCAAGCATCGCCCCCACCGCGGCGGTAATTTCTGCCACGCTGCGCTCACGCACTGGGCGCGCGACCATCCCGGCGTGGCAAAAGCGACAGCCGCGCGTGCAGCCGCGCATTATCTCTATCGCCGCACGGTTATGCACTACATCCACAAAAGGCACGATGAAATCAGTAAGCGGTGGCGGCAGCTGTTTGGTAATCCGTTTCAACACCGGGAAACGGGCGGATTTATCTGTAGGGCGCACCTGCGCTAACGTGCCATCTGCGTGATGTTCGGCCGCATAAAACTGGGGCACGTAGACTCCATGCAGACGCGCCAGTTGGCGCAACAAGTCAAGGTGCTGCTCCCGACCGGGCGGGCTGCCCCCATTCTGGAGGGCTGTCCTTTGTCGCCAATGCTGCAGCGTCCGCGCAATTTCGATAACGGCTTCCTCGCCTTCGCCAATCAGAAAAGCGTCAATAAAATCCGCCATCGGCTCCGGGTTATAAGCTGCATGTCCTCCAGCCAACACCAGAGGATAGTCTCCATCCAATCGTTCAGAGCTGCGGAAAGGAATCCCCGCCAGTTGCATCAGATGAAGCGCGTTGGTGTAAAGTTGCTCGTAAGGCAGCGAAATCCCGAGTAAATCGAAACCCACCACCGGATGGCGGGTTTCCAACGAATAGAGCGGCAGCCCTTCACGACGCATGATCGCTTCCATATCCGTCCACGGCAGATACACGCGCTCAGCAAGGACATCATCTTGTTGATTGAGCAAATCGTACAGAATCGCCAGCCCGAGATTAGACATGCCCAGATCATAAATATCGGGGAACGCCAGCGCCACTTTAAGGCGTTCCGGAGTCCAATCTTTGGCGATGCTGTTGTATTCGCCGCCCACATAACGCGCCGGGCGCTGCACCTCCAACAGCACGCGGTCAAGAATCGTAGATATTATTTCGGGTTGCACAGAGGTAATTATATTTCTGCGCCGCGCTGCGGCAAGCTATAAAAGCAAAGCATTGTGTTGCCATAACGCCGCCGGTCAAACAAAGTTAATTGATTCAGTTCCATTTCATAAAATTCAGAGGGGTGAATCTGGACGATAGCCCAGCCATCCAGGTTGAGCCAGACGGAAGCGTTGTCGACGCGCTTCAAGGCGGCAGTCCACAAGCCCTGATATTGCGGCGGTGCAATGTAGATGTAGTCAAAGCCCCGACGTGGCGAGCGCTCCAAATAAGTCAACGCGTCCGTTTGCAGCACTTCGGACCGCTCGAAAAAGCCGGTCACGGACAAATTGGCGCGAATGGTCGCGATCGCGCGGCGGCTTGTATCCAGAAAGACGGCCCAGGCTGCCCCGCGACTTAGTGCCTCGATACCCACGCTGCCCGTACCGCCGAACAAGTCAAGAACAATTGCGTCACGAACTTCAAGCCCGATGATGTTGAACAGTGCTTCTTTAACTCGGTCGGAGATTGGGCGCGTGCCGGTGCCGGACACCTGCTTCAAGCGCCGTCCGCGCGCGCTGCCGGAGATGACGCGGATGCCACTCATCTCTCACCGCACAATGCACCTCTTCGCCACATCACTCCGTCATTTGGGCGCCATATCCACCACATCACGCAACGCCCGCAAATTGCCGTACGGCGTTACGATCGGCGCGACACATCCGGTGCCCAACACAAAACGCCGTCCGCCGGTGGCGCGAATAGAGTCCAGCGCCTCAGCGCGAACATCATCCGCCGTTCCCTGCACCAGAGTAGCTTCCTGGCGCACCCCGCCGCACACAGCTTGCGGCCACTGCTTCAGCCCTTCGCCCAGCGAAGGTGGCGTTTCGCGGTCGTGCCAGTTAAGAACCGCCGCCGGGTAATCCGCCGCCAGCGAGAACATCACCTCGCTCCCATGCAAATGGAGCACATTTAACCACAAATCATCCACAGCCTGAAGAATGTGCAAATCATAAGGGCGCGCAAATTCCCGATACTCCGCTTCCGAAAGATGCACGTAGCTTGCCCATTGCAGCGCATAAAAAATGCCGCTGATGCCGGTCTCGCGGGCAGCCTCGACAAAGCGCAGCGTCTGATCGGTGATTACCTGCAAGGCATCCCGAATGACATCTGGGTGTTGGCGCAGCTGCGCCAACAATTGTTCCGCGCCGACCAGATTGCGCGCCTGCGCCAGCGGACTGAAGATCGTCTGAATGAAAGGCGTTGCCGTGCCCAACTCCGCGTGGATCAGATCGAGCGCGCCCAGAGCCGCGCCCATCTGTCCTTTGCCCGGATCCCGCAGCGCGAGTTTCTCCCAATCGTCCACATGTTGAACACGCGGCGGCCCATAGTCACGCGTGCCGTGCGGGTGCCCGCGCCAGGCATCTGTAACGCCCCAATCTTTCAGACAATAGCTGCTAGCCGGCGTGACCTTCACAAAATCAAAATCGAATTCACGCTGAAAAGCCAACGTGGCTGCTGCGAAAGCCTCCGCGGTCTGGTCATCGCCCGGTTGATGCCGCCAGGCCGAAACCGCAATACGGTCCACGGTTTCCCCCGCAATGGTCGCTTGCAGTCGTTCTCGTTTATCCATGCTATCTCCTTCCGGTCAACGAATATGCATGTCATGATAACATTAAACATAATGCATACCCAATTCCACACGCCGGCCTAAATGAGCAAACGCACGAAACTGGTGTTCACGGTCGCCGCCATCGTGCTGCTCGCTGCCCCTCTGCGTCTGTACGGACTCAATACGCATCCCCCCGGGCTTTTCGGCGACGAAGCGGCCGATGGACTGGACGCGCTGCGCATCATCGCCGGCGAGCGCCCGATCTTCCTCGCCGAGAACAACGGGCGCGAGGCAATGCACGCATACTTGGTCGCGTTGTCAGTGAGTGTTTTCGGCCGCACGCCGGTCGCGGTGCGGTTACCGTCAGCCATTGCCGGCACCATGACAGTGTTGGGCATCTTTCTTGTTGCGTGCAGCCTTTGCGCGCGGCGCATCGGGTTGCTTGCGGCACTGATCAGCGCTTTCACCGTTTGGCCGATCATGCTGAGCCGGCTGGCGACGCGCCCCGCTTTGCTGCCACTTTTCCTAGCATTCAGCCTGTGGTTGGGCATCGAGGGGTGGCGACGGGGGAGTAAATGGCGCTGGGCGCTCTCGGGGTTGATATTTGGCGCGGCCTTTTATACATACACGCCGATAGGAGTCATGTTGCTCGTGCCGCTCCTGTGGACGGCATTGTTGCTCGCACGCGGACGTGGCCGACGCCTGTGGCCTGGCGCGCTCCTTTTTCTGGCAGCGCTGGCGCTCGCGGCCGCGCCATTCGCCAACTTAGCGCTGAAGTACGAAGAGCAGGTTTTCGGTCGCAGCACAGGCCTGGCCATAGTCAGCCTAGACGACAGTCCACAGCAGATACTTCGCACACTTGTCGATCAAACCGCAACTGTCCTCCCCATGCTCATCGTTCCCGGCAGCGGGGATTGGAATCTGCGCCACAACATTCCAAACCGCGCGGCATTCGACCCGGTGATGGCCGCTGCCTTCGTGCTCGGAATATTGGTCGCTCTTCGCGGCAAACGCCGACGTCGCCTGATAGCAATGTTCATCTGGGTCGCCGTGGCACTATTGCCCACCATTCTTTCCGAGGAACCTCCGCACTTTGGCCGCTCTAGCGGAGCACTGCCCGTGTTGTTCGTTTTCCCAGCGCTTGGGCTGCTCTGGGCACACGCAAGACTGCGCCGATATGCTCCCAGATTCATCGCCATAATCATCAGCGCCGGGGTGATGCTCGCTTCAATCTTCGTCACGACACGCGACTTCTACCTGCACAATTATCTGGGCACGCCCGCAGCCGGATTCTGGTTCGACGAACAATGCACCATTGCGGCGCGGGAGATTAACCGCTTCCTCGGAAGCGGGTGGCATGGGGAGGGCATGGTCGCCGCGCCAGCAACCCCGCACCAGGTGCGGCAGGTTCTCATCGCCCCAAATGTCTGCCCGCGCTACAGCAGCTCGGGCTATTACACTGTTCAGTTTCTCGTGCCGCAAGAACTTGGTGCGGACGATCAGTTCCAACGCTACGATTTGTCTTCCTTACCGCCATTGAGTTCATTGGAACCGGAACTCTTAATTCTAGCCATCCCCGGCGACGAAGAGCAACTCTTGCCGTGGCTTACAGAAAGTTACCGCGCCGGCAGCAGCGACGGACCGTGGACGCCTCCCGATTTGCTGGACAATTCGTGGCTAGTGTACCGCTCTATCTACGCGCAGCGCGAATAACCTCAGCGCTCGCGCACCTCGATAGCCACCGGCAGCGGCGCGCTCTCGCCAAGCAGCCAATCTCGTTCGTCTAACGCCACAAAGCGCTCGCCGGTGATGTGATCCCACAAGCCGGCGAAGAGTTGATATTCGCCGGGGGGGGTATCAGGCGCGACCACAACCGTGTGCTCATCACGCACATACTTCTCGACCGACCAGCGCGTGGTGGGAAAATTTGCCGGATTCACTTTATCCGACTGACCCCACAGTTGCCCACTAACGTCGCGTATATGCACATAAACTTGATAATTCCGGGTCGGCTCCACCACTGCCCTCCAGTACAGCACAACCGGCACGATCTCGCCCGGCTGAGTCTCGCTAGTGGGAGCATCGTAGCCGATTAGCTCAATCTCATCTTCCACGCTGGCATAGAAGCGGTGTTCGGCGCTCACGACAGTGCGCCCCGTTGAATGGAATTGGAACCCACCTCGGTAATCAGCGACGATTTTAACTCCCACGCCGAGTAGCAGCGCCGCCATCGCGAGCCCGAACGTCAGGTGCGGGAGTCCGACCGCAACCCGGCGGCGCTCGGGTTGCGGTCGACGCAATCCCAGCGCCACCGCAAGCAGCCATCCGATGCCCGCAGCCACACTGATGCCCTGCGCAAACCAACGTTCGGGTGTGGCGCGAAGCGCAACGAGAATGTCGTGCGCGCCGGCCGGGATCCGCAGTAGCATGCGGCCATCCGGTTCGGTCACTCTTACCGGTATCACCGCCCCATCAACTGTTACCGTCCAACCTGGATAGAAAAAGCGAAACAGTTTCAAATCAAATCCTTCTGCGCTATCGACGCGAAGCAGGTCGTGCTGCGGACCGCTCCGCACCACATCAATCGACACATCGCCCGGAAGCGTGTGCCGATCAAATTTTTCCACCAATAACTCGCCGGCAAGGTATTGCTCTGTAACCACTGCTTCAGGCAACGGCACGTATTCCACACCAACAGGCAGAAAATCGTGACAGCAGGTGGTGCCGAACCATTTTCCTTGAAGCTCCTCTGCATGGTATCGCGCCGCTGAGATGGGTCCGAAATCGACCCATTCCGGAGGATAGGTGAGCGGAAGTGCGGCCCACAGAAGCGCACCTATCGCAGCTGCCGGCGCAGCCATCGAAACCCATTCCCGCTGAAGCAGCCACGCCCAGCGTACAGCCATGCCACACAATGGCACTAGCGCCAGCCCCGCTAAGCCGAGAAAGCGCATGGGAAATTGGAAATAGCGCATCGGCGGAATCATGTCCCACACACCTTGCGAGGCAGCAGTCATCATATACATCGCTCCAAACAAACCCAGGGTGAACAGCAACGTGTCCGAGCGCCGCAACCGCCGTTGAAACACCGTTACAGCGCCCAGCATCCCCAGCCCAATCTGCACTGTCCCCAGGCTAAACCGAAATTCAGGAAATGCAGCCCCAGTATCAGTCCAGATCGGCGGAGCTACCAATTCACCAAGCTCGATGAAATGCCGGTGGAAATCATAATGCCCCTGTCCATAATAATCCATTCGCACAGCCTCACGCTCGAGTCCGGCAGGCAGCCAGTAAAGCGCCGACATCCCCAGCCCCAGCGCGACCGACACCGCAACTGCAGATAATTGTCGTCCCGAGTCACCTTCAGCGGGCTTGCCCCCAAGCAAAGGCGTGATCAGGAATTCCCACAGTAGAAACGCGAGCAAGAAACCATAGGCCACCAGCGCAGTCAATGGGTGAGAAAAAACCAGCGCAGCTAGGGTGAGCGCGGCTACCGGCACACATACTCCCCAGCCGTTTAGCCTGACCCGATCAAACGCCCAGAACAGCACGGGCGAGAGGCCGATAGCCAAAGTTTCAGCAACCTCCCCGCGCGCATGCGGTTCCAGAAACAGCATGTACGGAGAGAAACTCCACGCCACCCCCGCCACCATCGCTTCCGCACCACCCCACCGGTTGCGCACAAAAAGATAGATTCCCCCAGCACCGAGATATGCGGCCAGAAGCAACACAAACTTAGTGCCGGCAACCACGCCCAATCCGCTAACCAAGCTGAAATACGCCGCCAGATGATACGCGAGCGGCGCGTAGTAATTAAAAATCGGGTAGCCGTTACCATAATAAAAATCGGGTGCCCAGCGCGGGTAAAGTACGCCCTGCCTGATGGACTGCTCAACCTGCGCTGCCCTGAAAACGTGGATCTCGGCGTCCGTTCCGGTTGGCAGGCTCGAGCGCGCGAAGAACGGCCACGCCGCCAGCGTTGCGGATGCAATCACGAGCAGCAGCCCGCGATCGATTCTATTAATCATCTTCCCTGCGAAGCAGTTGAACTCAACATATTTGCAAGCGCAATGCATCCGATATTCTGTCGCATTGAGCTAGTTTAGGAACGAAAGAATTTCTTCGGGGTGGCTGGCAATTTGCACGCGCGCCTGCCGCAGAGCATCAATTTTGTCAGCTGCAAGCCCGGAGTCGCCTTCCACGATTGCGCCAGCATGCCCCATGCGCTTACCGGCCGGGGCCGTCTGACCTGCGATGAACGCCACCACCGGCTTCGACAAGTGATCTGCGATGTACTCGGCCGCCTGCTCTTCATCCGCGCCCCCAATCTCTCCAATCATCACAACCTGCTCGGTTTGCGGGTCATCCTCAAAGAGACGCAGTATGTCAACAAAACTGGTTCCGTTAATGGGGTCTCCGCCGATACCCACACAGGTCGACGCACCTTTGCCGCTCTGCTTCAAAGCATGCAGCACTTCATACGTCAGCGTTCCCGAGCGCGAGACTACACCCACACTGCCGGCCCGGGCGATGTGCCCGGGAATAATGCCTACGTTCGTTTCGCCCGGGGTCAGCAATCCGGGGCAATTCGGCCCAACGAGACGTGCCTCAGTCTGATCCAGATAAGCACGCACACGCACCATGTCCTGCACGGGAATCCCCTCGGTGATGCACGCAATCAAGGAGATGCCCGCATCCACAGCCTCGAAGATTGCATCGGCGGCGAAGCGGGCCGGCACGTAGATGACTGAGCAGTTTGCACCGGAAGTTCGCACCGCGCCTTTGACTGTATCAAACACCGGCACTCTCTCCGCCGCCCATTCCCCGCCCTTGCCAGGCGTGACCCCCGCCACAACCTGCGTACCATACCCGAGCATCTGGCGAGTGTGAAACAGACCCTCTTTCCCCGTGATCCCTTGCACTAGTACGCGAGTTGTCCGATCGACCAAAATGCTCATGATATCAGCGCCGTTTTCAGGCGGCCGCGGCGATGGCCTTCCGAGCTGCCTCCGCGAGCGACGAAGCCGTGATCAAATCCGATTCAGTCAACAACCTACGGCCCTCTTCCTCATTCGTGCCTTCCAATCGCACCACCATCGGAACTCTGACTCCCACTTCATCCATGGCTACTAATACCCCGCGCGCCACCTCGTCACAACGGGTGATTCCCCCAAAGATGTTTATCAGCAGCGCGCGCACGCGCCCGTCGCGCAAAATGATACGCAGCGCGGATGCTACCTTCTCGGCGCTGGCGCCACCCCCGACATCTAGGAAATTGGCCGGTTCCCCGCCGAAATGCTTGATAATGTCCATTGTTGCCATAGCGAGGCCAGCGCCATTAACCATGCATCCGATGTACCCATCCAGAGCCACGTAAGAGAGCCCATGCTCCCGCGCCTCGACCTCCTCGCCGGCATCCGCATCCACGTCGCGAAGCTCCGCCAAATCAGGGTGCCGCACAAGCGCGTTGTCATCGAGAACCATTTTCCCGTCGACAGCCAGCAGATGCTCTTCTTCCGTGACCACCAAAGGATTGATCTCCGCCATGGTAGCATCAGTTTCCACGAAAGTCTGGTGAAGTCCAAGCGCAATATGAATAAATTCCTCCCAATGGGCGCGCGGCAGATTAATCCCAGACGCCAGATTGCGAGCCTGAAAACTGCGTAGGCCGAGAAATGGATCGATGTGCTCGCGCAGAATCTCTTCCGGAGTCTGTGCAGCCACCTGCTCAATGTCTACCCCGCCCGCAGCCGAGGCCATCATCACCGGTCGGCGCGCGGCTCTGTCATTGGCGATTCCCAAATAAATCTCACTCCGAATGGTAGCAGCTTCTTCCACAAGCACTTTCCGCACCGCCAAGCCCGCGATTCTCAGCGCGAGAATCTCGGTGGTGTGTTTTCCGGCCTCCCGCGCGTTCACCGCGATCTTCACGCCACCGGCTTTACCGCGACCTCCAACCAACACCTGAGCCTTCACCACCACGCAACCACCGAGGTCACGCCCGATGGCGCGCGCCTGCCGCGCGCCATCCGCTATCCGACCGCGCGGAATCGGAATCCCGTTTGCCGCAAACAGTGTCTTTGATTCATGTTCGTGTAACTTCACTGGGGGCTCCCACAGGATTATAACATTCTGGGCAGGTGCACAGAGTCGCCAGCGAGTTGAGGAAAACGCATCAACACTGTGCCCCGCCTTTCACTCCGGCGCAAAATACATCACGCGGTTGTTTCCGGCATCGGTCACGTACAGCCCGCCCTTCGCATCCAGAGCAACCCCGGTTGGTAAATCAAACGAAGCCGCGTCGCTTCCATAGCCACCCCAGAGGCCAAGCGGATTGCCGACCGCGTCCCACACCAGAATCCGGTACACCTCCGGGTCTGAAGCGTATACTCGCCCTTCATCATCCATCGCAAGGTACGGTTTATTGTCGAGCGATTGCCCATGCCAGCCAGGAACTCCCCAGTGGCGCAGGCTGTCCCCCGCGCCGTCGAAAACCTGCACCCGGCCATTCCACGTGTCGGCCACGAACACGCTGCCTTCATCGCTTACCGCCAGGCCCACAGGCTCGTCGATTTGGCCATCGAGCGCGCCGCCCGAACCGATTTGCCGCACGCCCTCGCCTTCCGGCGAAAACACAGTGACGCGTTTATTGCCAGTATCGGAAACGTACACCAGGCCCTGTGGCCCAATCGTGACCTCGCGCGGGCCCCACATGTTCTGCAAATCCATGTCATCGCCAAAGCGCCCCCACACAGCGACCGGTTGGCCCGTGAGCGTGAATTTCTGCACGCGATGATTCCACGTATCTGCAACATACACGAAGCCATCGTCGCTCACGGTCAGTCCCCATGGCTCATTCAGCCTCCCCAGCGCCGCGTCGCCGCCTTCGACCATCCCAAAACCTCCCCACTCGAGAACAAAACGGCCATCGCGGTCAAATTTCTGGATGCGATGATTGAAGGTATCGGTAACGTACACAAAGCCGTCCGGCCCCACCGCCACGTCACGAGGGCGGTCAAATTCGCCCGCACCCGTGCCGGGCGCACCCCACACGAGCGCGGCCGTGCGCATGCGCGTCAGCGCCTCGTACGGGTCAGGCTCGGCTGGCTCGCTCAACACGGCAGGCTCGATTCCAAGGTTCCAGAGCTGCGTGGCCAGATCCTTCTCAATATAAAAGCGCATTCGGTCAACCACGGGCCAATTGGACAGCGAGAAATCGCCACCGTGCACCTCGCCATAGCGGGTGTAATCGCGCCGGAACCAGATATCCCACAGGGCCGCTCTGCGGGCAGGGTCAACCAGGTTGCTCCGCACCCGGTCGATGGTCAGGTGGAAATAATCCTGCATCGGCCACCACATGCGGATGTATTCAAAGGAATGGTATTTGTCGCCCAGCATCGCCTCCACTTTCGGCCAGTTGTTATCGCCGGCGACAACCAAGGGTGTGTCACGAAAACTGTCACGCGAAGGCTCCCCACCAAAGAAGACTTGATTGGGGTAATTCCGCAGATACCAAGTGAATGGCCAGGAAACATCATCGTCGTATGCCACGCGTATCCCCAGCCCATCAGTCGCGCGCCGCGAAATCTCCTCTACCTGCTCCATCACCACCCGAATTCCGGGCGCCCCGGAGGCATAATTAATGAACTCAGTCTGCTCATCAAAGCGCACATAGTTGGCAGCGATACTGGTCCTGATTGTCAATAACGCGAGGATCCCGAGAGCGACCACGCTGACAACATGAGAAAGATTGCGCCACCCCATCCGACGTGCCGACGCAAACACCCCGGCTGCCGCCCCCAGCAACACGACGAGGGCCGAAAGAAACCCCATACTCGCCTGGAGCTCTGCCAGCGTGGTGCCCCGCAACGGCGCATCCACACCTCCAAACCGCCAGAAAACATCGAGCATCGCCATTAACCCCAATAGCACAAGAATCGCAGTCGTCACCCCACGCCGGTCACGAAAGATTCCCCAGTCCACCCGCTCGGCCCACCTCCCGACGAGCCATCCGGCCACCATGATCATGGGTAGTGCAATGTGAACGGTCAGCCACGGCATTTTCTCCCCTGCCACCGCATAAATCACAAACGTCGTCACCAGCCAGAATCCCAAAAAGGGAATAGCCCCTAACGCGCCGGGGGCCGCAACCGCCGGTCGTTCCCCCGTTCGTAGGTCGGTTTTCGCATAGGCCGCTGCCCACCAAGCGGCCACAAGCGCGCCAGTGGCCGGCAGGTATTCGTACATCGGCACCTGCACAAGCGCGTAGTAATACCAGGGCTGGCTGCCACGCTCAACACCCTGCTGCTCTAGCCAATACCCGAGCGAACCGACCATTCCCGTCGCCAACCCGCCACCATTAGAAAACATGGTGGTGAAAAAGAACAGGTATATCGCATAGAATATTCCGGCGCAAAGCAGCCATTTTCTCCAGTCCCACGCCAGCCCTATCGCCACAGACGCCAGAAGCAACCCTGCCAACACCGGGCCCGTGTGCCACATCCCGGCGGCGGAGTAATCGAGCGGGTCGGCGTTGATAATCATGCGCACGGGCAGCGCAACCAGTTGGGGCAGCACCAGAGTGCCCATCAACAGCAGTAGGTCGAAGCTGGCGAGCTCGTGCAGTCTGCTTCGACGCGCAATCAATACAGTGCCTGCAGCCGCCAACAATAAAACCAGGCCCGCTCCAGCAGCCAGCAAGGTGCCGGAGAGACGAGCCACCGACTCGTCGGCAGCGCCTTCCCCGAGAACAGCCGCTTCACGAGCGCCGTACACCGCCAGCACAAAAGCGAGCGCAACTGCAACGGCCGCAGCCAGTAGAAAAATTGCAAAGACGCGCCTTAACACAGGTCGTTCCCATGTCGCCTGCAGATTAGCGCGCACAAATAAAAGCCCGAGATAAAACATCAGAATGGCATCGTATAAGAAAGCCACCTCTTTGGTGGCATGGCTTAGTGCCGTCACGCCGGCAAGCAGATAGAGCCAATTCGTTCTCCGGTCTAGTAAATAGCGCCGGATTGCTAGCACCATAAGCAACGCCCACACAACCGCAAAGGCCTCATTGCGCACATAGCGCGAGTAATAAAGCAAGAAAGGTGAAATCGTAAGCATAACCCCGGCAGCAAACGCGCCAATCCGGCCGAGCCATTCGCGGAAACACCAGAGCAACCCCACAGCGGCGATACCAAAGAGCGCGGCGGGGACACGCGTCGTGACGTCAGAATCCCCTAAAAGAAAAAACGAGAGTGCGACCACGTGGAATTGGAACGGCCCGTGCATCAACGGGGTGTGTTGAAAGCCACGTCCCTGCGAAAGCTCCCAAGAATAATACGCGTGCAAGCTTTCGTCATGGCTAATCACGCGGTCTCCCAGCGCGTAAAAGCGCGAGACCGCCGCCAGCAGCAACAAGGCGATCCAGGCGACCTTTTCCGAATCTAGCGTGAAAGTTGTCTGGCGCCTGCTCGGCAACAGCTGGCGGCTGGCAGCAATTAGCGTCCTTTCTGTTTGCTCCGCCATTTTATCTATCCACTCTGTTATTCATTCAGTCCACTGAATCCATCGGCAATCAGCCGTCCGTATCGGCTGCCAATTGCACGTCCTCCCGCACCCACAACACAGATTTTGTCAGACGGACCGGCGCACGCCGGAACAGCAAATATTCAGCCCACTGGCCGCTGCCACGCAGACCGCCCTGCCAGTACACGGTATCGGCGAATTCCTGTCCAAGGTAGCTGTCTCCAAGCGTCGCCATAGGCGCATCTCCCAAAGTAATGACCACCGGACTGGCCACTTCGGTTGAAGGAAAGTGTGACCACTTCACATTCGGATATTCGCGTAACATCCACGCCAGTTTGTCGTTCCCGTCACCGATAACCGAGATTTCTACCTCCCTCCGTTGCCCTACAACCCTCAATGATACATCCTCAATAGTTTGCATCATCATTTCCGTTGAAGCAGATGGCCTTTCCTCAAACCACAGGTCAAGCCCGGCACCCAGTGGTTTCTGCATCAGTAACGCCTGGGAGTGAAATGCCCATCCCACAAACACGACAAACATGGTCGTCACCGTCCCACGCCAGGCAATCCGCCAAGACCAGGCGCTGGCGAACAACAGCACCAGCAGCACCGCTAGAATGACCAGTATGGCCAGCTGCAGGATTGCATCCCAACCCTCCGTTGCCCAAATTGGAGTGCGCCTAGTCGCAAAACCAGATACAAGAAGGTATCCGAATCCTAACACCATCGTCAAAGCCCCCACCATCGCAGCGACAGTGGTCAGCTCGAACGCCCGCCTGGCGCCTTGCCACGCTGAAACCACAACTAGGGAAGTCAACAGGTGAAGCGGAAGCAGCATCCACACGAAATCACCTGACTGCCGCCCCGAATACGTCGCCGAATAGAGCAGCCCTACCGCCGCCATTACGAGCAGCCGTCGCGCGAGTTGATCGCCGCGCACAGCTCTGTAAACCCCAGTAAGCCCGACCAGCACGGTCAGCGGCTGGTACAGCGTTGCCAGCGCCAGAATAAGAAAAGCAGGGCGTTGCCCTTCCACCGGCAACCAATTAGTGAACCAGGTTGCCCAGGATTCTCCGGCAGCCGATAGGCCCAAAGGATAGCGCAAAAACGCGGTCGCGCTGAGAACGAAAGTCAGCGCGACGGGAAGCGCCCATCTCGATAGTTCCGGCAGCAGCCGCTTCCAAAGGCCTTCAAACGTCCCCGGGCATAACAGAAAAGCGACCCCACCGAGAAACAGAAGCCCGACAAAGTGCGGTCCGGACGCCAACCCAGCGCCGAGCGACATCGCAGCAAACGCCAGCCCACACCGACCAGAGCGTAAAACAAACCATTGCCATCCGGCCGCCGTCAGCAACCCGCATAGCAAGGCCAGTGTCAGCCCATCGCCAGTGCGCGACACCGCCCACTGCGCCGGAGAGAGCACCATAATAAACACGGCCAGCAGTGCTGCTCCGCGCCCAATTTGATCCCGCAGCAGCAACGGCCAGAACACCACCCCACTGCCGGCCAGCGCCGGCCAAAAGCGCGCCAGTGCTTCGGTAGCCGTGCCGCCAATCCAGAAAGTCAACATCTGAAGCGAATGCAGCAGCGGACTGAGCGGAAGCTGCGTAGCCGCTTCCGTGCCGCCGCGCGCCAGACGCAAAGCAGACAACGCCGTAACGGATTCTGAAGCGCTCAACGGCGCAGAGCCCAGTTGCCAAAAGCGCAGCGCCGCAGCTATCACGCCCAGCGCCAGATACAGCATGACCTCGTTACGGCGAGTCAGCACGACCTCCAATTTTGCTCCGTGTTCATCTGTGCTAGTCTGTGTCCTGCTTCGCCTGTCCGTTGGCGCCTATTCAGCTTGTCACAATTCCTAATGGAAGGTCGCATGGATATTCCTGCAGAATATATCGCGCCTTTCCCCTGCGTCCTGGCGTCCCTGCGCTGAGATTCTGCTCCATGTCGGTAAATGCCAGAATAGTCACTCAAACCGCTCATAAATGGTTACCCCACTATTGCGATAAATCGCTCGCATGTGATTGTCAAATTTCTGCAAACTTTGCGTCGCGAACTGCTGCCGTTCCAGCGAGCCAACGTACACATAGCGAATATCATACCGCGCCAGCAGCGCCGCGGCTTCATCCCACACGCGGGTGGAGAACAACGTATTCACCGCGTCCTCGCGTCCGGCCGCCGGCTCAAAACCGCCGCGCCATTGCAACTCATGGCCCGGCCAGCCCAACACTGTGGGTAGCCCGCTATGCACCGCAACGCGCCCATAATCCGTATAACTTCCACCCACCGCCTCAGCGATCACCCCATGGGTGGGCAGGAAGTGGTTCAACCAATTAATGGCCTCGTAGTCTTCCGGACGCGAGTGCGCCAGCGCCGCCGTGCCGTCCAGAGTCGCCACGCGCTCCCCAGCCGCCAGCGTGCCGCTCTGCAACCCTATAGTCTTCGTCCAAATGGACAGAGCCGGATAAAGCAGCCCAGCAGCCAGAGTAAGCGTCACCGCCATCCCGAGCACGGATCGCCCCAGCTTCCCGGCGCTGTGCCGTACGCACCACAAGCCATATGCCGCCACAACTGACCATAGCGCCCACGTCTGATAATAGAATTTGAAAATAGTATTCATTCGCGTCCCGAAACTATCGCGCAAATAGAGAAATTCTGGCCCCAGAGTCAGCAGCGCCCCAACCCCAAACAGCAACGCCACGAACGGGGTGACTGCCGCTCCCGTTGGCAAGACATCTGTTTTGCGCGGTAGCAGCCCGCCAGCCAGCAGCAGCGCCACGGTTAAAAGCAGCGCAGTCCAGGGCTCTTCAAGTAGCCTCCGCCGCAAAATGATCCCCAGCGCTTCATCTGTAGAAAAGTTCGCCAACAAAAAGGAGGATGCGCCCATATCGCGCAGACGGGGCGTCATCAATATAGTTGTCGTCAGCACGCCACAGGTGACCGTCAGGCCCACCAACATTGCCGGGCCGGTGAACATCCCCAGACGCCAGTTAAGCCGCTTGCCCGCGCGTTTGGATTCCCATGATAACCAACCTAGCGCCGGCAGCAGCAACACGCCGAACATCACGCAGAACTGGTTGAGCCGCGTGGAAAAAACCGGATTGGGAAGAATGCCGGCGGCCTGTGACCGAAAGCCGATGTAAAATGGCAGATAGAGTATAACGCCCGATACCGCAAAGACTAGCCCCAGGCGCAGTTCGCGCGCACCGACTGTGCGACGCCCAACGGCGTAAGCCGCCACCGCCACGAACAGGTAGATGGGAAAATCCCAGGTGTTGAGAAAAGCCAGTCCTCCCAACACTAGCGCGAAGAACAACAGCTGCGAAACCGGAAATGGCATCCAGTTGGCGGCCGACGGATGACGGCCTGCGCCTGCTAGAAACATTTGTAGCGCAACCGCCAGCGCCAAAAAGACAAAAGGCAATGCCAGTACATGCGGATGCAAATCCCCTAGCAAAAACGAGAAGAATGGAAATTCGTCAATCGGCTGCAACCCGATAGGTGCGCCGGTAAGGTCGCGGTCGCGGATTACACGCGAAGCCTGCCACCACCACAGGTAGCGTTGCGGCAGCCAGCCCCCGCCCGGCGTGGGCGCTGCATCCAGCCATTTGATTCCCAGCCACTGCCAGAAGCGCGCAGCACCCAACCCACGCTGATGCAATACTTCCAGCATGCCATTCAGATTGCCGGTCACAACCGCAAAAACGGGCGCAAGTAGCGCGGGAACCGCCACTCCCGATACCTGCCTCGTGACCCGACCAGATACAGCGATCAGATTGAACGCCACCCCAAAAGCACCCACTGCCGTCAGGCCGAACAGCAGCGCCACTCCAAGGTTGAAAGCCACGCCGGGCAGCACACCGCTCAGGCGGGTCAGAATGGCGATGATGACATAGCCAAAGTAATAATAGCTAATGGCATAGCCCGAAAGCCACGGGTCACGCGGCGGCATAACGCCATCCCGCAATATCGAGTTGAGAAAAGCAAATTCCATCGGCTTTTCTGTACCTGCAATCTCCGGGTTTAACGCGCGCACGTAAGCCCAAATGCCAAAGCCGACCAGAAACACCGCTTCAGTCACCAGCGCCACGGCGCGGTGCGCACGCAGCCATTCCAACGCGGCACGCGGCTGCCCCCACCGCGACGCCGCTGCCGCTACGATTAACGCCGCAACTATCACACCACCGAATGTCAGGCGCAAGAATCCCAGCGAACTAAACATCCAGAACGCATAGCCCAGCAGCAACAGCCCACATGTTTTGCTGACGGCATAGCCGCGGTCAGGAAGCTGCGGCAGCATCCGGAAAAGCAAGGGCCAGGCCACCAAGCCAGCGCAAGACACGATGAGCCACCAAACCATAAAAGAGAGAATGTCACGCATAAGACTATCTCATTCGACCGGTTCCCCATTGTGAGCGTAAATGACAACATCGCCATGATCGTAAGCAATGTCTAGCAGCCCCGCGTTCGCCATGCGCCCGAATTTCTCCAACCCCTCGCCTGGATAATACGCCCGCTCATAGACGCTCACCACGATATATCGCACATCATAGCGGCGCAAGAAGGCCAATGCCGCATTGTTGTCCGTCTCGCGATAAAACCGATTGACGGCATCCACTCGATCGGTGATCAGATTCGGCGGCGTGACCGCGCGCTGCTGGCGCTGATGCCAGTTCCAACCCACCACCCCCGGCAGGCCCGTATACATTGTGTAACGCGAGCCGTATTTATATTCGCTGGTGTGCGCTTCGACGATTACCGGCGAGCCGCTCGCGTTTTCCTGCAACCAGCGAATGGCGTCATAATCGGGTGACAGCGGGATGGGCTGCCCCTGATCATGATAGTCAGCGAATTGCATGAAGGCCATACCATCAAGCGTATGTGGCGCACCGGCTGCCATGCGATCGCGCATTTTGGCGGAAGCGGCCAGCAGCGTGTAGGCAGCCGCTATCAAGACCAGCAGCCCCAGTCCGGCCCACCACAGCCGCGTGTTACGCTGCTGCCAGTCCGGCATCTGCTGCCACACCCACGTCAGTCCGGCTCCAGCTGCTACGCTGAACAACGTCCACGCCTGCAAGTAGAATTTGAAGACCGTGTTCATGCGGCTGATATCACCCTCTAACCGCACCAGTTCGACCAGCACCGTCAGCAAGAGCGCCAGACAAACCAGTGCCAACGCCGCCCTTTTCTGCGGGGTTTGTTGCGGGGAGAGCAGCAACAGAATCGCCCACACCAGCAGTCCCAGCGCCAGCGGCGCAATCTGCACGCCAACAAACACTAGCAGCGCAGTCGATCCCAATAACACTACACCCATCACGATTCCCACAGCCAGCAAATTCTTCATTCCCCGCAACCCGTGAATCGTGGTGGATTGCACCCAGCGCCGGGTTTCAGCCACCAGAAACGCGACGATGATGAACAGAAACAACCCGTGTATTTTCAGGTACGCACTCAACGGGGTGGTGGAGCCGCGCCAGAGTTCGACGGCGTTGTACCCGGAGCCATACCAAAGGGTGTAAGGGCGAAAAAAAAGCGCGGCCAGCGCGACCAGCAGTGCCACCCGCCCGGCGGCGGCGAGAAACATGTCGTAATCCAACCTCTCGTAGCGGCGGAATTGGGCGTAAACTACCGCCACGCAGCCCAGCACCAGATAGGTGGGCAGATCCCAGGTATTCGTCGGCCCCAACGCGCCAATCGCCAGAGCGCCCACCCACCAGTGCGCTGCCGCTGCCGGCTTATCGCCGGAACGCCTCGTGCCCAGCACAACCGCCAGCGCCCACGCTAGCGCCAACAGCGTCAGCGGCAGCGCCAGCATGTGCGCATGCAAATCGGCATACAAGAAGGTGAAGAGTGGAAACTCGGTAATCGGTACAGCTTCGCTTTCCGGATGCGGGATAAGGCGCGTAGCGTTCCAATACCATTCGCCAGTGCCCATCGGAATGGTCTGGCTCTCAAACCCCACGCGGTACAGGCCAGTCGCCCAATCCGAAACTGCACCCATGCCCGGCAAAAGCCGGTGCGGCGCAGTTTCGGCTGCCTTGCGCAGCCCTTTGGCAATAGTATCTAGCTGCCCGAGATTGCCCAGCAGCACCATCAGCGCCGCAGCCGCAAGGCCGCCCCACAGCGAAAGCACGCGCGTGGGCCGGCCTGCACCTCTCTGTCCCTCACTGACGCTCAGGTTATACGCCACGCAGAAAGCGCCCGTGCCGGTCATGGCGAACAACATCGGCAGCAGCAGGTTGTAGGCAAAAGCCGGCGCAATGCCCAGCAGCTTGGTCGGCACAGCTGCCAGCACATAGCCAAAATAATAATAATTAATATAGCCACCCGCCAGCCATGGATCAAAAGGCGGGAACGAAACGCTGCGCAGCACCGCGTTGAAATACGAGAAGTCCATCGGCTTCTCGCCACCATAGGTCGGATGCCACAGATCCGGGTTATGCCAGCGGATGAATAGATCGAAGAGGAACAAAGCCAACCAGAGCAGCTCCACGCTGATGATGTAACGCCGATGCGCGACAATCCAGCGCCGCATCTCGGCCGTGCGCCGTGCTGCCACACCAGCAGCCAGCAGCCCCAACCCTCCTGCCAGTAACCCGATTGTCCCGCGAGTGAACGGAGCCCAGTGCACGCTTGCCAGCAACCACGCCAGCCAGGCAATCAACAGCAGCGCCAAGATTTTGGAGACCGCATAACCGCGCTCCGGTAGCCCGCTAAAAGCCAGAAAAGTCAATGGGAACAGCAGCCAGCCGAGCATGAGCAACCCACCCCACCAAGCGAACGCCCCCAGCCACTGCAGCCGATTAAGCGCGCTGCTGCTATCAAACATCTGCGACCAGGTCCCGCCCCCGCGCTGCTCGGCCAGACGCTCCGGCGGCAGCAACAAACCGGTCGGAGCAGCTGTGGCCTTTTGCGGATTCATCCAGATCACCTGCGAAAGATCCACCGCCCTCAGAACATCTCTTACCCTCTCAATCGAAAAATCCGCCGCCTTGCGGAAAATCAATACTTTAGGATGGTCATAAACTGTGAACGGCTCTTCGGCGCCCTGATCCGAAAACTGCCAGCTTCCTAGATTAGGCGCGCTCTCAAATTCCGCCGCCAGCTCAAAACCCAGTTCGTCCGAGAAAAGCGCATCGTAATAGGCGATGGTCAGCGGATAGCGCGTATGCAGGCGCGGGATGGACCCATACTGGCGGTTAGAGGAAATTAGGATGTAGTCGCTCTGCGCCAGAATATCCAGCATCCGCTCGCGCTTGGCTTCGTCATCTTCCCAATACAGCTCCAGATTATGCCCGCCATAAATGCCGCTAAAGCCATCGTAACCATCCATGCGCAGCGGCAAGCCGTCATCCCAACTGGATTCATTGGCCAGCTGCGCCCCGCTAATTGCCAGCGGCGCGCCCGCCACCGCTTGGCTGACCAATTGATAATTCTGGCCTTTCGTCACCGAAAGCGGCGGTTGCAATTGCAAAGTGTAGCCACTGTTCGCAGAAAGGTCAGCCATCAGCGTGGCGCTACCAGGCGGGTTGCCGCCAGTGCCATCCTGAATACTCACCGTGAAAGTCTCCGGCGCAGCATCGGCGTTCGCATCGCCTAGATGACCAATCCGCAGCGCACTGATCACACCGCTTGCCTGCGCGGTGAACGACTGCGTGTGTGGTTGGCTATTTTCATACTGAAAATCGGGCGGCATGCGCACCGGCTGCGTCACCGCCCCTTCCGCCGTCTCGATCACCAAACTGAAAGGACCAGGCAGATTTTCATATATCCAGCGGCTGGCCGCCACCCGCGTCACCGGCCGCGTATAAATGCGGGAAAAGGCGAGAGCATAAAGCATAGTGCTGCCAAGTACCAGCGCGATCAGCCCGGGTGACGCCAAACGCAAAGCGTGTTTGCTGCGTTTTTCTTTTGACAGCTCATGCAACGCCCACGCGCCGAGCAAAATCAGGGTCGGATAAATTGGCAAAAAGTAACGCATGGGTTTGACCCATTGTGTGCCCTGCCAGAGAAAGTACAGCCCACTCCACGCAACCGGCAACAAATGACGCCGGCTACCCGTCTGCCGGCGCAGCAGCTGCCAGCCCGCCCAGCCAAATCCGGCCCAAGCCGCTAACCCCAGGGCCGGGCCCATCCCCCAGCGCACCATATTTTGCCACGGGAAAATCAGCGCTAGGCGGTCAGTCCACTGATGGTTCGGCGGAAAATCGACATCGCCGCGCATCTGCCCTCGAATTTCGCGGATATTGTTCAGCCATTGCTCATTAGGGCCGATATCAAAAAAAGATGGTCCGGCAAAGGCATACGGCTGCGCGACCCGAAAGACGAGCAGCGAAAGTACGGCAGCCAGCACCACGCGCCACCCGTAACTCGTCAGCCATGACTCACGACTCGTGACCCGCGACCATGCTGCCAGCAGAATCAGCAGCATCAGCGGCGCGGTATTAATGCGCGAGGCCGCCGCCACTCCCAACACCGATCCAAAGAGAGCATAATTGAGCGGGCTATCGCTATGCAGCGCACGCGCAGCAAAAAGCATCCCGAGCGTAACAAACAGGTTCGCTAACGAATCGACGGTGAAGAAATGCGCCTGTTGGATGAGCGCGACCGAGCCCGCAGCCAGCGCCGCAGCCAGAAGGCCCACCCGACGGCTGTAGAGCAGCTTGCCAACAAAATAGAGCAGCAAAACAGAAACCGTGTCGGCAAATGCCGAAACCGCGCGCCCGACCAGATGCACCTGATCGTAACCGGTACCTAACTCAAGAGATGACTCGAATCCCAAATCCGAAAGTTGTAATCCGGTATCGGCAATCCACTGCGCCAGATAACGCACCAGAAAGATGGGCACAGTGCCATACACAAAGAAGTCGTAGCCCTGATTGTGGGGATTGAGCGTGGAATTGCCGCTGTCGAAGTACTCCGCCCAACCGCCCTCCACCGGCCGGACGCCAGTTTCCACCATCGTCAAAAATCGCTCGTCAGGATGCAGGTGCTGGAATTCATCCCAGTTCAGTCCAACAAAACGCAAATAGGCGGCCGCGGCCACCACTACTACCAACAAGCCTATCCGCACGGCGCACGCAATGAAGCCACTCTCTGAGTGTGTGCACACGGGCGGAGGCGCTCGCTCAGTCATCTCGTGGCCAGGAATGCTCTGCGCCGGTCAACATTGGGCCTCATTCAACGAAACGCCGGGCGACAATAAAAAGGTACGCGCCTCGCGCAGGGAGCGGCTCTTCGAAAAATCGCCGCAGCAGCCTCTCGGTTAGCCATAGGTTAGCATCCGTAGGAGCCAGTATCCACCGCCCGGTAAACGACTTTGAGAGTACCGCCGGAAACCCCAGATAATGCCCCCACTCCAGCGCACGCAGCGCTCGCTCCGAGAAATAATAGCAGCGCTGTTCAACTTCGAAACCAGTGAGTTCAAGAAGCTCGCACCACTCCTCCGACGAATGGTAGTGATGATGGCGGGAGATTCGATCGAAAAAGCGTTCATATGCCCGCGCCATTGAGCGAAGACCCATCCGGGACAAGCCACGCCGAATGGAGAGAAACTCACGAAAGAATTCGCTCGGCACAGAAAAAACGAACCGCGCACCTGGGCGCAGCACCCGGCCTACTTCGTGCAGCACACTCTGAACGCGCGGAATATGTTCCAGCACAGAGTTGCTAATCGCGCTCCCAAAAGTCGCATCACCAAAGGGCAACCGCTCTCCCTCAGCCTGCATCAGCCCGCGATAGACGTTGGCTCGCGTGCGTGCCGCTCGCGCAGCATCAAAGTCCGCATCCACACCCGCGGTCAGCGGAGCATCGAAGGCCACCGATGCGAAATGTCCGTCGCCACAACCCAAGTCGAGCGTCGGTTCAGGTAGCTCGAGTCCGGCGTAAAAGCGTGTTTCCACCGCGCGCAGCAACGCCCGAAATGCAGGGAGCTCGCGGAGATTGCGTCTGAAGACGTCAGTGGATTCTGGCATTGGCGCTAGTGCGGCCATTCGACAGCACCCAACAGCGACGCGATGACGCCTTCCAATTCACCCCGTCACCTTATCACCTTTTCACCCCATCACCGTGGCATCCATGCGCCTCGTCACCATGCCTTCAACTCTTCAAACAGATCCTCGTACCGCTCCGCCGTCACCTGTGGAGAGAACTGCGCCGCAATCGGGTCACGCGGTCGTTGGAATTGCCTTGGGTTGGCGAGCACTTTCAGGATCCCCGCTGCCAGCGCATCGGCATTCCGCGGCGGCACGGTCAGCCCCATGCCAGTCATCTGCGTGGGCACGCGCACACCCGGGAGCGCGCTCGCTACCGTCGGTGTGCCGCACAGCGCCGCCTCAATTTGCACCAGCCCAAAGGTCTCCGTGCTGTTGATGCTCGGCAACACATGCACGTCACAATTGCTGAAAAAATGGGCCATCTCATCAGGCTCCAGCGTACCCAGAAAAGTATAGCAATCTGCGAAGCGCTGCAGTATGGGCGCAAGCCGCTGCCGGTAGCGCTCTTCTCCAATCACGTCCTCGACCGGCCCTGCGTGCATCACCTTCAGACGCGGGTGGACTGCAAGCACCGCCGGCAGCGCCTCGAGCAGGAACTCAATGCCCTTATCGGCTGCCAGCCTGCCCGCCACCCCTATCACTGGGGTGCCGGAATCCAGTCCGTGGCGCGATGCCCAGTCCGCAGCGGCAGCTGGTTCCACTATCGGTATATCAACGGGCGGAAGAATATAGCGCACTTTGGAGAAGTACGCAGAGAGCAGGCGCGAATGGCGCGCGAAATCCTCCGTGTAAGCGCACAGCACGTCGCACAGCCGCGCCGCGACATGATTGCTAGCATCAACCACTCTATTCGCCAGCGCGCTAAGCGGCGATGCAGGAAGAGTCAAGTCAGAGTGGTAGGTAACAACGGTCGGCTTGCGCAGCAACCGCCCTCGGAGCGCAATCCCGCTCGCATCCAGCTGCGGAAGGTGCAGGCTGACCGCATCGTTAGCGGCCACCAGTTTGCTAGCGACCACGCCGATTGTGGGCATCAGCACTCCTTTGCTCACCCGCGCCGCCACGGGTACACGCACCACCCGCACTCCGTGCAACTCCTCCCGCCGCGACAGCCCACGGTCGTACTGCGAAGTCAGTACCGTCACCGCATGACCGCGCACTACCAATGCGCGCGCCAACCGTTCCACGTAAATAGTCAATCCGGAGACGTGCGGCCAATAATAGGTGAGTGCAGCCAGTATTCTCACGCAACTTCGTCCTGCTGATTGCGCAGCCTCCGCATGAAGCGCCACGCAGCACCGGCAAGGTGATTCAGGTTTTCGCCCTCAAAGTGCAGCCCAACCATGCCCAGAATTGCCATTTTCACAAAAAGAGTGAGGTGCATGGCAACCGCGTACGCAAGAGCAGTTTCTCTCGCCACGCCAAAAACCGCCAGCGCCGCCACCGTCGCCGCTTCCCACAGTCCTACTCCGGCAGGCACTGATGGAAGCGCGATGCCAAGCGCCACAATCACGGTCACAAAAACTCCTACATATACCGGCTGCTCCGGCAAAAACCCTAACATCATCGAATAGACCGCCAACGCCGCGAGCAGCCAGACGAGCACACTCAACAGCGCTGCAACCCCCAGCCGTCTGCCGCGAACAATGTCAATGCTAGCGAGAAAGTTGTCGGCCGCATCCACGGCCGCGCCGCGCAAGCCTGGCGCAACCCTGCCGACAAAATCCCCGATAATCGCCGCAAACCCACTGCGTTTTCTCGCGAGGCCGAAGGCAGCCAGAATTGCCAGCAACACCGCGGCCACCACCCAGTAGGCAATCTCGGCCAACAGCCCCTGTTGCGGCACAAGCGGCAGCACCGCGAAAAGCAGCGCAAACACAGTGAGCACATCAATCATGCGCTCGAGCACCGCGGTCGAGAGCGCCTGCATCCCGCTCACCTCACTGCCACGTGTGGCCAGATACACTCGCGCCAACTCCCCTATGCGCAATGGTAGAACGTTGCTCAGGTAATAACTGATGTTAGTTATCCAGAACAAACGCCCTATCTCGATTTTCTCCTCCAGCAGCACTCGCCAGCGTTTTGCACGCACCCATAGCGACAACGTCTCGAACAACACGAACGGCAGTAGCCACCAGTAATTGGCCTGAGCCATGGCCCGACCAAGTTCGCCCCAGCGGATGCCGCGCAATATCGCTGCCAACGCCAAGCAGCTCAGTAGCAATCCGAGGGGCATCTGCCAGCGTTTATTCATAAGAACAACATGCTCGGGGAGAAACTACGCGCGGTTGTGAGCGGAAACACTTCTTGCGGCTACCAAGATTAAGTACCACCGGCGCATTATAGCAAAACTGGTCGTTAAAGCCCCATTCTGTTTACCGGTCGCGCATCCGGACGGTGTGCAGCCTGCACCACTCGCGACAGCGATGGAAATTCATCGTTTCAAATTGACAGATTGTGCCGCCAGAGAAAGGTAGACGAAATGAAAGGGCGTGCCTGCGAGCCGACTGCCGCTTTGTCACGGGAACAAGCGGGTTCAAATCACCTTCGAGTGACCCATCCAGGACTCGAACCTGGAACCAATTGATTAAGAGTCAACTGCTCTGCCAATTGAGCTAGTGGGCCAAAATCACGCACGGAATTGCCGCTCCACGCTCAATTATAAACCCCGGTCAGCGGTATGCTTCTCAGATTATATAGTGTTTTTCAGATAATCAATTGGTTTCTGTGAGCCATCTATTCCGATAAACCAACAAAAAAGACCTCCGCTGTTAGCGAGAGGCCTGAGGTAAAATCTGGTTCAGCCCTTCGCTGCTCTGTCAGCGTTTGGGTTAGGGTCGTGTGGGTGTTTCTGCACCTGCACGGCCCGTTTTTTTGTTGG
Source organism: Anaerolineales bacterium (assembly GCA_036011785.1). Taxonomy (GTDB): domain Bacteria; phylum Chloroflexota; class Anaerolineae; order Anaerolineales; family UBA11657; genus CAJWGI01. The sequence goes on along the minus strand of DASCOB010000167.1, from coordinate 1,249 downwards.
TAAGGTGTAGTAATATTATACTAGAAATTACACTCAGATATTGGAGATAACATGAATATACCAATTGTGCTCGCCCTTTTAAGCCTCGTTTGCGACGGCATCGTCAGGTTTTTTACCAAGATCGCGGGCGTAAATCAATACTACGGACCTAGTTACGTGCTTTTTCAAGGTGTCGGCCTTTGCGTTGTCGCAATTGTCATTCACCTAGTGCAGAGACATCCACTTGATTTGTCTCCCGGGATGACCGGCGTCGCCTTTTTGGGAGGTGTCATTGCATCAATAGCTATTTCCGCACTGGTACTTGCGTTTAGAATGGGCGGTGAGGGGAGCGTTCTTTTCCCGATTGCTGGCATGGGCATCCTTGTGGCTGCCATTCTATCGTTCGTTATTTATCGCGAGCCAGTGACTGCACCAAAACTACTGGGTCTGGGATTGGGCGTGAGTTCTATCATCGTTCTGTCACGCTAAGCAGCCCATCACCTCGCCCCTAACACCGCGAACGGCTGGCTAGCGTATACTGGTAGTGGCATGGGATGGTTACTACGTAATATCTTCGCCGATGGGAGCTGGTTCGGGAGCACCATCGCCATCGTTGTACTGGCTGCTGTCATGGTGAGTGGATGCTCATCCGAACTCAGAGAACCACCAAACAGCATGCTGGTTGCAGAGTTCAACAGCGCCCTAGAATCGTTTGGCGAGGGAAGATGGAGCTCCATTACCGTAACCGTTAGCCCAAAACACACCATAGATGTGCAGATTGAAGTTAAGTCTGGAACACACGCTATCGCTCTCAAAGCCTACTGCAACGTAGTGAAGGATGCGTTCGCAGATGCCGGCTTAACGGACTACAAACTGGTAGCCAAACTGAGATATGACGGAAACGACAAAACCTGTTAGTTCCCATTCTTTCGGAACTGCTCGGCACTAGCCAACCCATCAGACTGCCACAAGGTTTAGAGGCAGCTCACTAGCCCCACGAACCGCGTCTAGACTAGCCATCGCTAGAGCGACTATGCCGTCAATCTTATTGGCGGCTTTTTGTTTTAACGAGCTAGCAGCGACCGTGCAATACTGGGTCAGGCTGTCCCTGAGGGTTATCTATATGAGCGCAATGTTTAGTGGTTTACTTGGTCTGTTGGTCCTCTTTTTGGTCATTGTCATACCTATATGGCTGCTAATTTTCCTCTTTTCCGGGGCTAAAAAGGCCGACGAGGAATCCGAAAAGGAATTCAACGCACAACTCACGAAT
>DASCOB010000166.1:0-10809 GCA_036011785.1 Anaerolineales bacterium | reverse complement strand
GGTTGACCTCGCTCAGGTCTGCCTTGAACAGGTTAGCCCCTTGCAGGTTGGCCTCGCTCAGGTCGCTCCCCCGAAGATTGACCCCTTGCAGGTTAGCCCCGCCCAGATTGGTCTTGCGCAGGTCGGCCTGTTCTAGTTTATGGGCTATCGCCACCACTTCTGCGCGTGTGAAGTCAGCCATGATTACTCTCCCGCTACCAGTATACGCTAGTCAGCCGTTCGCGGTGTTGAGGGCGTAGCGATGGGATGTTTAGCGTGACAGAACGATGATAGAACTCACACCTAAACCCAAACCTAGAAGTTTTGTCATAGTAATCGGCTCATGATAGACAATGTACGAAAGTATGACAGCCACAACCACGCCCAAGCCAGAAATCGGGAAAATTATACTGCCTTGGCCACCCAATTTAAACGAAAGCAACAGTGAAAAGATGCCTATTGCTCCAATGAAACCCGACACAACCGCGAGCCAGGTCATTCTAGTTGATAAATCAAATGGATGTCTCTGTGTGAGGTGCACGACAATTCCTAGAAGAGCATAAGGGATAGCGTTTACAATTAGCCAGCTAGGGACGTAGACCTGGTTCGCACCTGCGACTTTATCGAAAAAAGAAACGATGCCCAACGTCACAAGAGTTACAAGGGCAAGCAAGATGGGCGTATTCATTTTAACTCCAACACTTGTGTGTAATTTCTAGTATAATACCACTATACCTTAGCAACAAAAAAGACGGGCCGTGCAGGTGTTGGACCACCCACACGACCCTAGCCAACCGCTGGGAACTACAGCGGCGGCCTGAGGTAGATTCTAACAGACCTGCTGCTCCCGGCGCAGGTCTTTTTTGTTGGTTTATCGGAACAGAGGGATTACAGAAACCACAGGATTATAGAGAAAAAACCCGAATACAGAGGGTGCGCACCGCAACCAAAAGGGTCGAAACTGAGTGTAAAAGCCGCTATTGGTGGCGAGGGTGGGACTTGAACCCACAACCGACGGCTTATGAGTCCGTTGCTCTGCCGATTGAGCTACCTCGCCATTGGCTAAACCGCTGGGAGAGTATACCATTCCAGCAGTGGCACCTTAACCGTTACTGCGAATCATGATGAAAGAAGCACCGCTGCTGTCCTAGCGGTGCTTCTAGGTAGCGGGGGCAGGATTCGAACCTGCGACCTCCGGGTTATGAGCCCGACGAGCTGCCACTGCTCTACCCCGCAATGTTGTTGGCGCGAGTTTAGCACAGGTGTTGAGTTCCGTCAAATTTTGGCGCGGATTTGGGCGGCATCGTGTGTGCGTGGTATCATCTTCGGCGATATGCAAAAAGGCGACTATTCGGTTTCTCTCCCGGTCTTTAATGGCCCACTGGATTTGCTTCTCCGGCTGATTGAGCGTGAAGAACTGGACATCACTCGGGTGGCCCTCTCACAGGTTACCGATCAATACATTAAGCATATTTCCGGATTGAATGAGCGGCGCGTTGAGGGACTGGCCGATTTCCTTGTACTCGCAGCGCGACTTGTGCTGATAAAGTCGCGGGCGCTGCTGCCGCGGCCGCCGACGCTAGGGCCCGCGGAGCCTGACCCCGGTGAGGAATTGGCGCGCCAGCTCAGGACGTACAGAAGATTCAAATGGGCATCGCATATGTTCATGGAACGCCAGAGGGTGGGTGTGCGCACCTTTGTGCGTCTTGTCGGTCCGGCACGCGTGCGGCCGGCGCTAGATCTGTCGGATGTGTCTGTCCGTGATTTGGCCGCTGCTCTTTCGGCTGTGCTAGGCCGTTCGATTGAGAGACGAACGCGGGTATCAGAGGTAGTGGGCAGGCCGAGATTCTCGGTGCGGGGGCGGATAAAAGTGATTGCTCGGTCTCTGCGGCGGCGTCTGCAGACAAGCTTCTTTGGGCTGCTTGGCGGAGGACGCTCGCGCGGTGAAATCGTGGCCACTTTTCTTGCAATTCTGGAGTTGTCGCGGCGGAACATGGTGCAGGCGGTGCAGACTGAAACGTTTGGCGATATCGAAATCGTGCGTCAAGGTGATTGGCGTGAGAGTGAAGTTCATGGTATGGCGACTGAGCTGGATGGCGCCACGGCAGATGCCGAATGAGCATGCTGCGTCGTGCTCATGTGACCTGCTGATAGGAGTCCCAGGGACAATTAACAAGTTGCGCATCGACATTGTCTGGAGAGTGCATCGCGACCTAGTGCGTGGTGGAACCGCTACCGAAGCCACCGGCAGCCACGAGACGTGTGCCGAAACCAACCTCTCGTAGCCATGGGCCGCGATCGATACGCGAGTGCTTCTTCGGGAAACAAATTCAGAAATGCCCGCTATCTGACACTGAGTTCAGCGCATCCACCAAATTCGGATTCGATTTGGCGCCGTCGCGAGCTAACAGATACACTGTGATGTGTTCATCACGGGGGGCATCTGTGCGTCTCGTGCCATCGGGCAACATTGGAGCTCGTTTCTGCATCTACCCATCGGGTGCGTTCAGAACAAGTAGATGTGTTTCAGGCTTGACGCACAATATTCGGGGAAGAGTTCTTACCAGCAACAGGGACTGCAAGTGGAAAAGTGACGCGGCGGAAACTACGAAGAGGTTGGGCGAATATGTATTTTGAATCGGGAATGACCGATGGAGACAATGTCGCCACTAGTGATGACCGCGGCCGTTTCCAACTGATGACTATTCAGGTGAGTCCCGTTTCGAGAATGAAGGTCTTCCAGCCACCATACTCCGTCGCGGCGGGTAATCAGGGCGTGCTCCAGCGATACGGCGGGGTCTGGCAGAGCGATTACGTTGCTGCTCGCCCGCCCCAGGGAGGTGACCGGCATGAGCGTGTGAGATTGTTCGCTGCTGAGTTCCACCAATTCGCCGGCCGGTTCTGTGGTTAGGGCGATTAGGCGGCGCGTCGATTTGATGTCCTGCCAGAGCATCCACAATACCAGTCCGAGAAATCCGTATAGAGCGAGAAAGATCGGGATGCGTACTGCTTGGTACAGGCCAGCGAGGCTCATGGAATTTAGCTGTCTTGGTGCAACGGACGAGTGCGGTCGGCGAAAGGTTCTGGGTGGGGCTGCCGCCCGGTACCGCCCTGTACTTCGGCGAAAATGAGCTTTGCCGTGGCCAGTGAAATCACATCGCCGGCTTGCAGCGCTGCCTCGGAAATACGCTCGCCGTTCACGAAGGTACCGCTACTGGAGTTTAGGTCAAAAAGCACCCAGCGCTGCTGGCGGCGACGCAACTGGGCATGATTGCGAGAGACGCCGGCTTGCTCCAAGATAATGTCGTTTTCCACACTGCGCCCGAGCGTGAGCAGCGGCTTTGGCAGGGTGACCTCGCGGCGTCCGTCAATTATAAGATAGGCGTGTGCTGCAGCTGAATCGCGCGGAATATGGTGGTCTTGCAGTGACGTTATCTGACGGGTTGCTTCCGGGTCCGGCTGGGGAACATCAGTGCTGATGCGGAGTGAGTTTTGCGGGACTGTATCATCCGAAACCATGCTGACAGATGGCGGGACAACAAGAATCAAGTCTAACTGACGCGCGATTCGAAGCAGCTGGGCGGCCATTCGCTCGGGAAAGTCCGGCACGTTATGCAGAAGCGCTGTGACGTCGAGTGTATGCATACGCACTTCGTAGATGCTGGGGGCGGCTCGCCGGACTCTCCGCGTGGGTCTGGTGGACGCGCGGTTTTCCAGTGCACGAGCGAGCTCGTGTGCAACCGAGTGTGGATCGAGATGTTTCTGCCACAGGTTGACGAAATTGCGCTCTAGCAGATGTTCAATTTTTGCCTCAATGCGTTTAAGTGACGTACGCATGATTTCATTATACAGGCGTTTTCGTGCGCCGGTAGCAGTGATAAAATAATGGGCGTGACGAACAAAGCGCCCGGCAGGCAACTGGCATCCGGAAAGGGCATAAAGCTAACCACCCTGGCTTCGTGTGCCGGTTGAGCGGCTAAACTAGACCCTCAGGTGCTGGGGGAAATATTGAAGCCGTTGCGAGAGAGATATTCCGCTATGGCGCCGCCTGAGCTGTTGGCAGGCCTGATCGGGCCTGATGACGCCGCTGTCTTTCAGATAGATGACGAGAAGGCGCTTATTTTGACCACGGATTTCTTTCCGCCAGTGGTGGACGATCCATACCTGTATGGAGCTGTCGCCGCTGCAAATGCGCTTTCTGATGTTTACGCGATGGGCGGCGACGCACTCCTGGCGATTAATCTGGTAGGGTGGCCGGACAACGCAGACGAATCCACGCTCGGATCCGTGTTGCGCGGGGGAGCCGACAAGGTGAGCGAGGCCGGTGCGGTTTTAGCCGGGGGGCACACGCTTATTGATCACGAACCCAAGTATGGACTGGCGGTGACCGGTCTGGTGAAACCGGAGCGCTTGCTGCGCAAAGGTGGCGCGCTGCCGGGGGATGTCCTGGTGCTGACAAAGCCGCTGGGAAGCGGCACGATAACCACGGCGATAAAACGCGGAAGCGCTGCTGCTGTGCATGTGGAGAGATGCGTGGAAATTATGGCGACACTAAACCGTGGGGCAATGCAAGCGGCGCAAAGCATCCATCCGCAAGTGCACGCCGCTACTGATGTGACTGGCTTCGGCCTCCTTGGCCACGCGCATGAAATGTCAACTCAATCAGCGTGTGGCTTGCGAATTGCATGGCAACAATTGCGTTGGATGGAGGGCGCAGTGGAGTATGCGCTGGCAGAAATTTTCGCTGAGGGCGCAACTCGCAACGCCGACTATTATGGCGAGTGGCTGAGGTGTGAGCGCGGTCTCACGGAGTGGGAGCGCCGACTCCTGTTTGACCCGCAAACGTCAGGCGGGCTGTTGCTCGCGATTGCGGCGGAGAGTGTAGCGGATTTCCTGCGTGAGTTGGATGAGCGAGGGCAGAGAGGATTCGTTATAGGTGCAGCATCTGGAGGTCGCGCGGGAGAGATCACAGTTTATTGATTGGCGAGCGCACGGATTGGCGGAAGTGGTTCAGAACAGGCCCCAATCTCCACCGGCGCCCTCTTCCATCATCTCGGGTGTCCACATTTCAGTGCCCATCTCCACCGTGGTTGGCAAGGATGCTGTTTTCTCCGCAGTGGTGCGAACGGATTCCAGTAGGGCCGGGCCGTAGGGACAGAAAGGTGTGGTCAGGAGCATGAAAACAGTGACGCTTTCCGCATCTATTTGTATTTCGCGGATGAGGCCCAGTTCGACCACGCTCATCCCAAGCTCTGGATCCATTACGTCGCGGAGCGAATCGCGAATCGCGCTGACCTCAGGGTTTTCATTGGTGTATGCTGCGGGCGTGTCGGGCATGTTTCTTCTGGATGCGGGGCCAATTCGAACTGAGTGAGTCTATCACTGAGCGAATGATGTGTCAACAAATGTGTGTTCACACGGAAAAATTGATGACTTATGGATGAGCGGGACCCTTACCAGATCATTGATGTTGCGCCCGATACGGAATGGAGGGTTATCGAGGCGGCGTACAGAATGCTGATCAAACAGCGAGGAGATGAGAAGCCGTCAGCTGGTGAAAAAACTGCATTGACCGACTTAGAATGGGCCTATCGAGAGTTGAAAGACCCTGAGCTGCGCGTCGCTTATGCGCAGCGCAGCCGGGTCGCCCGCGGTGTGAGGAATGTTGCACTCACTTCAAATGCCGAGGTTCGCCGAGATTCGGTCTTGAGCCGGCGCAGGAGCCTGATATCGGTCGGCGTCTCTACCGGTCTGTTTGTGGGTATGGTGGCTGCCGTTGGGTACGGATTGTATTTTGTTGGAGCGGTGCGGCGGCCTGCGGGCGTTGGTCAGATGATGGAGGCTGCGCCAACGCCCGTGGAGCACAAGCCAACGGGTCAGGTTTCCGATAAGCCGACTGAATACGAGGCGAACACACTTGGACACACTGCCACGGTGGAGGCACTGCATGCAACTGCCACTCGTGGGGCGCTGCTGGATTACACTGCAGGTCTCACTGCCACGGTAGAGGCGGCAAGAACGGCCCTGACGCCTACTCCGGTGGAACTACGAGCATGCCCGAATGTGGCATCGGTGAATGTTCGGACTGGCCCGGCGACAGCATTTCGGGCTATCGGATACATTTTGGATGGGGATTGTGTCACCCTTTCGGGCCGTAGTAACGATGGTGATTGGGTGGTCATAACCGATGCACCTCGGCCGTCATCGGATGGCGGTTGGATTGCAGTATCAGTGATGACAATCGAAGGTAACCTTAACGAACTAACTGAGATGGAGGTCGACTAGGTAGATCATTTCGGTTGCAGTTGTCACGAATAACAAAGACGGACGTCTAAAATATTGACGCCCGAATGGCTGAATGGTATAATTATGCCGCTCACAACAAAACACAGGAGTTGACCAACAATGGCATCAATGCTTGAGATTCAGAATGTCCAAGTATCAGTTGGGGACAAGGATATATTGCGTGGGGTTGACCTGAAAATAAAACAAGGTGAAATCCACGCCTTGATGGGCCCGAATGGTAGCGGAAAAAGCACGCTCGCGTACGCGCTCATGGGCCACCCTGGTTACAAAGTAACCGCCGGGCAGGTAACATTCAAGGGAATCGACGTGCTGGAACTTAGCCCAGATGAACGTGCGCGGATGGGCCTTTTTCTAGCCTTTCAATATCCGGTGGCAATCCCGGGAGTAACGGTAGCAAACTTTCTGCGCACCGCGATTAACTCACGCAGAAGAGCTGAAGACTCGAAAGACCGGGGCATTTCGATTCGGAAGTTCCGCAGCCTGCTAAAGGAGAAAATGGCGTCGCTGGGCATGTCGCAAGATGTGGCCGGCCGCTACCTGAATGATGGCTTCTCCGGCGGAGAGAAGAAGCGCGCCGAGATTCTGCAGCTGGCTACCCTCGAGCCTGATATCGCCATCCTAGACGAAACTGACTCGGGCCTCGATATTGATGCACTGAAGATTGTGGCCGGCGGGGTCAACCAGCTAGTCGGCCCCGACCTAGGCGTGCTGGTGATAACGCATTATCAACGCGTGCTGAGATACATTCAACCTGATCTCGTGCATGTGATGTTTGAAGGCCGCATTGTAGAATCTGGTGGTGCGGACTTGGCCCGGAAGCTCGAGGAGCACGGCTATGAGTGGGTGCGCGCTGCTCATGGAAAGGAAGTTGGCGCGTGATGGCTGCGCCCACGGATTGCACCCTAAAGATCTATGGGAGTTGAGATGTCTTCACGGGAAAAGGCCGTTGTAACTGAAATCAATGAGAGTTATACGGAAAAGTATGGCTTTCACGAGAAGGATACGTACACATTCAAGACGCGAAAGGGTATCGACCATGATGTCATTGACCAGATTTCCGACTTGAAGGGTGAGGCCGAATGGATGCGTCGATTCAGGCATCGTTCGCTCGATATTTTCTTGAGCAAACCTTTGCCTGAGTGGGGAGGAGATGTTGGTCAGATAGATTTCGACGACATCTATTATTACATCAAACCGCCGGATGAGGGGGCGCGGAGTTGGGACGACGTCTCTGATGAGGTGAAGAATACTTTCGACCGGCTAGGAATTCCAGAAGCGGAACAGCGCTTTCTCTCCGGTGTTGGCGCGCAGTACGATTCCGAGGTGGTGTATCACAATATTCAGAAGGACTTAGAATCTAAAGGCGTTATTTTCCTTAGCATGGATGACGGGCTTCGCGAGCACGAACCGCTGGTGAGGGAGCACTTTAGCACGCTCATTCCACCGACTGACAACAAATTCGCAGCGCTGAACTCCGCGGCGTGGTCAGGCGGTTCATTCATCTATGTGCCACCGGGCGTGCAAGTGGAAATGCCGCTTCAGGCATACTTTCGAATCAATTCCAGCAATGCTGGGCAATTTGAGCGAACACTCATCATAGTGGACGAAGGCGCTAGGGTGCATTATGTGGAAGGATGCACGGCGCCAACCTATGCTGCTGATTCTCTTCACGCCGCAGTAGTGGAAATAGTCGTGAAGAAGGGCGCCCGCTGTCGTTATACCACCATTCAGAACTGGTCGGCTAATGTGTATAACTTAGTGACGAAGCGGGCTGCCGCGTATCAAGATGCGGTGATGGAATGGGTGGACGGCAACCTTGGCTCCAAACTTACCATGAAATATCCGGCTGTGTACCTGCTGGAACCGGGCGCGCACGGGGAGGTTCTCTCCATAGCGTTTGCCGGCCCGGGACAGCATCAGGATGCTGGGGCGAAGATTGTGCACGGCGCGCCAAAAACGACATCGAAAATCATTTCGAAATCGATCTCGAGGGGCGGCGGACGTGCGACGTACCGAGGATTGTTGAAGGTGTACGAAGGTTGCAGCGGGGCGCGGTCGAATGTGGTGTGTGACGCGCTCTTGATTGACGACCAATCTCGTTCGGACACATACCCGTACATTGAGATTGACGAAGAAGACGTTTCGGTAGGGCATGAGGCATCCGTCTCCAAGGTTGGCGAGGACCAGCTTTTTTACTTAATGAGCCGCGGTCTCTCCGAGGAGGAGGCTTCATCGATGGTGGTGTCCGGCTTCATCGAGCCGTTGGTAAAAGAACTTCCGATGGAATATGCGATTGAGATGAACAGGCTGATTCAGCTGCAAATGGAGGGTTCGATTGGCTGACGTGGCAAGCAAGGCGAAAAATAAGATGTTGAAGGGGCGCGGTCATGCTCTTACCAAGCCCCGTTTTGCTGGATGGTGCCGGTAAAGCCAACTGCGAGATGACTAAAGCTAAGAGAACTGAAATCAGGACGCAAGAGGCGCAGGGCGCTGGAGTGGACCTGCCGTTGGTGAAAGCTGACATCCAAAGGCTTTCGCAGGTGCTGCATGATGGCGAATGGTACGCTGCTGAGCGTATGCGGGCATGGCGGGCATATCAAGGGATGCCGATGCCGACGCGTGAAGACGAGGCATGGCGCAGGACAGACATACGGGCGCTCAGGTGGAACGAAGTGGTGCCAGATACGCTACTAGGGAATGTGTCGCGGTCCGGATCAAACGGGCGCGTTCCTGCTCGCCTTAAGAAACCTCTAGTGGGTAGAAAGCAAGGTGGTCAAGTTATTGTTGCTAATGGGCAAATTGTGGAGCGTACTCTGGATGATGAGGCGGCCGAGCAGGGCGTGCTATTCACGGATTTTCTCGCTGCTACTCGCACTCACCCAGAGCAGGTTGCGCGTCATGTCGGCAAACTGGTTCCGTCCCGGGACGGTAAACACGCTGCCATGGCTGCGGCGCTCGCGGACCAGGGTGTGTTTGTGCTGGTGCCGGCAGGGGTCGTGCTTCAGCGACCGCTCCATTCGGTGCTGTGGGCCAATGGCCTTGCCCAGTTTTCGCGCGTCGTCGTGATAGTAGAGCAAGGAGCATCACTCACATTTGTGCATGAATTGTGCTCAAGAGCGATGAAAAAAGAGCAGCTGCACGCGGGCACTGTGGAGGTTTTTGTTGGGGATGGCGCGGAACTCACTTTTATAGAGCTGCAAACGCTTGGTGACAATTGCTGGCATTTTTCGCATGAGAGAACGAGAGTTGGGGCTGAGGGCAACTTGGATTGGATTTTCGGGTCTGTTGGAAGTAAATTGACTAAGGCCTTTCTTGACCTGAACCTTGCGGGTAGAGGCGCGCGAGGACGTATGTCGGGGTTTTATTTTACGGCCGGAAATCAGCATTTGGACCACGACACTCAGCAAAACCATCTAGCGGAGGGGCAGACGAGTGATCTACTTTTCAAAGGAGCTTTGCGTGATCAAAGCCGCTCTGTCTGGCAGGGCATGATTAATGTCGCGCCAGGTGCGCAAAAAGCGGACGGGTTTCAAGCCAATCGTAATCTGCTGCTTAGCAGCGAGGCGAGAGCTGATTCGATTCCTGGGCTCGAAATACAGGCGGATGATGTTCGCTGCACCCACGCTGCGACAGTTGGAAAACTCGAGGACGAGTACCTGTTTTATCTCATGTCGCGAGGCATGACATACAATGACGCGCGAAAATTAATTGTAGACGGGTTCTTTGATCCGATCATGCAGCGCATCCCTTTCGAGGGTGTGCGCGGTCGACTCAAGGACACCGTCATAGAGAAGATGGCTGCCTAAGGCGCATGAGCCCCATATAGAGACTGCTTAAAAAGAACTCATGTTGAACAAAGAGATTGTGGCACAGGCCACGTCGTTGGATAGTGCGAGCATACGCTTGGAATTCCCAGTGCTGAATCGGAAAGTGCACAACGGTGTTCCACTTGTGTATCTTGACTCTGCGGCGACATCACAGAAGCCCAGACAGGTACTGCAAAAAATGGAACACTTTTATCGCGACTACAACGCGAACGTGCATCGTGGTATCCATACTTTGGCCGAGGAGGCAACCGTTCAATACGAGGGTGCGCGTGAGCGCATTGCCAACTTCATCAATGCGGAGGACGCTCGAGAAGTCGTCTTTACGGGGAATGCCACAGAGGCGATAAACCTGGTAGCACAATCATGGGGCCGAGCCAATTTGCAAAAAGGAGACAGAATCGTCTTGACAGAAATGGAGCACCACGCCAATCTTGTGCCATGGCAAATGGTCGCGAATGAAAAGGGTTCGCATATCGACATCATCCCCGTGACGGACGACGGAGAGCTTGACCAATCTGAGTTTGACAAACTACTGCGTAACGATCCGAAGGCGGTGTGCATTACGCATGTTTCCAATGTGTTGGGTACTGTAAACCCCCTCGCGCAGATTGCCGAAAAAGCGCGGTCGGTGGGTGCTATGACGGTGGTGGACGGGGCGCAGTCCGCGCCACACCTACCGGTAGATGTGCAGGCGCTT
>DASCOB010000165.1:0-7342 GCA_036011785.1 Anaerolineales bacterium | reverse complement strand
CGATGGTTGCCGCGAAACTGGTGGCATAGACGGTTAAGCCGAGTTCTGCGAGGGCGGTCACGTCGTCCGGATTGGTGATGCCAGCGGCAAGCACCAAATCTGGCTCAAGCGCGACTACCACTTCTGCGTTTACTTTGGGGTAAAGGCTGCCGATGCTCTCCACTTCCAGCGCCTCTGCAGGGAAGTCGGAAAACTCATCACGTCCGACGAGGCGATCTCCTGCGCCAATTGCGAAAACAATCTCGGTATTTGATGCGGCGAGGCTGACAATGCGCGTGGGCGGGGCGGTGAGGTGAACTTCGTTGCCAAAGCTGTCGGTTAAGGTCATCGGCGCCGGCGGGACGGCAGTCGGGGGGGCGCTCTGTGCCAGCGCGCAACCAACTAGCAGCGCAGTGCTCAGAACGGTGAGCAGGGTCAGTTTTGCATGGGTTTTGGTAGACATCAGATTTCACTCTCCTTGTTCGCGTGCTGCCGGCGATGTATTAAGGTCACTGCCGGCATCTCCTTGGATAAAAAAACCCCTTCGTCCTAAAGGGCGGAGGGGCTTTGCTGGGCTTGGCCAGTGTCCCCACCCCCGTTCCTCGAGGAGTGACTGAACACAGATTCAGGCGGGCGTCCTGGCTTTCTGGCCGCAGGGGCCAGATTACAGTTGCGGGTCAGCGCCGGACTCTCACCGGCTTCGCCATTATGCGCCCCCATCCGGGGGGTAGCGCACCTGGACTGTATGTGTTTATCTTTCTCTACATAGTATACACCAAAACGGCGCCAAACTCGGAGGTGACAAAAGTCACTATTACAGCATGTCGCTCGACGAGCGCCCCAGGTGCTCCATGAATTCGGAGCGGGTGCGCGCGTCTTTCAGAAAGCCGCCACTCATAGCACTGGTGACCATGCGCGCATTTGCCTTTTTCACTCCGCGAATCATGCTGCACAAGTGCAGGCCTTCCACCACGACGCCCACACCCAGGGGCCCAAGCGCCTCGTCCATAAAATCGGCTATCTCACGGGTCATGCGCTCTTGCAATTGCAGGCGATGTGCGAACATGTCCACAATGCGCGGGATTTTGCTCAACCCGATGACCTTGCCACGCGGGATGTAAGCGACGTGCGCGCGCCCGAAAAACGGCATCATGTGGTGTTCGCACATGCTGGCGTACTCGATGTCTTTCACCAGCACCATTTCGTCGTAAGAGACATCAAACAGCGCATCGTTGATTAGCGTTTGTGGGTCGGTACGATAACCATCGAGCACCTCGGCGTACATTCGGGCGACGCGGTCAGGCGTGCCGCGCAGGCCCTGACGGTCTGCGTCCTCACCGATGCTCTCCAGCATGGCGTGCACAGATTCGCGTATGCGTGATAGGTCAATGGGGTTGTTGATTAGCTGCGCGACGGAGTTCAGGGTCTGGTCAGACACGAGCCGTTGATATTCCTTTCTCTGCCATCAAATTCACGTCCTCTCGGCGCCTAAACCGCAAACTTTCATCTGAGAAGCCGCTAGCGATTTGCGCAAGCGTCTGGCCGGTCAGCGGGTGGATATAATCCGGATCGAGCTCGGCGAGCGCAAGCGCCACAAACGCGCGCTCCAGAATCTCCCCGTCGGGGATGTGGCGGTGCCCCAGCGAGATTATATCGCGATTGAAGAGCATGATGTCGATGTCGATTGGCCGCGGCGAGTGCGGATTCCGTGGGTTCCGCACTCGCCCAAGAACACGTTCGATGTGATTGATAGCTTGGTGGCGTAACGAGACCGCTGAGAGCGGCGTCTCCAGCAGGACGGCCGCGTTGAGGTAATCCGGATGGTCTGCACCCTCGAGCGCAGGCGATTCCCACACGCCGGAGGACGTGCGAACCACGCCGTATTCACGCAGTAGCTGCACCGCAGCCGGAAGGTTCTTCTCCGCTGCAATGTTCGACCCGAGTGAAAGGAAAGCGCGATTCATGAAGGGGAGGTTCGCTCAGAGATCATCACGGATGCGCTCGACGGTTACCCCTACCGAGGCGGCGAAGCGCAGCGCGGCGGGTTTTTCCACGCTGATGAGGGCGCGTTCCACGCGCGGCTCTTCCAGACATGCGCGGGCGATTGCTGCGGCCAGTGTCTCGACCAGGAAAAAGTGCGAGTTTTCCACCAGATCAATGACGCGCTTGGTGATGGTGCGGTAGTTCGCCGCATCGGCGATGTCGTCCGAGGCCGCCGCCGGGCGCGTGTCCACGTCGAGAGTGATGTTGACGAGCACGTCCTGACGGTTTTCACGTTCGTCCGGGTTGACGCCGATTATGGCACGCAGGTGCAGGTCGGAGATTTCTATCTGGTCGGGCGTCGGTGTCATTGGTTGCTCCCGTATCGTTCACCGCCATCCACGGTTATGTGCTCGCCGGTGATGTAGTCCGACTCTACCAGAAAGAGTACTGCGCGGGCAACGTCCTGTGGGCTGCCCCAGCGCTTGAGCAGCGTGCGTGCGGCTATGCGCTCCTTCGTTTCCTCGGAATAATGTTCCGGTGAGAGCACCGGTCCGGGCGCGACGGCGTTGACGCGCACCGTCGGCGCCAGATCCACGGCGAGCTGCCGAGTGAGAGCTAGCAGCGCGGCTTTTCCGACCGAGTGAGCCGCGAAACTGCGGCGCGGTTGCCAGGCCATCAGATCGACTATGTTAATGATGACGCCGTCGCCGGCGGTCTGCATCGCGGGCGCGACCGCGTTTGCACATTGGAATGCACCGTGGACGAGCGTGCCGGTGACGCGCTGCCAGTCTGTCAGGTCATCGGTGGGCAGCGGGGTTTTGCGGAAAAAGGAAGCCGCGTTTATCAGGATTCCAACCGGGCCAAGGTCTCGCTCAGCGTGGGTAACCATATCCGTCACCTGTGTGGAATCCGAAACGTCGGCGTGCAGCGGGAGCGCGCGCACTCCAAGCGCCTCGGCCTCCGACGCAGTGGTGGAAGCCGCCTGTGCTGAGGAGTGGTAATTGATGGCCACATTTGCGCCCGCGCGCGCCAGCGCCAGCGTGACGGCCTTTCCGACGCGGTGCGCGCCGCCAGTGATCAGCGCCGTTTTGCCTGCGGGGTTCATGGCTTTACGCGCAGCGCCTGCCACACCCGTTCCGGTGTGAGCGGCAGCTCGCGGATGCGCACTGAGACTGCATCGTACACTGCATTGGCAACGGCGGGTGCGACGCCGTCCATCGGGATTTCGGCCACGGCCTTGGCACCGAAGGGCCCGCTCGGTTCGTAAGTAGGCACCAGGATGGCTTCGAGCTCCGGCATCTCGTCCGCCTGAAAGATACGGTAATCGCCGAAGCGGTTGACGAGCACGCGCCCGTTCTCGTCGTAGGGCATCTCTTCAGAGATGGCGTAGCCAAGCGCCTGCGCCATTCCGCCTTCAATCTGTGCCTGTGCCGTGACCGGATTAATGGCGGTGCCACAGTCGGCGGCCATGACCAGTTTCTTGACGGTAATCTGACCGGTCTCGGTGTCCACTTCCACCTCCGCATATTGGGCCGCGAACGGCGGCGGCGAGTGGGACGTCATGTGCGAGGCAGTGGCCATTATCTGCCGTTGATTCTCGCTGTGCAAACTGTGAAGCGCGATCTCGGACAGATTCACGTTCTGTCCATCGGGCGCGTGAACCTGCCGATCATGGAGGGTCATGCCTTCTGTGCCGGTGTTTAGCATCAGCGCGGCGCGTTCCAGAATCTGCGTGCGCACCTGAAGCGCGGCCTTGTGCACGGCGCCGCCGGAGATGAAGGTGGTACTGGATGCGTACGCGCCGGTGTCGAAGGGCGTGAAATCAGTGTCGGAGGAGTGAATGATAATGTCTTCCAGCGGCGCGCCGAGCGTTTCGGCGGCGATTTGCGCCAGCACGGTGTCGGAGCCGGTGCCCAGGTCAGTTGCGCCGACAAGCACGTTGAAGCTGCCGTCGTCGTTTATTTTGATGCTTGCCGCGCCCATGTCCAGGCCCGGAATGGCGGTGCCGTGCATGCACACGGCCATGCCCAGGCCGCGGCGGATGTGCGGCCGCTCGGGGTCAATCTTCCAATGCGGTTGAGAGCGCCGATGCCATGCGATGGCCGCCTCGCCCTCTGTGACGCAATCTTGCAGACCGCAGGAGGTGACCACGTCCGGCTCGCTCTCACCCTCTTCCATCATCTCGCCCTCGCCAATGGCGGCAGTGATTGGAATGGGGTCGCCTTCGCGCACGGCGTTGCGCAGGCGGAACTCAACCGCGTCGAGGTCCAGTTCGGCAGCGATTTCCTCCATCAGGCATTCCAGCGCGAACTCGGCCTGCGGCGCGCCGTAACCCCGATATGCGCCCGGTACTGGCCTGTTTGTGTACACCACTTCAGCGGTGAAGCGGATGTTGGGGCAGCGGTAGGTTGCCAGTCCGCGCAATCCGGAGACGCTGCAGACCGTAAGCCCGTGCGTGCCATACGCGCCGGTATTCTCCACGATATGCAGGTCCAGCGCCTGCAGCTTGCCACCCGCGCTGACGCCGGCGCGATAGGTGAGGGTCTGCGGGTGGCGCGAGCGCGAGCTGGTGAACTCGAGTTCGCGCGTGAATTCGAAGCGCACCGGGTGGCCGGTGGCCATAGTGAGATGAGCTGCAAGGTCTTCGATGAGCATCTCTTGCTTCCCGCCAAAGCCACCGCCGATACGCGGCTTAATGACGCGGATGCGTTTGACCGGCAATCCGAGCACCGGCGCAATCATGCGCCGGACATGGAAGGGTACTTGCGTGCTGCTGCGAACCACCAGCCGGTCTTCCTCGTCCCAGTACGTCACAACCACATGCGGCTCGATGTGCCCTTGCTGCACCTGATGCACTTCGTATGTACGTTCAAACACGTGTTTGGCCGCAGCCAGGGCATGCTCCACGTCACCGACGTTTGCGTGGATTTCGGCCGCCAGATTTCGAGCGGCGTCCGCGATTGATACGGCGTCGGGCTCATCGTGGATTTGCGGAGCTTCGGGGCGCAGCGCTTCGTGCGCATTGAAGACTGCCGGAAGCGGTTCGTAATCGACCTCGATTAATTCCAGTGCTTCGCGCGCTATTGCGGGCGTCTCAGCGGCGACCACGGCCACGCGATCGCCCACGTGGCGCACTTTCGTGTCCAAGCTGACTTGATCCCACGGAGGCGGGTTGGGATAGGTCTGGCCGCCGGTGGCGTAAATAACCCGCGGCACGTCGGCATGCGTCAATGCCGCGTGCACGCCGGGCATTGCGCGTGCGGCGCTCGCATCGATGCTGCGAATTCGAGCGTGGGCGTGCGGGCTGGTGAGCAGCGCGGCATGCAACATGTCGGGGAATTCGATGTCGTCGGTGAATACGGGACGCCCTTTCGCCAGCCGCACTGCGTCCACCTTCGGCTCGGGGTGCCCGACCACAGCGGTGGTTTCTGCGCGCACTCCGGATTTGATTGCGATGTGCTTCTCGGTGAGTGCCCCGCCTGCCGGAGCAGGGGGTGGTGGCGATTCCATGAGGGGAGCACCGATGACAGCTTCGATGGGAATGCCGTCGCTATCGATGGGCGGCACGGCCTCACCGCGCATAGTTGCTGCCGAGCGCAGTACCGCTTGCAGCGGTTTGACGTAGCCTGTGCATCGACAGAGCACGCCGCCGAGCGCCTCGCGGGCCTGCGCTTCGGTGGGAAATTTATCGCGGTCGAGAAGCGCCTTTGCCGCCAGAATCATGCCCGGTGTGCAGTACCCGCATTGGATTGCGCCCGTTTCGACAAAGGCTTGTTGAATCGGGTGAAGCTCAAGCCGCGCAGCCAGGCCCTCTACAGTGACCACCGAACGGCCTTCCGCCTGCCCGGCTAGCAACACGCAGCTCGGCGTCAATTTTCCATCAAGCAGCACCGAGCATGCGCCGCATTCGCCCGTCTCACAGCCGTGTTTGACGCTCCAGACCCGCGCGCGGCGCAACACGTCCATAAGGGAATCGTGCGGGTCACATTCGAATTCATGCGGCGCGCCGTTTAATTCGAAGCGGGCTTTCACGTTTTGCTCCCGGCTTGCCATGCCGTCGCCATCGCGCGGCGAGCGAGAACGCCGGCCATCTCACGGCGGTACTCAGCGCTGCCGCGATAATCGCAATAGTCCGGGTCAGCGGAATCCATGATGCTGGCGGCCACGTTATCAATCAATTCCGACGTCAGCACCTGTGATTGCAGCATCGCTTCGGCGGCTTCCACTTGCATGGGACTCTGCCCGATGCCGGATACCGCCAACCGCGCCCGCGTGACGACGCCGTCCTCCGGTTGAAGCCCGATCGCAACGGCGACGATGGCTTCATCTAGCGGCGTGCGCGCCACGCGCTGGAGGGAAGTCAGTAGAGTTCGCGCGGGCAGGCGCACCTGGGTGACGAATCCGTCTGCGGAAACCGTTTCAGCTTCCAGTACCATCAATGCCAACCTGACTTCTGGTGCGCCTTCTACGGTGGTCAGGACGCCGCCCAGATTGGCCGTATTGCGCAACCCGAGATGGGCGGCGAGTCGGGCGGCGCAGGGCAGCAGGCCGCCTGCGTATTGTTGTAAGTCGGGTGCGGCGACGATATCTTGCAGAGAGGTCAGCGCGCCGATGCGGAAACCGCCTTCGGTATCCTGTTGTATGAAGTCAAGCCCTAGCCGACTCAGGTCAACAGCTGCTTCCCAGTTTTGCTCGTGCAGTGCGGTCGGGCGCGGGCTAACGTAGATGGGCCGCGCGTCCGCCTCCCCGCTGCGCAACAGAGCCGAGGTACTCTCAGGGTCAGTTGGGCGGTGGTATTCGTGCAATGACATGCCTTGTTCCTCGGCGCGGGGCGCGCCGACGCTGGGTGAAGTTTAGCACGAATCAGGCGTATGTCAGTATCTCGCGCGCCGCCGGGTCAGCGCGGAATTGATGCGGAGACTGTCGCTGGGCCGCTACTCATCAGTGACGCAGCCCAGTGATGCGGACTTGACGCTGCGGATGTATTTGAACAACGTGCCGCGAGTTGCCTTGAACGGCGGGGCGCTCCACTCGGCGCGGCGGCGGGCAATCTCCTCGGCGCCGATGAGCACATCGATGCTGTTGTCGACGCCGTTTATCGAGATGCGGTCGCCGCTCTTCAGCAGCGCGATGGGGCCGCCGTCCTGCGCTTCGGGCGTGATGTGCCCGACGATAAAGCCATGCGAGCCGCCCGAGAAGCGCCCGTCTGTGAGCAGCGCTACATCTTTGCCTAGCCCCGCGCCGACGATGGCCGAGGTAGGGGTAAGCATCTCCGGCATCCCCGGGCCGCCTTTCGGGCCTTCATAGCGGATGACGATCACGTCGCCTCGCTCGATTTCGGAGCGCTCCAGCGCGGCCAGCATCTGCTCCTCCGAGTCGT
>DASCOB010000164.1:0-5764 GCA_036011785.1 Anaerolineales bacterium | reverse complement strand
TGGGGGTAAAAGATATCTTTCATGTGGATGGGTTTGTCACCCGCGCTGGAAGCGAAGTGCCGGCGGAGTTGTTGCAGGGCACGGAGGCCGAGAGCGTGCGGCGTCTAAAAGCAGCCGGGGCGCTGATAATGGGCAAGACGGTCACGACTGAATTTGCCTACTTTGCGCCCGGTCCCACGCGCAACCCACACAATCTGGCGCATACCCCGGGCGGCTCCAGCAGCGGGTCCGCAGCTGCGGTGGCGGTGGGGTTGTGCCCGCTAGCGTTGGGAACACAGACGGTCGGCTCGGTCACCCGTCCGGCCGCTTTTTGCGGTGTGGTGGGATATAAACCGTCCTACGAGCGCATTTCGCGCGCCGGGGTTATTCCGCTTTCGCCCTCGGTCGATCACATCGGCGTGTTTGCCCGCGCTGTGGCCGAGGCAGCTTTAGCAGCGGCTGCATTGGTAAAAAGGTGGAATACTGCAGCCGCTGCCAGTCAGCCAACGCGCGCTCGTCTGGGCGTGCCGGCCGGAGACTATCTGCAGCACTCCTCGGCGAAAGGACGGGCGCATTTCCGTGCAACTTGCGATCGGCTGGCAGCGGCTGGCTTTGAAATTAGATCAGTTGTCGCCATGCCTGATTTTGACGCTATCTATGCGCGGCACAATTTGCTGGTGGCGGCGGAGACAGCGCAAGTTCACGCGCAATGGTTTGCGCAATATGGCGAGAGCTATCAACCAAAAACCGCCGATTTAATCCAACGTGGACAGACTGTCTCCCGCGCTGATCTGGCGGCGGCGCTGGACGGACGTGAGCAGCTGCGCGCTGAACTGACCGAGCTGATGGAAGCAAACCAGATTGATGTCTGGATTTCTCCATCCGCGCCGGGCGTCGCGCCGCAAGGTCTGGATAGCACCGGCGACCCGGTGATGAACCTGCCCTGGACGCACAGCGGACTGCCCACAATCGGGCTGCCGTCCGGCGTAGCCGCAGGTGGGCTGCCCTTTGGCTTGCAACTGGCTGTCCGTTTCGGGGCCGATGAAATGCTGTTTGCATGGGCGGCTGAGATTGAGAAAGCATTGTAATTAACCATGACTACCACTTCAAGTGAAATCCGAACCGGCGCTTATTACGACTCGGTCATTCTAATGCAATTACAAAAAGGGTTGCTCGCGTTATCCGGCGTACTTGATGCTGGAGTGATGATGGGTACGCCCGCCAATAAAGAAGTGCTGGCACAGAGTGACTTACTCTCACCCGCTGCCGAAGCAGCCATGCCGGAAGACCTGATCATCACAGTTAGGGCAGAAAGTGAAATTCTGGCGCAGGAAGCTCTGGCGCAGGTAAGTGAGTTGCTCAAACGCCGCCGCTCTCCGGCAGCCGCGCAGGATTTTCGTCCGCGTAGTTTGGAGATGGCTGTCCGTATGCACCCGGATGCCCAATGGGCGCTGGTTTCTGTCCCGGGACGCCATGCTGCCGGGGTGGCTCGCCAGGCGCTTGAACTTGGCAAACATATCTTCCTTTACAGTGACAACGTCTCTCTGGAAGATGAAATTGCGCTGAAACAAAGCGCGGCGCAAAAAGGCCTGTTAGTGATGGGCCCGGATTGCGGCACGGCGGCGATCAACGGCACTGGGCTGGGGTTTGCCAACCGTACGCGGCGCGGCAATATCGGGATTGTGGCTGCTTCTGGCACCGGCCTGCAAGCAATCATGGTGGCGATTGATGATCTGGGTGGCGGCGTCACCCATGCCATCGGCACTGGCGGGCGTGATCTCCAAGCGCAGGTTGGCGCGATCACTGCGCGGCAGGGGCTATCGCTGCTCGATAATGACCCTGATACGCAAGTGATTGTACTGGCATCGAAGCCGCCTTCGCCTGTGGTGGCTGCGCAATTGATGCAATTTACCCAGACGCTGCGCAAACCGGTGGTGGTCAACTTTCTGGGCTATGCCCCGCCAGCGCGTCAGATTGGCAATTTGCACTTTGCGCTGACTTTGCACGAAACTGCGGAATTGGCGGTAGGGGTGCAGCATACTGCTCGCCGCGCCCCTACTAAATCACAATCAACATTCGCCGCCTCCCAACGCTATCTGCGCGGCTTGTTTTCTGGCGGCACGCTGGCCTACGAGACTTTGTTGCTCTTGCGCGCCTTCACCGGAGGAGTGTATTCAAATGCGCCGCTCGATGCGGCATACCGTCTGCCCGACTCGGCGATCAGTCAGGAACATACGATTGTCGATTTGGGCGAAGATGAATTTACCGTTGGGCGGCTGCACCCGATGATGGATAATGATTTGCGCCTGCGCCGGCTGCAGCAAGAAGCTGCAGACCCGGAAACTGCTGTTATCTTGCTGGATGTGGTGCTTGGCGATGGCGCTCACCCAGACCCGGCTGCTGAACTCGGGCAGGCGATTGCCGCGGCCAAAACAGCAGCCCGCTCGGCGGGTCGGCAGTTGGAAGTTGTGGCTCTGGTGCTGGGTTCTGAAAATGACCCGCAAGATGTCGCCGCGCAGATCGAGCAATTGCGTCGGGCGGGCGCGCATGTGGAAACCCGCACCGAGGCGGCTACCAGTTATGTGGGACAAATCATCACCACTTTGAACCCAAGTGCCGATGGGGATATTGCGCCGGTTGCGCTGAATGCTTTTACACGTCCGCTGGATGCAATCAACATTGGGCTGGAGTCTTTCTACGAAAGCCTGACCGGGCAGGGCGCGGCGGCAATTCATGTCGATTGGCGGCCCCCGGCGCAGGGAAACCAGAAGCTGATGTCTATTTTGGCAAAGATGGAAAGTTGACAGGAGACTATTTTGACTACCCCCAACATTGATCAGGCAAACACCACTGCTGTCGAACGCATGATGTCGGCACGCCCGATTCTAACCCGTGTCACTACTGCCCGCGACGTAATTTGTGGCATGAAGGATAACCTACTGTTGCACGCTGGTCCCCCGATTGACTGGGAGCAGATGTCGGGCCCGATGCGGGGTGCGGTGATCGGCGGGCTGATTTTCGAAGGACTGGCAAAAGATGAAGCTGCTGCTGTCGGCATGGTAAAAGCTGGTGAAATCGAATTTTCGCCCTGTCATGAGCACAGCAGCGTCGGCCCGATGGCCGGCGTGATTACTGCGTCCATGAAAGTATATGAAGTGGAAAACGTCACGCATGGCAACAAGGCTTACTGCAACCTGAATGAAGGCTATGGAAGGGTGTTGCGCTACGGAGCTTATAGCGATGAAGTTATCGCAAAGCTGCGTTGGATGAATAATGTGATGGGCCCGCTGCTGGCGGGGGCACTGGCATCCAGCGAAACAGGTCTGGATATACGCGCACTGCTCGCTGAATCATTGCATATGGGAGACGAAGGTCATAATCGCAACAAGGCTGGCTCCATTCTCTTCACCGCGAAACTTGCGCCGCTGATCGCACAGGTGGCGGATGACAAAACCGTTGCTGCTGAAGTGCTGCAATTTCTAGGCGATAACGCGCTCAGTGTGATCAACCCGGTGATGGCAGCTTGCAAGGCAATGGCCGATGCCGGGCATGGCGTTGAAGGCAGCACAGTGATGACGGTGATGGCACGGAATGGCACCGAATTGGGCATTCGCGTTAGTGGGCTGGGGGAACGCTGGTTCACCGGGCCGGTCGGGCAGCCGGATGGGTTGTACTTCCCCGGCTTTGCCGCCGAGGATGCCAGCGGCGACATCGGCGATAGCACCATCACCGAGACGGCCGGCATTGGCGCATTTGCCATGGCTACCGCGCCTGCCATCGTCACTTTCGTTAGTGGCACCCCCCAGGATGCTATCAATGCCACCCTGGAAATGTATGAGATCACGGTTGCCGAGCATGAGTACTTTACCATCCCTCCGCTCGATTTCCGCGGCACGCCGACTGGCGTGGACATTCGTAAAGTGGTGGAACTGGGCATCACCCCGCGCATCAATACCGGCATCGCGCACAAAGATGCTGGCGTCGGGCAGGTCGGCGCCGGGCTGGTGCGTCCGCCGATGAACGTGTTTGAAGAAGCACTGATAGCATATGCCGAACAATACGGGCTGGCGTAAAGAGAGTGGGGGTATGGCACGCCGCGCCCGACAAAAAAAGGAGAACGCAATGCAACGCGAAGAATTCATCAACTTGATGAGCAACGCAAAATGGTTTGACTTGACACAGGCAATGAGCATCTTCACGCCGCCTTGGCCCGGAGAGATGCCCTTGCAGGTACAGTTTTTCAAACGGGTGACCGGCTCTTTTATCGGAGGACAGGGGGCTAATGGTCAATTAATCGAATGGAGCAACAATACCGGCACGCATCTGGTGGGACAGCGCGCCTTTCATTCCGGCGAGCGCACCATCGCTGATGTTCCTCTGGCCGACCTGTGCGGCGAAGGCGTGATTGTGGATATCTCGGATGCGGTCTCTGATTACAGTCTATACACCCCGGAAATGATCACCAGCCGAGCGGAGGTTAAAGCGGGTGACATTCTGATTATCAACACCGGCTACCACAAGTATGGCTGGGATCAGCCGGATGTATACAATGATGCCGCCCAAGGTGGCATTGAAAGTAAAGAATTTGGCTTCTATCTGCGGCATCCTGGTCCCGCGCCGGAATTCTTCCAGTGGGCGCTGGATATGAAGCTGAAGCTGATTGGCGTTGATTGCGGTTGTGCCGAGCATCCGATGAACACCAACCTGCGCTACATGCATGCGCGCGAATTTGAGAAAGCCGAAGCAAAGCTGCAGGCGACGCATGGAAAAACATGGGATGAACTCTTTCCGCAAGAGGAGTATTATGAACTGACCCATATCACCGTGCCCAAAGCCGGGCTGCTGCTGGCCGAGTCGCTGGGCGGGCAAATCAACGAACTCAGCAATCAACGCGCGTGGGTGATGATTCAGCCGGTACCCTTTATGGAAGTTGAGTCAGCCTGGTCGCGGGCGGTGGCATTGCAGCCCCCCGCCGACGTGAGCGCGGATGAATTCTTCGCAATCATGCACTCGGCAGAAATGCTGGACATGACGCTGCCCTTCAGCGTGCAGACACCCCAATGGGCCAACTACATTCCATTGAGTATCAACTACACCAAACGTGTCGGTGGGCAATACTTTGGGCTGGGACGCAACAACGCCCACTGCCGCGCCAGCTTTCACCTTGCCACGCACATGGATGGCGAAAAGCATTTCCATGGAGGCGGCCGCACCATCGGGGAGACCCCGCTCGATTACTGGATTGGCCCCGGCGCCGCCGCCGATATTTCCGATGCGGTCAGCGATACCAGCGTGTATACACCCGAGATGATCGAAGCTGTGGTGGATGTGCAAGCGGGCGATATTCTGATCATCAAGACCGGCTACCACAAATATGGCTGGAACAGCCCGGATGCGAATGAGTTCCGCTATATGATCAGACACCCCGGACCCTCGCCAGATTTCGCCGATTGGTGTCTCGAAAAGAAAATCAAATGGCTGGGCATAGATTGCGTGGCGATGGAACATCCAATGAACACGATCCAGCGCGTTTTCCACCCCAAAACATTTGAAGAAGCTAATCATAAACTAATCGATAAATTCGGCAAAGACTGGGACGAGATGTACCCACTGGACAAATACTATCAGGACATGCACCTGAATCTTTTCCCCAAAAGCGTTGTCCATGCGGAAAACCTGGGCAGCGCGCTGGCGCACATGCAAAGTGGGCGCTATTTCATCGGCTGCTTTGTGCAAAAAGGTATGGAACTGGCTTCCTGTTGGGGGCGGTTCGTGGCATTCAAAG
>DASCOB010000163.1:0-3478 GCA_036011785.1 Anaerolineales bacterium | reverse complement strand
GCCGAGGCTATTCTCAAGGATGACGAGGGCCGCGTGAGAGCGGTACGCCTGAAAGGTGGGGAAGAACTGGCCTGTCAGACCGTGGTGATGGCGGTTGGGGTGCGCCCAAATGTGGACTTTTTGGAGGGCAGTGGCGTCGCCATTAATCGAGGCGTAATCGTGGATGAAGGCATGCGCACCAGTGTCGCCGATGTTTTCGCGGCCGGGGACGTCGTTGAATCCAAGAACGTCCTAAGCGGAGAGAACCAGGTTATTGCCATTTTGCCGATTGCCTACGAGCATGGGCGTGTGGCCGGTTGGAACATCGCCGGGCAAGACCGGGTATACCCTGGCGGGATTCCGCTCAATTCATTGCCGATTTTCGACCTGTCCTTGATGACAATGGGAATCACCCTGACTGACGACCGGCCCGGGCTGGATGTGCTTGTGCACACCGGGGAGCGGGTGTATCGGAAATTGGTTTTCGATGGAGAGCGGTTGGTGGGAGCCATTCTGGTGGGTGACGTGGCCCACGGTGGCGTGTTGACCTGGCTTATTCGCAGCCAGCTTCCGGTGATGTATGATCGTCAGGTTCTGCTGACAGGCGACCCATTGGAACTCGAGGCCTCTCGCCAGCTGATTGCCGCCGGGGAGAATTCCGATTGGTCACGCGAAGCGGCTCCCGAGCTGCCGGTGCGATAAGCCAAAGCGTTCTCAGTTATCAATCCTTCACGCACCCCGATTAGCAGCGAACAAACCCATCCCCTTGTGACCCTCTTTGGGGAGGACTACACGAGGAAGACACGGCAATGTGTTTCATGCAACCTGTGCAAGGAGTTCTGCCCGGTGTTTCCGGATTTGTTCGGGCTGCTGCAGCGAGAATTCGGGGACGGAGAACGGATCTCGGCCGACAGATACACGGATATTATGGATGCGTGCTGGTTGTGCGGACGTTGCCAATTGCGCTGCCCCGCAGATCTCGGGATTTCGCGGCAGGTGATGAGAATGCGCTTGGACGCGAGACGCGCTGCCCCTGCTGATTCGTGCAGAGAACGGCACGCAGAAGATTGGATGCTCGCGCGCCCGCAGGAAGTTGGGCGGATTTCTGCAAGGGTTGCTCCGTTGGCGAACGCCATTTCGCGTAGCATCCCGATGCGGGGCCTACTGGAACGGCTTACCGGAATTGACCGACGCGCAGAGCCGCCGCGTGTTCAGACACGTAGTTTCCGCCGTTGGTTTTCTGCTCGCAGAGGCGGGAGGCGCTCGGCGCGCGGAATAGCCAAAAAGGATAAACGCAACCCGAGGACATCGCCTCAAAGGCGCGTCGCGTATTTCGTCGGCTGTCATGTTGATTATTACGGTGCGTCAGTCGGGCGGGCAGCCGTAACGGTGCTGGAGAAGTGCGAGGTGGAGGTCCTCTGCCCGGACTTTTGCTGTTGCGGGATGCCACAGCTCGCCGCAGCTGACGGCGCGCGCGCCGGGGCGAATGCGCGCTTCAATATAGAGAAATTCTCCCGGCTGATTGAATCCGGTTACGAAATAGTCACCAGTTGCGCAACGTGCAACCTTGCGCTCACGCAGCACTACCCGGAGTTCTGGCCTTCCGTTGCGAGCGAGTCGCTGGCTGCGCACACGTGGGACGTTTTCAGCTACCTTAATAGCATGTGCCAGAGGGGGCAATTGCCTTTGGATCTGCGCCCGCTTAGGCGCTCGGTGCTGTACCATTACCCTTGCCATGCTCGCTCGCAGAGATACGGAAATAACGTGATAGATCTGCTGCGCCTTATACCGCAACTTACGGTCGACTACGCAGCCATGGCCTGCTGCGGAATGGGAGGTACCCACGGTTTCAAGCGACGTCACTACGAGCAATCTCAGCGGCAAGCGCGCAAGACGCTGCAGTTTCTCGAGGAGGCACAGCCGGATTGCGTTGTTTCTGATTGTCCCATGTGCGTGCATCGCATTGGCAAGGAAAGTGGCATTCAGACTGTGCACCCGGTGGAGTTGCTAAGTGAGGCAAGCTGCTAACATAAGGGTGATCGTCAGCGCATGGAATCGGATAAATTACTGAGTGTTTCGGAAGCCCGGGAGCGTTTACTCTCTGGCGTCGAGGTTTTGGAATCCGAGACCGTAAACACGAAAAGTGCTCTTGGGCGAGTGCTGGCGGAGGACATCCGCGCTCCCCATGATATCCCACCGTTTGCCAGTTCGAGCATGGATGGATACGCGCTACAGGCGGCTGATATAGCAGTAGCTAGTGCGTTATCTGGTGTGGTGCTACCGGTGACGGCGGATATTCCGGCCGGACCGGGTATTCCACAGGCACTGCCCAAAGGAGCGGCCGCACGCATTATGACCGGAGCGCCGCTGCCCGCCGGGGCCGACACGGTGGTTCCGATTGAGATGACGGATGACTCCGCCCGGCGCGGGGACATTCAGGCCCCGCAAAACGTCTCGGTACTCTCGCCAGTCGAGCGTGGGGATTATGTGCGTCTGGCCGGGCAAGATATGCGTCGTGGGGAGCAGGTGTTAACCGGCGGCGACTACCTTAGACCGCAGGAGATTGGCGTTTTGGCGGCTGCTGGGCGCAGACGCGTGCTCGTGGTGCGGCAACCGCGCGTGGCCATCCTCTCCACGGGCGATGAATTGGTGGATGTGGGCGCGACACTCGGTCCGGGGCAGGTTCGGGACGCGAACAGTTTTATGCTGGCCAGCTTGGTGGGGAGGTACGGCGGCCTTCCGACGGTGCTGGGGATCGCCCGCGACCGCAATGAGGATGTTGAGAAAATGCTCGATCGGGCGCTAGACTCGGGGACGGACTGGCTGCTGTCATCAGGTGGGGTGTCGGTAGGCGCCTTTGACTGCGTGAAGAGTGTGGTGGAACGCCACGGCGAGGTGAGTTTCTGGCGGGTCAATATGCGTCCGGGCAAACCGGTGGCTTTTGGCCACTACAAGGGTACGCCGTTCCTGGGCGTGCCGGGCAACCCGGTGTCAGCCATGGCCAGCTTTGAAGTTTTCGCTAGACCGGCACTGCAAAAGCTGTGCGGACGCCGAAATCTGGATAAACCTTCTGTTGAGGTGACGGTCAGAGATGAATTCACGTCCGATGGTCGCGAGAGCTATCTTCGGGTGGTGGTGCTGCGGGAGGAGGAAGGATACGTGGCGCACAGCGTCGGCAGCCAGGATTCCGGGATACTGACCTCGCTCGTGCGCGCGAACGCGCTGCTTATCGTGCCGGCAGGGGAAACGCACGTGGCTGCCGGCCGACAGCTGACGGCCTGGATGCTGGACTGGGTGCAGGATTAATGCGCTGCAAGGGCGGGCGCGGGAGTGACAAGCGCCGGGTTGATGGCTTGCGGGGGTGCATCCATGGGCGGTGGGAAAGAAGTATTGCGCCGCTGAAAGAGGCGTTGATGTAAAGGTGTGTTGGTGACGCAGAAATGAGTAAGACAGCGGTTGGCGGCGTCGCGCCGCCCAAAGCCAACTGGCTGCAACGTGG
>DASCOB010000162.1:0-3055 GCA_036011785.1 Anaerolineales bacterium | reverse complement strand
TAGGCGGGTTCGTTCTTACTGAGCCACAGTCCGGGTCCGATGCAGCCGGGTTGCGTACGTGCGCCGAGATCGGCGCTGACGGCTCATATACCATCAATGGTAGCAAAGCCTGGGTCTCGTTAGCCGGTGTCGCCGACATTTACCTTGTCGTTGTCAAAACGAGTCCTGAACCCGGGCACAAAGATATAGCCATGGTCGCGGTGCCGAGGGAAACAGTCGGAGTGCGCTTTGGCGAACCGTATGATAAGCTCGTCTCGCCCTTTCTCCCAATAGCAGACATGTTTCTTGAGAACGTCACTGTGCCCGCTGACCACGTGATTTTGCCGCCCGGTCAGGGCCTGAGTGGCTCGCTGATGGCGATTGACATCGCCCGCACTTCAATCGCCGCCGGCTGCTGCGGCCTAATGTCTGCTGCGCTGGACACCGCGCTAATTTATGTTAGGGATCGCAAGATGTTTGGCAAGTCAGAACTCGACTTCCAGGGAATTCAGTGGATGTTGGCTGACGTGGCAACGGACTTGGAAGCTAGCCGTTTGCTTTACGGACGCGCCGCAGAACTCCTGGGTGGTCACGAGGGTGCTGTCGCCGCCGCGCACGCCAAGCGATTTGCGCCTGATGCAGCCGTGCGGGCAACCGGTACCTGCATGCAGATGCTCGGCGCCTACGGTCTTCTGGCTCCGTACGTGCTGGAGAGGATGTATCGCATCGCGCCGGTGATGAAAGTGGTGGACGGCACCACCGAAATCCAGCGCGTGGTGATTGCGCGCGCGCTGCAAAAGTACGCGTCCACGCTCCCACCGACAGAAAACTCTCAGACGCGGCCCTGACGATCCTCTGAGACTGGGCCGCTGCTGGGCCCACTCCCGGTGAGTGTATCGGGTTGCTGCACGCGTTTCGCGTATCGGGGCATAGGCAAACTTTCAGGTAATAACAAGGCTGTTTCGCGTGTCAAATGCCCGCTTTCCCCGGATGTGTTTCGGAGGGTTCTCTGTCCCGCGCGCGCAGGGCAGCGCGCGGTCGGCGAAGGATTGTTAGGACTGCAGGCGCTTGTTCTTCGGGTCGTAGGCCGGTTGTGTCAGCAAGCTGGCGGCCCGTTTTTCTCCAAGGATTTCTATCTCGAAAACAGAGTCCGGCGATGCATATTGCGGCGTCACATAAGCAAAAGCCAGGCTCTTGCCGACGCTGTGACCGTAGCCGCCAGAGGTCGCCACGCCGATGACTTCACCCTCCGCCCAGATCGGTTCGCCGCCGCGCACATCGGCGTCTTCGGCATCCACTTCCGCGTACACTAGGCGGGTGTTGACGCCACTTTGCTTCCGTCGCAGCAGCGCTTCGCGCCCGACGAAATCCGCCTTCTCGTAGCAAACGAAGCGTTCCACATCGGCCTCGATCATGGTGATTTCGTTCGTCAGTTCCGCGCCCCATCCGCGGTAGGCTTTTTCCATGCGCAGGCTGTTGACAGCGTAAACCCCGAAATCGGCGATGCCGAACTCCTCGCCCGCAGAGCAGACGGCATCATATGTCCTTTCGAGCTGCCCCATCGGCGCGTGCAGCTCCCAGCCCAATTCGCCCACGTAGTTCACGCGCAGGGCGCGCAGCGCGACCCCGGCGACAACAATCTCCTTACCGGTCAACCAGCGGAAACTGGTATTACTCAAATCGGCCGTGGTGAGTTTGGTGAGCACGTCACGGGATAGCGGTCCGGCCAGCACGAGCACACCATAATCGTCGCTCACGTTCGTAATCTCCACTTGCTCGGTGGGTAGCCGTGAGTGAGTGAGCAGGTCATAATCGCGACTTTCGCAAGCCGCGCTGGAGAGCAGGTAAAACCGCTCCGCGGAAAGGCGCGTGATGGTGGATTCGTTTTGCATGCGCGCGTTGCGGTTAAGCATGTGTGCCAGCACAATGCCGCCGTCGCGGCGCGCCACCCGATTCGCGAACACGCGGTTGAGATAGCTCTCCGCACCCGTGCCGGTGACGTCGTATTTGGCGAAGCTGGACAAATCGAGCACGCCCACGCGCTCGCGCACCGCTCGGCATTCGGCTGCCACCGTCTCAAACAGGTTGTTTCGGCGGAAGCCACATTCCTCCGCGCTCCCATCCAGCGAGAACCACTTTGGGCGTTCCCAGCCGAACGCTTCGGTGTGTACACAGCCTCTTTCGTTGAGCGCTGCGTGCAATGGGGTGACGCGCGCCAGCCGGCCGGCAGGGCGCTCTTCGCCCGGCAAGTGCAGCGCGTACATGTGCTGGTAATCCTGGTGGGACTTGGCGCTGGTGTACGCCTTATCGGCATAATTGCCGAACCGGCGCGGGTCAACGCCGTTCATGTTGATATCGGCTGCGCCATGCACTATCCACTGGGCAAGGTATTTTCCCGCTCCCGCGCCCTGCGCAATGCCGATGCTCGCGCCACAACACAGCCAGAAGTTGCGTGGCCCGGCAGCCGGACCGAGCAGCGGGTTTCCGTCGGGAGTGTGCGAAATCGCGCCATGTACTATGCGGCGCTCGCGGGCGTCCCGGAAAATCTCCATGCGCTCCATCACGCGCTCGACCCAGGGCGCGATGGGGTCGAACTCGGGCGCGAACAACTCATTCTCTGCATCCCAGTCCTGCTCGGAACCGGCCCACGCCTCGCGCGTATCGCTGCGTTCGTATATCCCGATCAGCCCCGATTCTTGCTCCTGCCGGTAGTATGCCGAGCAGTACGGGTCGCGCATTACCACCATCTCTTCATCGCGCTCGATGAACTCGGGGATGGGGTCGGTGACGATGTACTGGTGCTTCATATTTGTGAGAGGTACGTGAACGCCGGCCCACGCTCCTACGCGGTCGGCGTAGCAACCGCCGGCATTAACCACGTGTTCACAAATGATATTGCCCTTCTCAGTGAGCAATTCCCATTCATCGCCCGGCAGTTGGTTGACGCCGGTCACGCGGTTGTGACGAACCACGGTGGCGCCCATGTTACCGGCGGCAATCGCCATCGCGTTGCAACAGCCAGAGGGGTCCACGTGTCCGTCGTCCAGAGTCCACGCCCCGGCCAGCACGCCGGTGG
>DASCOB010000161.1:0-3416 GCA_036011785.1 Anaerolineales bacterium | reverse complement strand
CCGGTTCACGTCAGAAAACGATGGGTTGTGCCCGGGCGCATCCGATGATCCACCAAAATCAAAATTGTCCATGTCACACGCTCCTTTCCGCTTGCAAACACATATGGCCGGCGAAGCTAGCATGCCTGTGTTTTGACCGTTCAGATCAAAATAAGCCCATTCCCCGGAGCCGCCTTATACCTAGGTGGCATGTTAGCCACTTCGTTCGCGTATTGTATTGCTTTGAACCGGTCAACGTCCCGGTGGTCTCCCGGGCATCATTTCCGGATAACAGCCAAGATGGCAGAGTCCGTATCACTTGGCCCGCCTGGTCCCATACCTACGACCATATTACCCGAAATCATACAGAAATGCAACTGGTGACAACTGGCAATTAAGACCACGGCATGTCGCAATCATTCGACAATCTCACGTCATTTGTGTCTTTACATACTCACAACTCCTCATCCGGGCGCCGCCCATGCACCAACCCGACCAATGTCCTTTCCTCAGCACCACTCAGGAACCGGCCACCGCTCGTGAGGGGTGTTGCCTCGTAGCGACGAATGACATTCTGTTGCCGCCCTACATTGGTATCGTCCCCAAGTGGGTGTGTTGGCGCCCTATACGCAACAGACCAAGGGGTTTCAGCCAAGCCCGTGCACTCTTCTACTGCTCAGCAAAAGGATGGGAAATGCTCAACATCCTCTTTGGGATAATCTTTATTATTGGAGGACTATCTGGCGATATGGTATTAGTGGGAACGGATAGTAGTGGACTCCTCGTGCTAGTGGGTGTTGTCCTTGTAATTTGGGGAATATCTCGAGTGTCTCGCTAATAATGGTCCCGGTGCATATTTCCCGCAAAACAAGAGTAAGTAAGTACACTTCAATTCGACCATTCAAACTGAAGATAACCATGTCGCACTCTCCTAAACAAGCTGTAGCATTCACAACTTGCGTAGAGGCTAGTCGATGGGAATTCGATGACAGCTATGAGGAACTTGAGGAATACATGGATGGGGAGGGAAGTTGTCTCGCCAGCATAGCGGTAACACTTGTACTTGTAACCGTAGCACTGGGCATTGCTGGCCTTATTACAGGTAATCTTGGCTGATCTCACGCGCGATGGAATAATGAGGAGGGTCGCTGCAGGAGACAGTTGGCACAGCGCGAACCTGGTCGATGCCGAGCTGAGCGAGGCCAAGTGCAGCGCCGAAACAAAGTGGCTCCAAGGCTCAGACCCGAAAGCGGCGGCGGTGCTGGTGGAAAACTAAACCATCCCTTATTAACCTCCAAGAAGGAAACCGCATCCGGCATCAAAGCGTTTGATGCCCTCACTGTGATGCTAGGTTCTCAAAGGTGTTTCACAGCAACGTCTGGCAGAACAGTGCCTTGCCGCCCCCACAACTAACAATTTCCCGCTTCGCGCCAGCCCGCTGCTTCGGCCTCAGCGCCACTGCTGAACCAACGCTCCCCCTTGCTCTCATTAATATCGGTCGCCTCGTAACTCGCGCAACCAGGGTAATGATAAATGTGCCCATTAGAACTGATATTGCCCTTAATGCACGCCTCGCCGCCCGCGCACACATAACTGCTGTCACTGACCGCCGTTGCTGTTTCGCCAGAAAACAAACAGCCTCTCTTTTCTTTCCGTGCCTGCTGTTCCAGTGCCGCAAACTCACTTGCATGCTTGCTGTCCGGCGGATAGTCTGCAGCGTAGGCATAACCTTGCTTCACCAGCTCCGCATTGACGAACGTGTCGCCGGCATAAACATAACGCAGCAGACGGTCATATCTGTCACGCTCGGATTTATCCAACGCCAAAGTCAACATTCCTTTTGATAGGAGGTCAGTGTTGAAATCAGTGGCCTCGTCAAAACATGGCTCACCGCTTTCGGGCGTGTTGATACCAATGTAACGCACTTTGTCTTTCTGCCCGCCAATGGCTACTTCAATGGTGTCTCCGTCAATCACGCGAATCAGTGACACCGGTACTGGGGTCGGCGCGGGCGTCGGCATGTAGGGCGCGCAATCGAACTTCGTGCCGTCAGGGTTACGCCACCCCCCTTTGCCGTCTTCCGCCATACACAGGTGCAAACGCGGAGTACTCGTAGTGCAAGCGTCGTACACGAAGCCGCAGGCCAACGTCGCGGTTGGTGTGGGCGTCGGAGCGTCGGTTGGTTTATCGGTTGCGGTTATTGGTGTGCTGGTGGGTGATGGGGATGTAGCGGTTCCTGTAGGCGCAGGGATCTGCTCAGAGACAGCAACCTCAGTGGGTTCGCGTACAACATTTCCGCACGCCATTAGGACGGCACCAACTCCCGCAAGGATCGCACGCCTTGTTGACGTGTGCATGGATGTGCGACCCTCCCTATGGCGTGCCTCGCCCCGCGGCTTAGGACGATTTATTCGGCGGCCCGGGTGAATTGCACTGTCTCAATCAAATAGACCATCATCATCGGAAACAACGATTTTGCAGCGCCTCATGAGAACCCAACCACCCACGATCAATGCGGCAGTCAGTCCAGCACCGCCTATTATCCGTGGAAGATGCCACGACCTCGACTGAGCACTAACACCTTCTTCTCCCATCTGGCTCAGTAGAGATGCCCAATGCAAGGAATCACTAAGCGGGCCATCAGTGTTCGCATTTGTGACGTCACCGGGCATCGAGACACTGACGTTGATCGGAAAATCATCCACAACAGCCACCGCGAGCTGCTCAGCAGCAGAAATACCCGTCCCTGACACCAGGTCCAACAAATCATCTGCGAGCTCCTTAGTATCACAGTCGCCGAGTGTAAGCAGGCACCGGGCCATATCCTTTCCCAAACTCCAAATGGTCGGGCTTTCGGGGGATTCAACTGCCGGGGTGTCGCGAAGCGAGATCTCGGAAACCTCGAAGCGATACTGGAACCCATAGTCTTTGTACCAGAATCCATCACTTACCGTTATTTCAGTATAGCCGCCCGGCCAGCCATCAGCATTTGTGTTGGCCGATGTACTGCTGACATTGGTCACCGTCCATTGTGGACCCGAATCCTCCGTTCGCATCCAACCGGGCCCTTCCGGGAGCAGGGCATCCGCCAATATCGCGTGCGGAACCACCCCCGAAGACGCCAATGACACAACAGACAACAAAATTCCATCATCCCTCACGGCAAAATTTACGTCCAATTGGCCAGCGATGACTTGGTCAACCATGACGTTCCCGCCATCTCGAGCTGCCAATTGTTGGACATACTCAGC
Organism: Anaerolineales bacterium; assembly: GCA_036011785.1. GTDB lineage: Bacteria > Chloroflexota > Anaerolineae > Anaerolineales > UBA11657 > CAJWGI01. Next base: position 186 of record DASCOB010000161.1, on the reverse strand, counting down.
GTAATTGGCGGCTCCGGTAACTGTGCTCCCGTCCTCGATCTGATCTTGGTCATCGCCTGGGGGATCGATAAGTATGTTGGCCGGGATGAGTGCATTTGTGGATGAAGAATTGATTCTAAATATGCTGCCTTTCCGGAGAAATCTCTGTTGTTCAGGCTCGACCGTTACTGCCACACGAGCCTCAAG
>DASCOB010000160.1:0-2192 GCA_036011785.1 Anaerolineales bacterium | reverse complement strand
CAGGTAAATATACACGAGGAACAGAGACGGCTTGACGAACTCAGAGACCGCATCGCTCAGGAGACAGAGCTTCCCGGTAAAACAGGCTGGGAGGAGTTGCTGTCAAGGCTCGGTGAGAAAAGAGAGGCCGTTGCGTCTGACTGCAGAGAGACCACAGCGGAGATACTGGCTCAAACTCAACTACAGGCAGCCATACACGAGTTTCGAGAACACGAAACAGAACTGATCATAAGCCGCCTAGGCCAGGATGAGTTCGCGGGACCATTGCTTGCCATTACGGGACGCTATGACCACATCAGCCTTGACAACGATGACATCGTATTACGGGATCAGAATCACAATGTCTTTGCCCTAGAGCAAATGAGCACAGGAGCGCAAGAGCAGGCGTGGTTGGCCCTAAGGCTTGGCTTTGCATCGCTAAATATGGAGGGCCAAGCTGCATTCCTGATACTGGACGATGCCTTTCAGCACTCTGACTGGAAGCGCCGGCCGAACATGGTAACCGAAGTCATCCGGCTTGCGGAGAGCGGTTGGCAGGTGTTCTACTTCTCCATGGATGACCATATCAGTGGCCTTTTCCGTGCCGCGGCTAAGAAGTTGCAGGTCAATTTCGTGGAGACTGATCTGGGAGCATAGCTGCGCTAGGCCACCTTGACCGGAGCCCCGTACTGCGCCGCCGCAATCTGTCTCAATGGCTTCGACCCGGAAGTGGCGAGGGCGGGGCTGGTGGGAGACTAAACAGCCCCTAGAAACTTCCTGAGAGGAAGCAGCGCCCGACATGATAGCGGCCCCACCGGTGTGCGGTACACCGGCAGGGCCGCTTGATCACATGAAGATATGGGGACGCACGTGAGCAGTAACGCCTTTACTGCCCATACATTGACCCCTCGCGTTCACTTTTCTATTGTTACTTACTACTATGTGACCCGCTCACATCCCGGCGGGGTTTGTGGGGATTGGGCCTCTGATCAGGGGGAGACCGGAATAGGCGATGCTCTTGCTGACCCGCCGGAGGCGGGTGTATAGTTGACGCATGGCTGATTTCATGCGTGAAGGAATGGGAGTTAGCGGTACTAAATGAGACGCAAAAGCGTTTCGTGTTTTAGTAAACCAACTGGCAAGCCACTTTCTGAATATGCTTCAAAATCCACGGCGCAAAAAGCCGCTGATCACGCCAACTTTCAATACGACAATGATTTAGTTCCTTACCGATGTAATAAATGCGGAAAATGGCATCTCTCTCCAAAACATAGGCAAACGCCGAACACAAAATGCCCTAAGTGCACTGGCAGTGACGGAAAGCGCAAGGCACTTTATGATACAGAGGTGGCTGCTGACAATAGAGCTGCCATATTACTCAAGGAGAAAGGAATTGATCTTGCGGTCTACAAATGCCCTTACAATCGCGGCTGGCACTTATCAAAAGGCTAAAATCAATAAAGCTGGCTCTATACAAAAAAAAGCTAGATGGTTGGGAGCGGGTGTATAGTTGAGGTATGACTGATTTCACGCGAGAACTGCGATTCTAGGGGTAAAATACCTTTCCATGCCAGCGCCCTCGCCGGACCTTTCCATCATCACCGTCACTTACAACTCGGCGGCGGTCATAGCACCCTGCCTGAGTTCCGTAGCAGCCCACCGCGGCGACCTGCGTGCGGAAACACTGGTGGTGGACAACGCTTCGGCCGACGACACGTGTGAGGTGGTGCGCCAAGAGTTCCCGTGGGCGAAACTGATCACTGGCCACGGGAACATCGGATTTGCCGCCGGAAACAATCTTGGCCTTGCAGCAGCGCAGGGGCGTTTTTTTCTCCTCCTAAACCCGGACACCGAAATTCGCGCAGGCGCGCTGCAGGCGCTACTGACTTATGCGGACGCACACCCGCAAGTCGGCATGATCGCTCCGCGCTTGCATAACATGGACGGCAGCCTGCAGCACTCTACGTTTCGCTTCCCGGATTACCGTCAGGCCGTTTACGGCTTCTTCGAAAAGCTGGTGCCCATCGATTCGGTGGCAAACGGGCGCTACGCGCCAGATGCGTACGAAATCGACCGTCCCGTAGATCATATCCTTGGTGCCGCAATTTTCGTGCGGCGCCCGCTGTGGGAAGAAATCGGCGGAATGGACGAGAATTACGCCCTGTACTTCGAAGAAACCGACTGGTGCTACCGCGCCCGGCAGGCCGGATGGG
>DASCOB010000159.1:0-4563 GCA_036011785.1 Anaerolineales bacterium | reverse complement strand
CAAATCTTAGGGCATGTATCTACAATGTTTGCGTACACAACGCTCATGCCCCTAACCTTCTCAGCGCGTGATGTCTCCACTATCATCGGGCGCTCACGCCTTGCCATCCCGCGAGTTTCTTTTATGCAAGTTCTCCGATCGTCACCTCCCCACTGTGCTATTCGAATAGCTTGGAGAGGTCGAAAACTACCGGACATCCATGGCCGTCGCTCCAAAGTGCCAGCCCATCATCCGCCGTTCCGCCCATAGGAATAGCAGGTTGAGCAAATACCCTAGCATGCCCACTGTTATGACCCCAGCGTACATTTCGCTGACGCGGAATGAGCGCTGGGTGAGCAGGATGAAGAATCCGATGCCGTTGTTGCCTGCGACCATCTCGGCGATGACAGTGAGGATGAGCGAAACAGCAAGACTGATACGCATACCGGTGAAGATATGCGGCGAGGCGGCTGGAATGATGATCTGCTGGAGAATCTGCCGTGAATTGAGGCCGAATGTGCGGCCAGTATTGATTTGTACAGGATCGACGGCCTTCACCCCACTGGCTGTGTTCAGCAATACAGGAAAGAAGCAAGCAAAGACGATCATAAAGACCTTCATGTGGTCGCCTATGCCGAAGAACAAGATCGCCATCGGAAGGTAGGCTGGAGGGGGAATCGGACGCAGAATTTCCACCAGAGGTTCCAGTAGGTTGTGTACAGTCTGGAAGTAACCCATGAGCAAGCCGATGAACACACCGCTGACGACCGCGAACATGTAGCCCACCGCCAACCGCTCCAAACTCGGGGTCAACTGGCGTAGCATCTCGCCGTCCACAATCAGTTTCACCCACGCGCGCATGACGCTGGAAAAGGCCGGCCACGAGACGAGTTTGATTGCACCGGAAGCTACAGACAGTTCCCACAATATCAAGAACAAGATGACGAGTAGAAAGCCGCTCAATTTGGTCTCTTTCAGCACACGGGACATCTATAGACCAACCCCTTGGATATTGTTAGCCAAGACCGCCTTTTCGCAAAATATCTTTTGGTGGATGCGACGGCGATAATCACTATAGGCCGGCGACTCCCTTGTGACGAGTTGACTGCGTGGATAGGGCAGCGCGATGTCGAGGTCGTCCACAAACGGGCCTGATGAAGCACTCATCACGACCACTCGCTCGGCGAGGTAGATGGCCTCATCCACATCGTGGGTGACAAACAACACGGTTAGGGAGAAGTCATCCCACAGGCGCAAGAGTAGATCCTGTAGTCCCGCCCGTGTCATCGCATCTACCGAGCTAAAAGGCTCGTCCATGAGTAAGATATCGGGCTGGCAGATCAGCCCACGAGCAAGGGCCACCCGTTGCTGCATGCCCCCCGACAACTGCCACGGGTAGTGCTCCTCAAAACCACACAGTTCAACTAGTGAAATATACTCGGCGCATTGGGCGTGCAGCGCCGCGCTGCTAAGGTGTTTCCGGTTTCGAAGGCCAAATGCCACGTTCTCACTTACGCTCTTCCAAGGAAAGATAGACTTCGTGTACTGTTGAAACACATAGATCATCTCAAAAGGTGGTCCTTCGACAGAAAGCCCATTCAACAGCACAGAACCCGAAGATGAACTGACAAGGCCGGCAATAATCTGCAGCAGTGTAGACTTCCCACAGCCGGAGGGACCTACGATTGAGACCAAATTGCCCTTGTCTATCTCCAGTGAGACATTTTCCAGGGCCACTGTCTCCACCCCATTCTGCTTGTGAGGGGCATATCGCTTGGAAACCCCGATGATTTCAATGTAGGCCATTGTTGCTCCCGGTATTCATGTACAGCGTGGCGCTTTTGCCGCCGCGCTTTCATCATCCGGCTGGCTAGTGCCCTTCCTCCAAATATTTTTTTAAGCGTTTCTTCGACCACGCTGGATCAATACCCATCTTCTCCATCGTGCGACCATGGGTCCAGTAGTCCTCCCCATTAAGGATCGAAGCCAAAGTGATGATGGCCTCGGAGGCCGGAGTGGGAACGCTGAGCATGCGCCCGAGCGATGCCCAGGTCACCAGACCGTAAGGCACGTCCTCGGTCAAATGGCGGGCATCGAGACTGTAGGGACCTGGAACCTGCTCCAACTTCTCGGTGTGCATCGACTCATACATGGGGAGCACCTGGTCTCCAGCGTGGCCGGGGTTGTATTTGTTGCGCGTGTGCTCGACCTCCAGCGGGACGGCTTCGATTTCCAGTGCTTCGGCCAGCGCCATGCGCTCGCGGTCGATTGCCTCGATGATATTGCATACCGCCGGCGGATTCTCGTCGCGCCCGAATAGATGAAACTCCTTTTCGCGATAACCCGAGTCAATACGGGCAGCATTGGCAATCATCGGGCCGGTATGGGTGATGGCGTTAAAATCAAGCAATACACTTTCGAACAGGTTGGGCGCACGTCGGAAGTCACGCGTGGGGAACAACGATTGCAGTGCCTCCCGCACATCGTCGGTATTCTTTCCCGGAAAGGCGGCGACGACGTTCTCTTGAATCACACCAAAGACGGTCACTTCGGCCGGGCGGATCTTGCGACAGCCGTGCAGCAGCGTGTTCGTTTCGCCCAGAATCACTTCTGATTGGATTTTAAGTTCACGAAGAACCTGCCACCACGCCACCGACCCACCGCCTTTACCCATCGCCACGACGATCTGTCCGTTCTCCACGTGCGGCGCAGCGGCATAAGCGAATGCCTCATAGGCATTGAACGGCACAGGGTTAAAAATCACTTCTGCCCCACGCAATGCAGCGACGATATCGCTTGTGGCAAGAGCCACCGCTCCGAGACCCTCCTTCTCTACACCGGAGATGCGGATGCCCCCATGTTCACGCACCTCGTCTAACGCCGCGTACTCAGGGAGTTCAAACAGGCGAACCTCGTGGCCCTCAAGGCCCAGGTGCGCCGCCATAGTCATCCCACCGTTTCCGGCGCCGAGGATGGCAACTCTCGTCATGTCATCTCCAAAGTAACAGTCACTTCGTCAAAGTGATTGTTACCGCCTCGCGCAATTTACGCGTCGCTTCCTCATCAACCTGTAGCTCTTCAGTCAGCACGACGCCATAGTCGTTCTCGGCACTCTCCCGCGAGACGAATTCGTTGCGCACGTCTACGCGCACCAGCTCTGGGTCACGTTCCCAGGGATCGCCCCAGCCGCCGCCGCCGGAAGCATACAGCGTATAAGCATCGCCATCGCCCAGCTCGAACAAGCCTTTGCTCGGCATTGCGACCTCGGACTCGCGCCCCTCGTTGATGAACGGGCGATTGACAGAACCCGCTCGTCCGCCAAACAACCCATAGGGAGGGGTCTTTACACCGTCTCCGTGCATCGAGGCCGAAACCTCGGGCGCCTGCCAGCGGAGCTTATACTTCACACCCAGTCCGCCGCGATACTTTCCGGGACCGCCAGAATCGGTCAGCAGTTCGTGCTCCAAGTTGAGTTGCGGACACTGGATTTCCATAGTCTCGATGTTGGGTGAGAGCAGGCCGCCCAAATCGATGCCGTCAGAGGTGAAGCTAATGCCGTCCGCATCCGGGTTGGCGCCTGCACCTCCCATCCCGCAGAAGCAGAACTGAATGAAGAAGCGACCGTTACGCGGATCGATCCCGGTGAAAGTGGGACCGGCTTTGCGATTCCAGCCGGCGGGTACTTTGTCGGGAACGGCCTTGGCCAGCGCGATCCACATCGCTTCGAGGATGGCGCAGGCGGTGTCTAGCGTGGCGCTAGCGACCGGCGCCGGCGGCAGTGGGTTCACCAAGCAGCCCTCTGGCGCAACCACTGTAATAGGAAGGTAAGCGCCTTCTGTGCGCGGCACATCCTGCCCAATAGTTGTCATGACAGCGACGTAAACAGAGGTCGCTGAATTTGCCAATGGGCTATTGATCGGTCCGCGCGTCTGAGGGTGGGTGCCGTTAAAATCAGCCGTAATCTCGTCTCCCTTTACGGTCAAAAGCACCTTAATGCGCACGTCAGAAGCATCGAATCCGTCGTCGTCAAGAATGGCCTCGCCAACATACGTACCGTCCGGCAATTTTGCGATAGCGGCGCGCATCTGGTTCTCGGCGTATTCCTGGATGCCTTGCATGATGGTTTTCATCGTGTCACGACCATATTCGGAAACCATGCTCGTGAGGCGCGCCTCGGCTACGTCGCAAGAGGCAATCTGGGCGCGGATATCGCTCCACAGCATCTCCGGCAGGCGGGTGTTGATCTTGACCAGCTCGACTACATCCGCGATGGGTTGATTGTCGCGGCAGATGCGTAGCGGCGGAATCCGAATGCCCTCGTGGAAGATCTCCGTCGCCATGGGGCTGTAACTACCCGCCGTCATGCCGCCGACGTCTTCGTGGTGGGCGCGGTTAATCGCCATGAAGAGCATCTCACCGCCGACGAATATCGGTTTCACGACAGTCAGGTCGGCCAGGTGCGTTCCGCCAGTGTAGGCGTCGTTGATTATGAAGATGTCTCCCGGGCAAATGTCGTCGGCGAAGCGTTCGGAGATTGACTTAGCAGCGATCATTGACGAGGCAGTGTGTGAGGGGATACCATCC
>DASCOB010000158.1:0-53592 GCA_036011785.1 Anaerolineales bacterium | reverse complement strand
GATACTGTCGCCGCTCACTGCAACCGCGCCGGGGCTGAAGACCTCCCAGTTCTCGTTAGCGGTGACGACAGTTGCGCCGGTCAAAAGGTAGTCAATCTCGGTCACAGGTTTCTCCACATACGGTCAGAGCGCATGCTGCTATTATATCCCCTTTTAGATTCCCACCGACGGCAGCGCATTGGCAAAGTTCCGCGCGCTGGCGGCCGCGCCGAGCACTGAAGTGGCTTACATGGACGAGCCCAAAAAACTGCCAGCGGCAACATTGACGCAATCAGTGGAAGTTGAGGATGATGGATTTCTGGCGCGAATGGAGACAATCCACATTGGTCGGGCGCGCCCGCTAGGGCGATCCCATCGATCAATCAGCTGACATCGTGATGCACCGCAGAGTGAGCGCTCCCACGCGCGTGGGCGAAGTGCTTTTCATTATCCACACCAACGATGCGGACACGCTTTCATGGGCGCTGCGGGAGGTTGAAATTACCGTCGTAAAAGCGGCCGCACTGCCACTCTCGTACGGCGTAGTCGAACAAACACGCGCAGCGGCCTCAGCTGAGGAAATGCTCGCGCTCGATGTTGCGCCAGTCCTCGCGCCCTTCCCAGCGCATCATCGCGCCGATGAGCGGGTGCACCGCGCAGATCATTTCATGCATGCGCCCGGCCAGAATGCGCACAGAAAAATGGGCGTTCGCTGCGCTGCGCAGCTCACAAAAATGAAAAGCCTCGCGTAGATTCATGCTCATCAGCAAGCTGCGCCTGAAACCGTTCGGAACCAGATATGCAGCCTGTTCGGGAAAATCAGCGGCGATGGTAGTGTGGTTGTCGGCGGCCATATCCATAGCAGCGCGGTACTCATCCAACAGCCCGGCATCCGCAAACATGCGCGGCACGACATAGCCTAGCGTGGCCGTCAGGCGCTGTGGCGTCTGCGTCATCATGCGGTGGCGCTTGACTTCGAAGTACGCGCCCTGATCCATGACTGCGTCGAAGGTATAGCCAACGTACTCCAGTTCGCGCAGCGGGATGTCAAAGCGGCCGAGTTCGCCCAGCGCGGCGCACGCCGCTTGCTCGCGCTCGGCGGACGTCAGGTCACGGGCCACTCGAAGCGCCTGTGAAAACGGCATGCCGCTGCCAGCGTATAGACAGGCAGCCAGAAATTTTTTCTCTCCCGCTACGTCATAATCCGCCATCTCCAGCCAGTCGCCCGCGCGATGCGGCGTGTTCACCTCGCTCAATGCCTGTAGCGCCACTCGCGTTTTCTGCATGTATTCCACCGGCTCCGCATATTTCACCAAGGTAGGTATCTCGCGCAATGCCACCGCTTTCACCTCCACGCCGATTTCGCGCACTTCCTGCAAAGGGTGTGAAAGCATCTTGCGAAGGGCGTGCTCGAACGCGCGCGCGTTGGCGGTCATGCCCACATTTGCCAGCGCCGCCGCGGGTAACAGGTAGCGGGCCACGTCCACATATTTGGAGCGAATGCGCCCCTGCCAGCGCGCCTGGCTCTCGTCCTCGCGCTGCGAAAAGCGCCCTTCCACCAGTGCCCGCAACGGCGGCAGCGCGCTCCGATAGGCCGTGAAGAGCCGTGCACATGTCTTTCGGTAGCGTTCTACGTGAATCGACTGAGCCAATTCTGCCGGCAGGTAGTAGTCTTCCGGTTCCCACATCTGATAGCGCGTGGATTTTTCGGTGTAGGAAGCAAGCCGGTTTGATTCGATGCACTCGATGGCCAGCCGTGAGACGTTCTCGAACGCGATGTGCAAAACAGCGTGTTCGGCCACCGAGGCATGCCCGTAGCCAACCACCCATTTTTCATGGAACTCTGCCGATGTTTCGGCGCTCAGTTCAGCGGCGATTTCACGGAAAGAGAGCGGGCTGCGCGAGGTTTTCGCGAAAGCCACCGCGATTGTCTCCGGGCCTAAATCGCGCGGACTCAGCAGGTAGATTTCTCGATTGGGTGCCATCGGTTCTCCGGCTCGGCTAGCAGCGTTCGCGCCGCGGTCACATCCGCCTTTATTTGCGCACCAAGAGCGTGCGTGTGCTCGAATTTACGCTCGGCGCGCAGCCGCTTAATGAAATCCAACGCCAAGCGTCGGCCGTAAAGGTCGCCATTGAAGTCAAGCAAGTGCGCCTCGATGGTGACGCCACGACTCCCGTCTTCAAAAGTCGGGCGCACGCCAACGTTCACCACCGCGGCATGGCTCTCATCTTCCAGCCACGCCAACGCCGCGTACACCCCGGAGGCCGGGCACGCCCGCTCCGACCACACAGTCAGGTTTGCGGTGGGCACGCCGATAGAGCGACCGCGCCCCACGCCAGGCTCCACGGTGCCGGGGACGCGCAGCGGACGCCCGAGGCAGCCCGCCGCCGCGGCCACGTCACCGGCACGAATGTAAGCGCGCACGCGGCTGCTGGAGACCACCCCACCCTGCCGCTGCACCGGCGCGACCACGCGCAGCTCAAACCGGTAGTCAGGTGAATGTTCGCGCAGCCAGGCCACATCACCCTCACGCCCGCGCCCGAAGGCGAAATCGCCGCCGCACCGGAGTTGGCGGAAGTCCAGTGCGCAGCGCAGCTGGCGGGTGAAATCTGCCGCGGTGGTCTGCGCGCGGCGCTCATCGAAAGGCAGCGTGACCACCCAGTCAACCCCAAGAGCCCCCAGCGCCGCTGCCTTCTCCTCCGGCCGATGGATATAGAAGGCCGGACGGCGTCCGCGCAGCACCACCGAAGGGTGTGGGAAAAATGTTAGCACGACTGCCTGCCAGTCTCGGCTACGAGCCGCGCTTACCATGTCGGTCACCAAAGCTTGATGACCGCAGTGCACCCCGTCAAACGAGCCAATGGTGAGCAAAGTCGGTGCGGCGGGTTTTGCATCCGCCAGCGAACGCACGTGGGTCATGCCAGAGTCAGCACCTTTCTGGGCTGCCATTGCCCGGCGGCGGGCTGTCCCTCGACTACTGCAACCAATTCGCCGCACGAATCATAGGCGAGCCCAAGGCGAGAGGGTATGCTCCCGGCGACTGTGACCGCTTTGCCGTGTTGCAGACTGCGCACGTCCTTGTCCCGCAGCCGAATCTCAGGCCAGTCGCTAAGCGGCGCTCCGGGAGGCAACACGTGGCGCTCGCCCCGTCCGGAGTGGAATGCCGCTGCAAGTTCCGCCAGGGTGTGCGCCTGCCGCAGCGAAAACGGCCCGACCGCGGTGCGCCGCAGCGCCGCGAGGTGCGCCCCGCAGCCCAGCTTCTCACCAAGGTCGTGCGCCAGCGAACGCACATACGTACCCGCCGAACATGCCAGTTCAAAAGTAACATCCGGTGCATCGAAATCAATCACAGAGATTTGTTCAATGTGCACGCGGCGCGCCATAAGCTGTGCTGGCTTCCCCTCTCGCGCCAGTTTGTACGCGCGCTGTCCGGAACTTTTTATTGCCGAGAACGCCGGGGGAACCTGCTCAATCTCCCCGCGGAACTGGCGCAGCGCGGCGGTCAACCTCGCCGCATCAACGTTCACCGGGCGCGCGGCAGTAATTTCACCGTCCGCGTCGTAGCTGTTCGTGCTCTCACCCAGGCGCACCACTGCGCGGTATGCTTTCGATGCCCCTAGCAGATATTCGCTCAACCTAGTTGCGGCGCCGATACATAGCACCAGCAGCCCAGTCGCAAGCGGATCCAGCGTGCCGGTATGGCCGACCTGGCGCTGGCGCAGCCAGCGGCGCGCATTCTGGACAACATCGTGCGAACTAATGCCGCCCGGTTTATCAACCAGCAGCCATCCGTTCATATAGGTGTTTGGCCCGCGCCGAAGCGCGCTGCTATTGCCGCGAGCCATTCTGCCGATGATGCCGTAATGCCGCCCGCGTGCGCTTCAGCACATCCCGCTCGGCCTGCACCAGCGTGGCTCCGTGTATGTTGGCGCCCGCGGCCGCCTGATGTCCTCCGCCGCCGAAATGCTGCGCGATCGCAGCTACATCCAGACCGCTCACCGAGCGCCAGCTAATCTTGACCTCCGCATCGGGTCGCTCCACAAAAACCACTGCCACTTCTGCGCCCTCGATTGCGGTCAACTGCGAGATCACGTCAGCGTCGCCAATAGCCGTGTACCCGATTTCCGCTTTGCCGGCCAGTGTGACCTGCGTCCACGCAAGACCATCCTCGCAGCGCGCCACGCCGAGCGCCTGGCCCCACAATTTTACGGCTTCAAAGGAGCGCCGGTGGAGCGTGCGCTCGTAGATTTCGTGCAGTTTCCCACCGTACTGCAGCAGCTTCCGCGCCGTCGCAAGCGTCGCCGACCCGGTGCTATTGGTGCGAAAGCCGAGCGAATCAGTAACTAGCCCGGTGAGCAGGCAATTAGCCACCTGGCCGTCCAGCGCGAGACCGAACGCCTGCAGCAAACCCACCAGATATTCTGCAGTGGCGGTGGTGTTACTTGCCACAAGATTAATGCGCCCAAAACCGCTATTGCTGATGTGATGGTCGATGTTAATGTCAATTGGCCGGGCCAAATCCCGGCTCAACGAGCCCGCGCGCTCAAGATCTGCGGTGTCCAGCGCCACAAGCAGATCAGCGTCAGCGGGCACTTGCTGCGCCACTTCGGCGCTGCCAGGCAGAAATGTGAAAGTCGAGGGCACTTTATCGGGTAAGGCTGGAGAGACGCGCTTGCCGGCTGCGCGCAGCGCCCACATCAGTCCGAGCACCGACCCGACAGCGTCCCCGTCCGGGCTAGTATGGCTCAGCACGCAGATGTGCTCCGCTGCGTGCAGCCAATCCCTAGCCTTGCGCAGTTCCGCCTTCATCGAGACTCTCGTTCGGTGCAGCGACACCATCAATTAACTTCTCGATTTGTACGGCGTGGTCGGGTGTGAAATCCCAGTGGAACTCCAGCCTCGGCATGCGGCGCATGCGCAAACGCGCGGCCAGTTCGCGGCGGATGAAACCGCGCGCACCGGTGAGGGCCGCCAGCACCTGCTCGCGGCGATCCTCTTTCAGCGCAGGAGCGCACACCCATATGTTCGCCAGTTCCAACTCGCGATCGACGCGCGCATCCGTCACGGTGACAAGTTCCAGTCGGGAATCCCCCATGCCGGTACGAATCAAATCCGCAATTGCTGCCTGCAACCGCTCGGCGACACGTTTGCGCCCGATGCCACGTGTTCGCGCCACCCGGCTAACCCTTCTCCACCACGTAACATTGCAGCGCATCCCCGACTTCAAAATCCTGATATCCCTTCAGGCCAATGCCGCACTCGAAGCCTTTGCGCACCTGATTGACGTCGTCCTTCTCGTGTTTCAACGAGGCAACCGCACCATCGTGGAGCACCTCGTCCCCGCGCAAAACGCGCGCATGCGCCTTGCGGCGGAATTCTCCCTCGCGCATATAGCAACCAGCAATGCGGCCTACTTTCGATATCTTGAACACGGCGCGCACATCAGCCTCACCGAGCACCACCTCGCGCGATTCCGGTTCCAGCAGCCCTTTGAGCGCTTTTTCCACGTCCTCCACCAGCCGGTAAATCACCTGGTACTGGCGAATGGAGACACCCTCGGTGCTGGCCAGATTGCGCGCAGCCACATCTGGTTTCACGTTGAAGCCGATGACGATGGCGCGCGAGGCGGCCGCCAGCAGCACGTCGTTCTCGCTGATGTTGCCGGTTTCGGCGTGCAACAGGCGCACTTTCAACCCCTCGTCACCGAGCCGCTCGAGGGAAGAGACAATCGGCTCGAGCGAGCCTTGCACATCCGCCTTGACGACCATGTTCAGCTCCTGCGCGCTACCGGCCTCGAACTGAGCGAAGATGTTCTGCAAATCGACCGCGTCCGCCCGCCGCGCGGAGGCCTTTTGCGCAGCACGGAACTCATCCACCTGCGCCCGTGCCTGACGCACGCTCTTGACGGTGGCAAACATGTCGCCCGCGCTGGGCACAGTGTCCAGTCCCATCACCTCAACAGGAGAAGAGGGCAGCGCGCTATTAATGGAACCCCCATCGTGGTCGAACATGGCGCGGATGCGCCCCCAGGCAGGCCCGGCCACAATCACGTCGCCCTTGGCGAGGGCGCCATTTTGCACCAGCAGTGTGGCTACCACCCCGCGGGAGCGGTCAATCTGCGCCTCAATCACCGTGCCCGCGCCGGGGGCACGCGGGTTTGCCTTAATCGCGGTCTCGTCCGTGACGAGCAGGATGGCTTCCAGCAAATCATCAATGCCGATCGCCTGCTTGGCAGAGACTGGCACCACCATCGTGTCGCCCTCCCAGTCATCCGGCGTCAGCCCGTTATCGGCAAGCTGCTGCTTGACGCGCTCGGCGTTGGCGTTTTCACGATCCATTTTGTTCAGCGCCACCAGTATTGGCACTCCCGCGGCCTGAGCGTGGGCGACAGCCTCACGCGTCTGCGGCATTACGCCGTCGTCGGCGGCAACTACGAGCACGACGATATCGGTGGTCTGAGCGCCGCGGGCGCGCATGGCCGTGAAGGCCTCATGACCTGGGGTGTCAAGAAAGGTGATCTTGCGCCCGTCTCGCTCAATCTGATAAGCGCCAATGTGCTGCGTGATACCTCCAGCCTCACCCTCAGCCACTTCCGTGCGGCGAACGACGTCCAACAGGGATGTCTTGCCATGGTCCACATGTCCCAGAATTGCGACCACAGGCGGTCTGTTTTCCAGATCACCGGCGGCCTCCGCTTCGATCAACCTGCGCCAAGCGGGCGCCTCGCTGGACACCTCTTCGTCGGCGGCCTCTTCCACCTTGGCTGGCTCCACCGTGCAGCCCATCTCTTCAGCGACGATTGCGGCGGCATCATAATCAATCTGTTGATTGATATTGGCAATCACGCCATTGGCCATCAACTGTTTGATGATGGCTATCGGGCTGGCGTCAATCAGGATAGCCAGGTCTCGTACTGTGACAACTTCAGGGACCGGGACCGCTAACGGGGCGTCGTTCTGCTCGCTCATTGGCTCACCTTGTTGCGCTCGGCGTCGGGCAGCGTGGCAGCATGAGCATGCAGCCGCTGCCGGTCCTGCGGGCCTATTTCCATGCGCAGCGCCCGCGCGACCTCCTGCCCCTGCAGAGCACTCTCCCAGCACGCGCGCTGCGCGTGCATGTAAGCGCCGCGCCCGGCCTGTTTTCCGGTCAGATCAACCTGCACGCCAGTTGGGCTGCGCACAATGCGGATGAGGCCACGTTTCGAGTCAGTCTCACGACAGCCGATGCAGGTGCGCAGCGACACTCGTCTCTGCCGCACTTGGCCTTTCACGCTATTATTCTTGCTCACCGCCGGACCTCTATAACTCCTCGTCCCATTCAAACTGGTCGGCATCGCGCTTGTGCGCGTGCGAGGTAACAAACACGCCGCGCTCATCATCAAAGACAACGGTACGCTTCTTACGCCGCTTTTGCTTTTTCTGCTTCGAATTCAACAGCTGGTCAATGTCCGGCTCCTCTTCCTGCCAATCTTCCGGAACGGGCGCGTCCACCGGCCGAACAGCAGGTTCTTCGGCGATTCCCGCTTCGGCCTCCGCCGGCTCCTCTATCTCCCCTGCGAGTTCGGTTTCAGCACTGAGCTCGGCCGCTGACACCTCAGCATCAGCCGCCTCTTCCACAGCCACCGTTTCAGCTTCCGTTTCCGGTTCGGGCTCAGGTGCAGGTTCGGGCAAGACGGCCGCCAATTCAGTGAGTGTGCCCAACAACTTTTCCAACACTTTCGGGCCAACGCCATGCAGTGCCAGAATCGCGTCGGGGTCCATGGCAAGTTCTTCCATAACCTGACCAACGCTCTGGTAATCGGCTTCCTCAAGGGTGGTCCGCAGCCCCTCGGTAAGCACTTCGGCATCCCGCAACGAACACGCGTAAGCCGCCACGGGGATGCTGGCCCGCACCGCTTCCAGCGTCGCTCTTCTTTCAGCAAGCTCGGTGGCCTGCATTTCAAGGCGGCGCTGCTCGACAACATCCACAAGCGTGTTCAGCGTGGTGTATTCCTCCGGCATCACCGGCCTGTTTTCGGCCATTTTCGTCAGCGTGATTCCGGCTCGCTCCATTTCGGCCTGCAACGGTGGCGCAAGGTCTGCATAACGCTCATCATCCTGCAGCAGCTCCACTGCCTCACGCGCGGCCTCGGCCATGCTCTTGATATCGATGCGCCAGCCGGTCAACTTGGCTGCAAGGCGGGCGTTCTGGCCCTCGCGCCCTATTGCGAGCGAGAGCTGGTCGTCGGGCACGATGACCGTGGCCGTGCGCCCCTCCACGGAGGCGTCTTCCAAATGCACACTAGCCACCCGCGCCGGGCTGAGCGCCTTGGAAATAAATGTGGCCACATCCGGGTTCCATTGAATCACATCGATTTTCTCGCCGTGCAATTCTTTCACGATGGACTGAATACGCATACCGCGCATGCCGACGCACGCGCCGACCGGATCCACGCCCTGTTGCATCGCTGCCACCGCCACCTTGGAACGGTAGCCAGCCTCGCGCGCAATCGATTTGATTTCCACTACCCCGTTGTAAATCTCCGGAACTTCCATCTCCAGCAAACGCCGCAACAGATTACGGTGCGTACGCGAGACGATTATCTGCGGACCGCGCGAGGTTTTTCGCACCTCCAGCACATAGAAACGCACCTTTTCATGGGTGCGATAGCGCTCACCGGGCATCTGCTGGTTACGCGGCATTTGCGCCTCGGCACGCCCAAGCGAAAGGGTGACCCCCTGCGCGCCGTAACTCTGCACCGTGCCGTGTATGATGTCTCCCTCGCGTTCGACAAATTCCAGATACTGGCTCTCGCGCTCCGCTTCCTTGAGTTTTTGCAAGATGACCTGCTTGGCGGTTTGCGCGGCGATGCGGCCGAAACCGGTCGGGGTTGAATCCACCGTCAACAGATCTCCCAACTGTGCCTCTGACGCCACCTCACGTGCCACGTGAAGACCGACCTCGGTGCGGTCATCCTGCGGCTCATCCACCACTTCTTTCTCAGCAAATACGGACACCTGACCGGTTTCGGGGTCCACCCGAGCCAAAATCTCCTGCGCCTCCGATGCGGTGACCGACTTTCGGTACGCTTGCACCAACGCTAACTCCAAAGCCTCGACTATGGTCTCGCGGTCGAGGTGGCTGCGTTCCGCGATTTCGTTGAAAGCCAGTGTAAATTCGCTTTTCATGGTGCCATATTCTCCTGATTGTAATCAGCAGGTGCGGGCAAAAAAAAGAGAAGCGGGGTTCACCCACTTCTCCGACATACGCTAATTCCTAACCCCTTGCTAGCCGAATTATAGCACAGCCATCAAGGGAGCGCAAATGTTTCATTTGGTTTGATACTGGTTTGGTTAGGTTTGGAATGTATGCTGGTCCATATGATAAAAAAGGGTTCGGGAGTTTCTTGGATTCTTGCCATTATTATGATAACAATTTTTTGTTTGAGCCAGGAAGTTTTCTTCAAACTCTCGAACAATCAATTGTATAGTCATCACTCTACCGGACGGCCAACTTGGCGGGTGATTCAAATATTTTGAGAATAAATGATGATTTGTGAAACAGAAAGAAATAGTGCGACAGATTCGCCGTCCGCCGCTGAGCTCGACGTTAGCCCAATCTCTCCTCGCCAAATCCCCATCCGTCTCCGCGAACCCATTGCTCCGGTTCTTTCGCACCCATTAATTCCGACAACCGCTTCATCCAACGCCGCCAGAATACAACTCGGGCAGCACGCGCCGCGAAAGGTTGCTGTGCAGCAGCCCCTCGGGGTCACACTGCCGCTTGAGCGCCGCGAGCTGCTGCAACGAATGCGGCCCCAGAAAAGCCCGCGTCGCATGCGGGCGCAATGTGCTGTCTTTGGCAAAATAAAAACGACCGCCCGCCTGCAGCACGATTTCATCCAACTCCGCCGCCAGCGCTGTCAGCCCCGCGCGGTTGCGCGCGCTCACACGAAAATCAAGTGCCAGCGAGAAACCATCAAGATTGCAGGAAACAAGGAACTCATCCGCGCGATGCCTTTTTAACACCCCGAGGTGCGCGGGCAGACCGCGCTCCTGGCAGCGCCGCAACAGTTCTCCAAAAACGCCGGCGGCCTTCTGCGCCGGGATGAAACACTGGTATTGAATCAGACCGCCAGGTATAAAGGCGCGCCGCCAGTGGGGTACATGATCGAGCAGAAAATTGAATCGTGGCAGCGATTGCGTAAAGCTGTGTCCGTCCCTCCAACGCCCGGCATGGTAGCGGGCGCTATTAATCAACTTCCATCCCACGCGGTGATTTAGCGGGCGCAGCAGCCGCCACACCCGCTCCCGCGGGAGAATGCCGAACAGCATGGCCGGCAATTCATGCGCGCCCATCTCTTCACCCAGCGAGCGCGACCCGGATTCAGTGGGCAGCAGGCATCGGGCTGTGTGCACGATACCCCTCCCGGCAGTGCGGCCGGCGGAGATGCAATCCATCCACCCGACGACGTAATCTTCCTCTTTGTGCGCATCAACGATCTCCAACATGGCCTCAATGCCGCCCGCGGAGAACGCGCGCACTCGCACCGAGCCGGATTGCACCCGCTTCATCTGCAGCGTAAGCGAAAGGAAACACCCCAATGTCCCGAAGGCGCCAAGCATGCCGTGGAAAAGCTCGGGGCGTTCGGCGCGGCTGCATCGCACCACCTCGCCGGTGGGAAGCAACGCGCTGAACGCAAGCACGTGCTCTCCGAACGAGCCGACGCGCCAGTGGTTTTTTCCGTGGATGTTCATCGCCGCGCAACCGCCCAGCGTGGGATGCATAGTGCCCGGCGTCACGGGCGGCCACCAACCCAAAGGGAGAACCTTGCGCCAGAGTTGCTCGATGGTCACTCCCGTCTGGGTAGTGATGACACCGTTTTCCGGCTCCCAGTCAAGCACGCGTTGCATGCCGGACAAATCGAGCAACAAAGCCTCACCGTTGAGGGCGGCGTCGCCGTAGCTCTGACCCCCGCCGCGAAACCCGACCGAGAGACCGTGTCGCCGCGCCAGCTCGAAAACGCGCCGCACCCCGGCTTCATCGGTGGGGCGATGCACATGGCAAAGCGCCCCCGAAGCCAGTCCCCACGCGGACACGCGCTGCAGGTTGTCGAAAGGGAGTGCAGACATTTCGGCGCGCGCGGGGATTCAGATGTTCAGACGCCGGAAGATGAACCCCGGCAGATGACGCACCACCCAACCAATGAGCGCCCAGCGCGCGGGCACATAGGTGGTGGCGCGCCGCTGCCGGATGGCATGCCAGATCAGGTCGGCAGCGGCTTCCGCGGAAATCGGGTCCCTCTCCCGGTCCGCGTTTTTCAGCAGCGCGGTCTGCACTTGACCCGGCTTGATGGTGGTGACAGTCACGCCGTGGCGCGTCAGCCGATTACGCCAGCCCTCCAGATAAGTGTGCAGCCCAGCTTTGGAGGCGGCGTATGCCGGCATGCCGCGCCGACCCCGGTCCCCAGCCACGCTGCCGATGCCGACGATGTGACCCGCGCCGGCACGCTGGAAACGCTCGGAGGCCAGATTCAACCACGCGGCCGCGCCCAGCAAGTTGACGTGGAAGACGTGCAGGTCGTTCTCGGCGCTGAAGACATCGGCGTCATTGGGGTACTGCGTGCCGGTATTGTACACGAACAGATTCAGACCCCCGAGCGCCACGCACACTTTCTGGAAGAGCGCGGGAACATCCGCCGTGGCGCGCACATCATGGGCGAAACAAAGCGCCCGCCCCGCGCCGGCCGCGTTTATCTGCGCGCACACGCGCTGAAGATGCTGCTCGCGGCGGGCGAGCAACCCCAGGGCGTAGCCCTCGGCGGCGAGTCGCCGCGCCAGCGCCGCACCAATTCCGGAGGACGCGCCAACGATGATGGCGCTCTGGCGTGGCTCAAGCGGTCGCACCGGCGTCAGAGTTTGCGGCGTTGCTTCATCCATAGTGGTCGTGCGGCCGGAAGAAAGCCATAGACGCGCCCATCGTACCTCAGCGCCGTCTGTTTACAGTGTACAGGCACAAGAGAAGGAAAGAGCCATGCCGGGCTAGCCTGCAGCGGGGGGGCGCCGCTTACCAAGCAGTCCGGCACAGCCATCAGCATTATAGCGCGTAGCGCAAATTCTGTGTTACGCCAGTTTGCGTTGGCGTGCCTTATACGGGAACACGGTCAGCACGACACTGAAAAGATAGAGTGCGAAAAGAGGCGCCATCACCAACAACATGTTAAACGGATCTATCGTCGGGGTGATGGCCGCGGCCACTATTGCGATAATCACCACCGCCAACCGCCAGCCGCGCAGCAGCTTTTGCGGGGTCACCGCGCCCAGCCAGGCGAGGAACATGAGCACGAGCGGCATCTCGAAAGCCACGCCAATCCACAGCGTTATCGATAGCACGAACCTGACGAACGCGCGCGAGGTCCAATTTACCTCGAAAATATCGGCCATGAATCTGCTCAAGAAATCGGTGGCGGCCGGTATCATCAGAAACCAGGCGAAGGCTGCGCCGGCCGTGTAGAGCAGCAGCGCGCCCGGCACCACCCCCATGAGCACGCGCCGCTCCCGGCGGGTCAGTCCGGGCGCAACGAAAGAGAGCACCTGATAAATCAGCAGCGGAGACGCCAGCGCCAAACCACCGGTCAGGCCAACGCGCAAAAAAACCGCGAAGCCTTCGGTGGGTTCAATCACCTGCAGCAAGCCGCCATACGGCCTGATAAGCACTTGAATGATATCCTCAGCAAACCAGAAGCTCACTGCGGATGCCGCCGCAATCGCGGCGGCCGACCACAATATGCGCGTGCGCAATTCGGCCAGATGCTGCATAAGCGGCATTTTTCTGCCGGGTTTTTCGGAGTTGGAATAGCTGGCGCTCATCTCGTCGGCTTTCTGGGCGGGCGCCAGGCGCTGTACGAGGTCGGTTTTTCCGAGGCGGTATTGGGGTCGGTCCGGGAGGCCGGTCTCGAGGCGCTCGCGGCCGGCCTCCCGGTCTCAGGTTCGGCCCGCGCGGCCGCATCCGGCGCGGCTTCCGCCGAGACGCTGCCCATCAATTCGTCCTCCAGTCGGATCTCGGCTGCCAGTTCCTTCAATTGTGCCAAGCTGGGCAAGTCAGCGCTGTCGCCGACAGCGTCTTCTTCTATATCCTGGATCTGTTCCCGAAAGGCAGACACACCCTCCTGCCAGTAGCTCGAGAACTTGCGTGCCCAGCGGCCGAGGCGATAGGCGTGTTTGACCATGCGCTCCGGGCCGAGGACGAGCATAGCGATGACCGCCACCAGTAGAAGTTCCCAGCCACCAATGCCGCTGAATCCGTTCATGTGGCTCTGGCTTCTTTTTTTACCTTCGCCGCCAGCATCTGGCGCACGTCGTTCTCTTTGGAGGCGAGCGCGCCCAGAACGCCGTTGACAAAGCGCGAGGAAGAATCACTGCCAAAGCGCTTCGCCAGTTCTACGGCTTCGTTAATTGCGACTTTGAGGGGCGTCTCCCCGCTCAGAGCGAATTCCCAGATTGCGATGCGGAGAACATTGCGGTCCACATAAGCCATCTGCGAGAGCGGCCACTCGGGTGCATGGCGATGGATGACTTGGTCGAGCCAAGCGCGCTGCCCCCATGCGCCCTCCACAAGCCGGAGCGCGAACGTCGCCTGGGGCTCACTCAAAGCAGCCGCCGCGCGCCGGTACTCAAAAGCCTCCGCCAGCGCATGGCCACTACAGTCGATTTCATAGAGCACCTGCAAGGCAAGGCAACGCGCTTTACGACGGGCTTTCATGCGCGCTCACCACTGGCGCAAATTTCGGCGGTCGCACCCGCACATGCGCGCCGAGGTTAGCTCAGTCGTAATCCACATCCTCGATGGACACGCTCACGCCGCGCACTTCCATTCCCACCATATCCTGATATGCGCGCCCGACCTCGGCCTGCACCGCTCGCGCGACCGCCTTCATATCAGCCATGGCCGAGACCACAAGGTACAGCTTCGCGCAGATGGAATTGTCATCTACCTCAATTTGCACCCCGTCGCCGGTGCCGCGTGTGAAGTGCCGATTCACTCCTCCGGGCACAGCGGCCATACCGGTCACGCCCTCCACGGCGAGCGCGGAAAGGCGCGCGATAGTCAGCAGCACTGCGGGCGCAGCCACCGTGCGGTCACGCGGCTGGGTCATGGTCACACCTCTTTCCGCCTCTCTCACAATTTAGGCCTCACGCCATCACCATGCCACCGTCCACATTCAGGACCTGACCGGTGATATAACCAGCGGCCTCGCTGGCCAGAAACGCCACCGCGCCAGCCACTTCGATGGGCTCACCCCACCGCCCCAGCGGAATGCTGGCAATCGATGCATCCTTCATGTCATCCGGTAAATCATTCGTCAGCGCCGTGGGCACAAACCCGGGCGCGACCACGTTCACCGTGATTTTGCGCGGCGCCACCTCCCGCGCCAGCGCGCGCGAAAACCCTATCAAGCCCGCCTTGGAGGCCGAGTAATTGGTTTGTCCGGGGTTTCCAGCGATGCCCGCTACCGAGCTGATGTTGATGATGCGCCCATAACGCCTGCGCATCATCGCCCTAACTGCCGCTTTGCTGCAATTGAAGGCACTCTTCAAATTGACGCGCAACACCATGTCCCAGTCCTCTTCCGGCATGAGCATAATCACTTGGTCACGGGTGGTGCCGGCGTTATTCACGAGAACATCGAGTCTTCCGTGTTCCGTGACGACATACTTGATGAGCGCCTCGGCCTCGGAGAAATCGGAGACGTCGGCCTGAAAGACGCCGGCAGCCCCCTCCGCACTGCGGATGGCCTCTACCGTGGCGGCCGCCCCGTCTGCGTCCTGCGCGTAGTTCACCACTACGGCGGCGCCCTCGGCCGCGAGTTCCTCAGCTATGGCGCGTCCGATACCGCGCGACGCGCCTGTCACCACCGCCACTCTATCTGCAAAACTCATAACCACTTCGTCATCCACCCCTCGCAGGCAATGTTGCAGCGGCATTATACCCCAACTACCTTCGCGGGCGAGCAAGCGCATCGTGCGCAAGGTGCGGTAAAATGACGGTATGCGCGCCCAGACCGATGCCCCTAGAGTGGAGCGATTTAGCGCCAACGGCTTTCGGATTTACCGGCTGCGGTTGCAGGCCTTCCCTGATTTCTACGCGCACGCGCACTTGGTGCTAGGCGCGGACACGCCCACGCTGATAGACGTCGGCTCCGGCTGGGCAGATTCAAACGATGATCTGCTGACAGGGTTTGCCGAGATGCAGGTCAAGTATGGCGAGAAGGTGTCGCTCACAGATGTGGGCCGCATAATCATCACGCATGGGCACCTCGACCATTTCGGCGGACTCGCTTTCGTGCGCGAGCACACGCGCGCGCCCATTGGGGTGCACACGCTCGACCGCCGTGTGCTCACCAATTTTGAAGAACGCATGGTGCTGACCGCCAAGAGCCTGCGGACCTTTCTCATTCACGCCGGCGTCGCTGAAAAACGGCTAGGTGAGATGATGCGACTGTACACCTTCGCAAAGGGTCTCTATCACTCTGTTCCGGTTGATTTCACACTGCAGGAAGATGAAACAGAGGTGGAGGGTTTCCGTTTTATCCACGTCCCCGGGCACTGCCCAGGCCAGGTGTGCGTGCAGCTCGCGGACGTGCTCTTCACCGCTGACCATGTTCTTTCTCGCATCACCCCGCACCAGTCTCCCGAGAGCATCACTCGCAACATCGGGCTGGGGCACTACTTTAACTCGCTGCACAAAGTGCGCGACCTGCCTGGAGTGAATCTGTGCTTGGGTGGGCACGAGCTGCCCATCCGCAACCTCGCGAATCGGGTGGATGAGATTCGCCGTTCACACGAGCAGCGGCTTTCGAGAGTGCTGCAACTGTGCACCCTACCAGCCACCGTCAAAGACGTTTCGCGGAGCCTGTTTGGCACGGTGCACGGGTATAATATGCTCTTGGCACTGCAGGAGACCGGCGCGCACATTGAGTATCTCTATCAGCGCGGCGAACTGGCGGTCGCTAATCTGGAGGAGGTTGAGAACGCTCAGCAACCGGTGGTACTCTATCACCGCGTGTGAGCCCGAGGAGAATCATTTTATGATCAAAAGAACCCTGATGGTAGTTGCGCTGCTAATTGCTGCGGCCGCGCTTGCCGGATGCGAGCAGGAGAAAAGCGCCACTCCGGAATCGGTCGCCGTTCCCACCATAACGCAGGATTATGGCGTACTTGCAGAAGGACAATTGCTGCCGCTGCGCAACATAGAACTGGCATTCGGGATGGCCGGCCGCGTGACCGAGCTACTGGTGCAGAAGGGAGAAACGGTCGCGGCCGGGCAGCCAATTGCCCGCCTGGACAACCGTCCCCGCTTGCAGGCCACGTATGCACAAGCATCGACGAATATCGAACAGGCTGCCGCAACTTTGCATCAGGCCGAACTGACGCTTGAGCAAACCGATGCCAGCATCCAGCAGGCGGAACACAATCTCAAGCAAGCTGAGGTAGAAAAGCAGCGCGCTGAATACAGTCTTGCGCAGGCGCAGTTGGAGGGCCCGCAGCTGGCGCTTGCACGCGCGCAAACCGCGCTGGAAAGCATCAGCGCGCAGCAGCAACTGGATGCGCTGCAAGACGCCACCACCCTCACGCCGGCACAAATCGAGAGTGAGATCCAACTGGCGCTGACGCAGCTGCAAACCGCTGAAGACGCTCTGCCTGTGGTTGACCGGCCTGACGTGCAGTATTACGAGCAGCAGGTGCAGCAAGCGGAAAACGCTCTTCAGCAACTGCAGCACAGCACCACCATCGTGGATATCGGCGCACTGACGGATGCCGTCGATAGCGCCGAAGACCGCGTTGATGACGAAAAGGAGTTCCTAGACAAAGTGGAAAAGGCGGTCGAAGGCTGCCAGGTCGATGTGGAAACTGACACCCACACGAAGTTGGAGTTCAGCGAACAATTAACGTACAGAAGTGAGACTTATGAGACCGGGAAGGTATACGATGTGCAGAACTGGATTGCCGACGAGTTGCTTGCCGACTACGCCACCACTGTCAACAAGGCCGCATTGACGTGCGACGCAGAGCGCGATATCACCATCGACGGCCGCACCGCCAGTCTGGCGGACGCGCAGGACGATTACAACGACGTTGTCACTCAATTCGACGAGGCGGTGGTGCAATTAGAGAAAGCGCGCTTGCAAAACCAGAAATCAATCCGTGCCGCGCAGATGGACCTAGCAAGAGCGCAGCGCAATCTGGAATGGGCGCAGAGTGGGCAGTACAGCCGGGAGGGCATTCTCGCTGCGGCGGGACAATCCGCAGACGACCCGGCCCCACCCCAATCTGTCTCGCTGGCACAGCAGCAGTTGCGGGCCGACATCGCTCTGGCGCAGGCGCAGCTGGATGACGCGCGCCAGCGTTTGAGCGAGCTGCAGGACGGCATCGACCCAGATGCAAAGCAGTTGGCCGAGGCGCAACTTACCCAGGCACAGGCACACGCTGCTTACACGGACGCGCAGGCAAAACAAATTGATCTGCGCATAGAGCAGGCAAGATTGACGCTGCAGGTCGCGGGCGTGCAACAACAATCCGCCGCGGTAGCAGTGGAGATGGCGCGCGTGGAGCAAGAATCAGCGACTGTTGCCCTGCAGGCGGCGCGCGCCGTGGAGCAATCCGCCCGCGCGGCGCTCGACGCGGCCGAGGCTGACCTCGCCCACAACGAGCTGCGTGCCCCGTGGCCTGGAGCGGTGGCAGATTTGCCGCTGAAACTGGACGTCTACGTACAACCCGGCCAGCCGGTTGCCACCCTGGCCGATTTCTCCGGCTGGAAAGTGGAGACCGACAATCTGACAGAAATCGAAGTGCCGGAAGTGGCCATCGGCCAGAAGGTCAGCATCACCCCGGACGCGCTGCCCGAATTAGAGCTTCCCGGCGTGGTGACCGATATCAGCGCGCTGCACGCGGAAAAACGCGGCGACGTCACCTACACTGTGACCGTGAGCGTGGAAAAAAGCGACCCGCGCTTGCGCTGGGGCATGACTATGGTGGTGACCTTTCCACCCACCGATTGAACTACACTGAACCGATGCTCCCTGGGAGGACACCGTGCGGAACCTGCTGAGCGAACTGAAGATAACGGAATCCAATCGCGGCGCATGCTATGGAGTGGATGGATGGCTGGATGATGATTCCGGCGCAGAAGTGGTTTCCGTCAACCCAACTGACGGACAGCCAATTGCCAGCGTGCAGGCGGCCGGCACGCAATCATACGGGCAGGTAATTGGGCAGGCCACGGGCGCGTTTGCCGCATGGCGCGAGCGCCCGGCACCACAGCGGGGCCAGTTGGTGCGCGATCTGGGCAACGCACTCCGCGAAAAAGCCGAGCCGCTGGGCGAGTTGATTGCCCTAGAGATGGGTAAAATCCGCGTGGAGGGCATTGGCGAGGTGCAGGAGATGATTGATATCTGCGACTTCGCTGTCGGTCTCTCTCGCCAGCTCTACGGCCTCACCATGCAATCTGAGAGGCTCGGTCACCGCATGTACGAGCAGTGGCACCCGCTCGGCCCGATCGGGGTCATCACCGCGTTTAATTTCCCCGGAGCACCCTGGGCATGGAACGCTGCAATCGCCGCCGTTTGCGGAGACACAGTCATCTGGAAGCCATCAGAAATCACCCCGCTGACTGCAATCGCAGTGCAACTCATCACCAACCAGGTGATGGCCGACCACAATGTCTCCGGCGTGTTCAATCTGCTGGTAGGCGACGGGACGGGCATTGGAAAGACCATGGTGAAGGACACACGCTTGCCGCTCATTTCCTTCACCGGTTCGGTGCGCACCGGCCGGCAGGTGGGTCAGCAGGTGGCGGCGCGCCTCGGGCGCTCCATTCTGGAACTGGGCGGCAACAACGGCATCATTGTGACCGCGGACGCCAACCTAGACCTGACAGTGCGCGCTATCGTGTTTGGCGCCGTGGGCACCGCCGGCCAGCGCTGCACGACCACGCGCAGATTAATCGTACATCGCTCAATCGTGGACAAGCTAACTGGGCGTCTAACAAAAGCTTATGCGCAAGTCCCAATGGGTGACCCACTCCAGGATGGTATCTTGATGGGTCCGTTGGTGCACGCCCAGGCAGTGGAGGCTATGATGGCCGCTCTCGAGACCGCGCGCGCCAGCGGGGGCAAGCTGGTCTCCGGAGGGGAGCGGCTACCGGAACTGGGACCTCATTTTGTACGGCCCGCAATCATGCGCATGCCACAGCAAACCGCACTGGTGTGCGAAGAGACCTTCGCGCCCATTCTTTACGTCATGGAATACGAGGAGTTGTCGGAGGCGATTGCCATGCACAATGCGGTGCCACAGGGGCTCTCGAGCGCTATTTTCACCGGCAACTTGCGCACCGCCGAACGTTTTCTTTCCGCAAGCGGCTCCGACTGCGGCATTGCCAATGTGAACATCGGCACCTCTGGAGCAGAAATTGGCGGCGCGTTCGGCGGCGAGAAAGATACCGGCGGCGGGCGAGAGGCCGGCTCGGACGCATGGAAGGGTTACATGCGCCGGCAGACCACCACCATCAACTGGTCGAACGAATTGCCGCTGGCACAGGGCATTCAGTTCGGCGACTGATGGCTTCTGGGACTACAGAGCGGTGCGCGCCCTAATCGCCGGTGGCAGCGGCCTGATTGGCCGCGCGCTCACGCATGAGCTGCTACGCACCGGGCACGGCGTGACCGTCCTCAGCCGCCGCGCCACGAGCATCGCCCTGCCCTCCGGCGCGCGGGCGCTTCAATGGGATGGTCGCACTCTCTCCGGATGGAAAGATAAATTAGAAGACACAGACGCGGTGTTCAATCTGGCGGGTGAGAGCATCCCCGGTGCGGGGTTGCTGCCGCTGCGCTGGACGTCGAAAAAAAAGAAACGTATTCGCGCCAGTCGAGTGGATTCAGGTCGGGTGCTTGCCGGCGCGATTTCCATGGCTGAGCGAAAACCCACCGTCTTCATTCAGGTCTCGGCGGTGGGCTACTACGGGCCGCTCGGCGCGCAAGCCGTCACTGAGAGCCAACCCGCTGGAAACGATTTTCTCGCAAGCGTATGCCAGGACTGGGAAGCTTCGACCGCGGATGTGGAGGCACACGGTGTACGACGCGCAGTGGCGCGCATCGGGATGCCGCTCAGCATAGCAGGTGGGGTACTTCCGCGCCTGGCGCTGCCGCTGCGCATGTTCGTCGGCGGTCGGCTCGGTAGTGGCCGCCAGTACTTTCCCTGGATTCACATGGCGGACACAGCGGGGGCATTACGCTTCCTAATCGAACATGACGACGCGCGCGGCATTTTCAACATCAGCGCGCCGGAACCGGTGACCAACGCCGAGTTCACCCGTGCGCTGGCACACGAGCTGCGGCATCCATACTGGCTGCCGGTGCCCGGGCTCGCGTTTAGGGTACTTTTCGGAGAAATGGCCACCATGTTGCTGAGCGGCCAGCGCGCTTTACCGCAGCACTTGCAGGCGTGCGGCTATACCTTCCAATACCCTGACCTTGGCGCAGCACTAGAGGGTTTAATGTCAGCACAGTGATCAGTTGGAGATGTCCCTAGCGGCCTCCGCGTCGAATGCGAAGATAGCCACAGAATCCCCCCCACCCACGACGGCCTGCCGCTCTTCTTTGTCGCGCGAATACATCCCCACTGACAGAGTGAAGCGCTCACCCTGAAGCTGAACGGGCACGTGAAACGAATGCACATCTAAAATTTTCTCCTCGGGCTGCCACGTGGATGTGGCCCGGCTGCCGTTGCCAGGAGTGCCATCGTGGGAGGCAAGCAGCATACCGTTGGAATCCAGCATGTGCACGAACACGATGTAGTCGCCCTCGATGCTTGCGCTCGGGGCGGACCAGAGCAGTGTGACGCGCACGCCATCGCCCGCCAAGAGCGCTTCCCTCGCTGGCATTCCGTTGACGGCCACGTGCGCCCACTGCAGCCTCGGCCCGGCCGCGAACAGAACGTCCACGCTCCGGCTGCCAGCGGCGCTCGCCGGTTCGCTGGTATAGCGCAGCAGCCGCAGTTTGCGCGCGGGGTATGCCGCCTCGCGCACGTAACCCTGATTGAGCAAGTCCAGCACGGTCGCGTCTGCATCCCACTGTCGCGCATCGATAGGCACAAACCACATGCGCTGGTATTGCCTGGCCAGTTGATGCAGCGCCGAAGACGTTTCCGCGCGAGTGGACGCAGCCTCTTCCGGGAGCATTGCGCGAACGAGTGTCATCTCTCGCAGATAATAATCCTGAGCCGGGTCCGGGAAATTGGTGATGAAGACGTCTCCAGCGCGTGCCTGCAATTGCAGGATTTCCGCGACCTCACGCAGACCCCGGTTCTTGCTCCACCGCGGCGCCGAATAGTGATTACCCAATGCAATCGAGGTTAACACCGCGGCCAGCAACGCCAGTAGAGCAGCCGGAACGTGGCCGTGCGGCCGCGTGAGCAGCGCGCGCCAACCTGCAGCCAGCAGCAAATAGACGGCCGGAAAGGCCACCAGAAAGTAGAAGGCATTGAAAGTGCCGCGCCGGGTGGTCACCGCATACATCCCGGCGAGGGTGAACAACGGCCACGCAATCAGAAGCGCCGCCCACGCTCGGTTGCTGCTCCGACTTAGGGCAGCAGCGCCATACGCGGCTAGAATCAGGCCCAGCACCGCTGCCGGTAGACCCAGTGCAGGCACAACCACCGGCCCGAGTGAAAAATCGGCGGCGATGCTACTGAGGAATTGCAGTGGCGGAATGGGAGCGGGGTCAGCCAACTGCCCTCTTGCATATACTGGAAGAATCACCGCCGCCCACGGCGACACCAGCATCGCCACCGCGCCGGAGGCCAAGAGCCAGCGCATCCGCTTCGTCCCCACCAGCTGGGCGAAGACATAAGCCCCATGGGCTACTAGCCCGAAGAGCGCATAATAGTGGCTGTACATCGCCAGAGTCGCGCTAGCCACATAGACCCACCAATCGCGGGAGCGCCCGCGGACTAAACCAGGAAGCCGCAGCGTGGCCAGCAGGCCAAATATGATAGCCAGTTGGTACATGTGGCGCACGTCCTGCGCGAGCCAGATTTGGAAGGGATGCAGTGCTGCAATCGCCGCTGCGCTCAGGCCGATGTCAGGCGACGCAGCGCGTGCGCCGAACTGATATAGCAACACTACCAGAAGCAGGCTCAAAAGCGCCGACGGCGCACGCAACATCCATTCGCTATCGCCGAAAATACGGACCCACCCGTGGAGCACCCAGTAATGTAGCGGGGGATGCGGATCGCCCTCGCGAATGATGCGTTCCACCAGTGCAATTGGCCCAGGGGCGTGTACAACATAATTCCACGAACCGGCCTCATCGCCGCGCAATTCCTGTGCACCAAGCCGATGGGCCCGCAGCGCCCATGCAGCGAACACGAGCAACAGAAGCGCTAGAAAACGGCGCCGCTGCTCAAGGGGTTGTTTCACCATAGGTTGGAGTTCACATCACGTGAGGGAGTCAGCCACGATTTCAGCCACATCGCGCACGCGCAAACTCTCGCTAGCGGCTCGGCTGGCGTCGGTCATCATAACCAGGCAGAAAGGACAACCCACAGCTAGCGTGTCCGCCCCCGTACCGGCAGCCTCTTCGAATCTGGAAGCGTTCACTCCGATGTCTCCGGGCTCCTCCTCTTTCCACATCTGACCGCCGCCCGCACCGCAGCAGAAGGAGTTCTCGCGCGACCGCGCCATCTCCAGCAACTCAACTTTGCCAGCGCCCAGCGCGTCACGCGGATCGGCGAACACGCCATTGTGTCGCCCCAGATAACACGGGTCGTGGAAGGTCACGCGCTGAGTTCCACCATCCGCGCCGTTCTGTTTCAATCTGCTCGCACCAATCAGGTCATTTATCAGCGTGGTGTGGTGAATCACGTCGAATTGCGTGCCAAACTGCGCGTACTCCACACCCAGCGAATGCAGGCAGTGCGGGCAGGTCGCCACAATCCGGCGCGCGCCGACGCCGTTCAAAGTCTCGATATTGGCCACAGCCATTTCGAAGAAGAGATATTCGTGGCCGGCACGGCGCGCGGTATCGCCAGTGCAACTTTCCTGATCACCCAAGACCGCGTAATTGACGCCGGCCACATTCATGATTTTGACGAACGCGCGCGCCACTTCCTTCGCGCGCGGCTCATAACTGGCGGCGCAACCCACCCAGTACAGATACTCAAAGTCCGGGTTATCCTCCACAGTGGGCACATCCAAACCGGCAGCCCAGGCCATACGGTCTTCGCTCATCTGCCACGGGTTACCCTGCCGTTCCATGCCGTTGAAGGCATTTTGCAGCTGGCCGGGGAACTCACCCGCAGTCAACACCTGATAGCGGCGCATCCCCACAATGTCGAACATCGGCTCATTCCCCACCGGGCAAATCTCCACACACGCGCCACAAGTGGTGCACGCCCACAGCGCCGATTCGCTAATTGCGTTCCCGACCAGCGGCGCAGATGCCGCTCCACTCGCCAGCGCCGCCATGTCGCTATTAAGCATGTATCGCTTGTTGACCTCCAGCGCTGATGGCGAAAGCTCTTTACCGGTCACATAAGCTGGACAAACATCCTGGCAGCGGTTGCACATGATACAGGCAAATGCATCCAGCAACTGCGTCTGACCGAGCTGCTCCAGCCTTTGCACGCCGAACTCATCCATTTTGGGATCATCGAAATCCATCGGTGCCAGTGCTCCCAGCGCCTCGCGTCGCGGCCGCGTCAGATAATTAATCGGCGCGATGATCAGATGCAGGTGCTTGCTAAAAGGGAAATATGGCATAAAGAGCAGAATCAGACCCAGCGCCATCCACCACGCAGCATGCTCCAGCGCCACCAATCCGGCCGGTGATAGCTCAGTCCACAGTACAGCAGCCAGCGAGCCAAACGGCTGCCAGCCATCCGCGCCGTGCGCTGCAATCAGCGTGCTCGCGCCAATAAAGCGAAATCCCACATGCAGCAAGATGAACACACCCACAATCAGTGAATCTTGCCGCAGCCCGGCGACCGCTTTGGGATGCAATTTCACGTTTTCCGCGATGGTCAACTGGGGCGCCCGCGTTCCAAAACGCCGTAGCAAAAAATAAACCACGCCCACAAGCACCGCCACACTCAGCAGGTCTGCGCCCAAGCGATAAGGCCCTCCCAGCGGACCCTCGCCCAGAAAACGAAAATGGGGGATAAACCCCTCGAGCACATCCCCAAGGTTGACCAAAAAATAATAGGTGAAACCCCAAGCCACGAAAACGTGCAACAGGCTTGTGCCCGGGCGGGCGCGCAACACCGTCCGCTGCGAAAGGAACACATCCAGCGCACGCCACATTCGCTGCGGCAAAGCATCCAACGCCAAGTCCGGTTGGCCGCGGCGCACTATCTCAAAAACCAGACGGAAGTTACGATAGCTGAGCGCCAATGACAACAGTACGATTGTAGGAAATAGCAGTTTTTCTGTCAGGGTGAGCATCAATCACCTCTGTAAACGTTGAACAGATAGATCCACCACAAATACACTGAGAACAAAAGTTGAACGCAGATGCAAGTGGGTGAACCCTGTGAACCCTTTGTGTCTTTGTGGTGAAATCAAAACAAAGGCTTCCTAACCGCTTTATTATTGTGCGCTTAGTTCCACTTCGATAATGGCCACAAAAGCCTGCAGCGGCTGCGAGCCGACCAGCGGTCGGCCATTAATGAAGAAAGTTGGCGTGCCGGTTATTCCCAGTTCGCGCGCTGCGTTCATATCCGCAGCGACCTCATCTGCAAACCGCCTTGAATTGACGCACTGCTCAAACTCCGCCTGATCCAGGCCCAACTCCGCCGCCAGTTCCAGATAGAGCGCCTCTCCCATCCGCGACTGATTCTGGAAAATGCCGTTATGGAACTCCCAAAATCTTCCCTGCGCAAAAGCACACTGTGCCGCCTCCGCTGCGGGCCGCGCGTTAGGGTGGATATTCACCAGTGGAAAATCACGATAGACAAAGCGAATCTGTTGCGGATAGGTCTCCAGCAGCGGCACCAGTGTGTCCCGGCTGAAGCGCACACAGTACGGGCACTCAAAATCACTGAATTCGACGATGGTGATGGGCGCGTTCTGCGGGCCAAGAGAGGGGTCATCGTCAGCGCTCACCGCAACGCGCTGTTGCTCCGGCGCCGGCGCCGGCACGGCCCGCGCTGGGCCACTCTCCTCACCCCCAGGCAGTGCTCCCGCGTCACCGGAAGCCGCCTGCGCCCGCCCCCAGATTAAGTAACCAGCAGCTAACCCGCAGACGAACATCATCGGCGCGAGCGCAATGTAGAAATGACTGCGCTTAAAGGTAATTGTTTCAGGGGATGGGGTTGGCGGCTTGACACTGGCCGCTGCTGGCTCGGTGGCGTCGTTCATGCGCTGCTCTGTGCACTCCCACGCGCAATTGTCTCACGGACTGCTGATGCGAGCAAGTCGTGCACGGCGTCGGCGGGGTTGTTATAATCCGCTTGCCATGCTCCGAACTCGTTACCGCCGCATCGTGCTTTTCTTCTTTCGGGTTACCGTCAGTCTTATTCTATGGGATTTGATGTTGGCCCGGATTGGTTTGCGCGGCTGGGTAAGGCGCACACGGCCCAGTCGCCTGCGGCGGATTGCCGCTGATTTCCGCGCCCTTTCCATACAGATGGGCGGCGTGCTTATTAAGGTGGGTCAATTCCTCTCCTCCCGCGTGGACATGCTGCCCGACGAAATCACATCTGAATTGACCGCACTGCAAGATGAGGTACCGCCAGAGGACTTTGCCGACATTCGCCGCCTGGCGGAAGCTGAACTAGGCGCTCCGCTATCAGAGAGATTCGCGTCGTTCGATGAGACTCCGCTTGCGGCTGCCTCGCTGGGTCAAGTTCACCGAGCCACGTTGGCGGAGGGCGATGCGCTGAGCGAACAAGGCCAGATCAAGGATGTAGTCGTGAAGGTGCAGCGCCCCGATATAGAGGCCGTCATTGCCACCGACCTAGCAGCACTCCGTACCGTGGGCGGCTGGCTGCAGCGCTACCGGCCCATCCGCCGGCGCGCTGACGTGCCCTCACTGTTGGCCGAATTCACCCGCATAATTTACGGTGAGATTGACTATTTGGCCGAAGGGCACAATGCCGAGACCTTCGCCGCCAATTTTCATGGCAGGCCCGGTGTGCGCGTGCCGGCAGTGGCCTGGACGCACACGACCAAGCGCGTGCTCACTTTAGAGGACGTGTACGCGATCAAAATCACAGATTACGAGGCCATAACCGCGGCCGGCGTCGAACGCGATGAGGTCGCCGCGCGCCTGTTCGAAGTCTACCTGCTTCAGATATTCGAGGATGGTTTCTTTCACGCC
Organism: Anaerolineales bacterium; assembly: GCA_036011785.1. Lineage (GTDB taxonomy): Bacteria > Chloroflexota > Anaerolineae > Anaerolineales > UBA11657 > CAJWGI01. The sequence goes on along the minus strand of DASCOB010000158.1, from coordinate 27,262 downwards.
GACCCGCACCCCGGCAACTTGTTCATCTCGCCCCCGACAGCAGGAGACAAGTGGATGCTCACTTTTGTGGATTTTGGCATGGCGGGAAACGTGTCGCCCGACTTGCGCGCCGGATTGCGGGAACTTGCCATTGCGCTGGGCACAAAAAATCCGGAGCGATTGGTGAAATCCTACCAGCTGCTAGGGGTGTTGCTGCCACAGGCAGACCTGGCGCTTCTGGAGCGAGCCGAGGCCATGGCGCTGGACCGTTTCTGGGGCAGGAGCATGAGCGAGCTGCGAGGGATCAGCATAGAAGAGATGCGAGAATTCGCAAGCGAGTTTCGCGAAGTGGTTTTCTCGATGCCCTTTCAGGTTCCCCAGGACTTGATCCTGCTGGGCAGGACGGTCGCGATTCTGTCAGGTATATGCACCGGCCTGCATCCCGAATTCAACTTCTGGGAGAGCATCGCACCGTTCGCGCAGAAATTGGTCGCTGCGGAGGCTACTTCGAACTGGGAATTCTGGAAAGATGAACTAGGGGCTTTTGTGCGTGCGCTCGTCGAAACGCCAAGGCGCATAGATGTGGTACTCACCAAGATGCAGCAGGGCGACCTGGCGGTGCGCATTCCGCAGGTCGCCGACCAAGTGGGAAGACTTGAACTTTCTGTGCGCCGGCTGGCAGGAGCGTTGATTTTCGCTGTGCTTCTTTCGGGAGGCGCTCAACTTTACTCTGGCGGAGAGGTTCTGCTCGGGAGAACCCTGCTAATAGGCGCTTTACTGCCCCTGGCCTGGATGATCCTTTCCGGGCGAGGGGATAAATAATCCCGTCAGGCAGCCCTGACGGCGTCTATTCTGCCGCCTGCTCCGTTTCGATTCGTTCCAGACTGGCGTCAATCATGCTGCGAACAGCCAGCAGCATTTCCTTGCGAGCTACCCGCTGATGCGCTACAAATTCGGGCGGCAACAATCCTTCGATACTCCTGCACATTTCGACACATGCCGTCCGCGCATGCTCCAACGCCTGATCGGGAATGAACTCTTGAAACCGCTGGCGTTCAGTGCTGCTTTCCTTGTCGGCCATGCTTCGAGTTCCTCCATACTTATTATACTAGGTTCCGTCAAGCATCGCAGGGATTGTCGATGGAGACACAAGTCAAATCATGCAGGATAACGTGACTCTCGTCATTTCTCCAATCTCAACAGTGAAAGCTGTAATGTGCCTGCCCGCGCGATTGCAGCGCCGACTATCGCACTGGCCTCATCTGGGGCGCCTGCGGTCAATCTGCGCCTCCACGAAAGGCCAGCAGGCGCAGGCCGTTCAACGAGACCAGAACCGTCCCGCCCTCATGCCCAAGCACGCTGAGGGGAAGCGGCAGGTTTATCGCCAGAATGCCGGCAATGAGCACGGCTATCATCGCGAGCGCGAAGCTTATGTTGGCAATGAGCGTCTTGCGCGTCTTGCGGCTAAGCGCAATCAGGTAGGGGATGCGTTTCAAATCATCGGACATCAAAACCACATCGGCAGTCTCCAGAGCAACGTCGGTGCCGGCCGCGCCCATGGCAATACCGATAGAGGCCGAAGCCAGCGCGGGAGCATCGTTGACGCCGTCCCCGACCATGGCCACTGTGCCGAACTGCTCTCGGATTTGCTTTAGTGCACGCACTTTGTCCTCCGGAAGCATCTCAGCAAAATACTCGTCCACGCCAGCTTGCCCGGCGATGGCGTGCGCCACGCGCCGGTCGTCACCAGTCAGCATGACCACCTTCTCCACTCCCTGAGCTTTCAAGCGCCGCACAACCTCGCTGGCGTCCTCGCGGAGCACATCCGCGACGCCAATCACGCCCAGCACGCGCACCTGCTCACCTCCGGGCAACACGCGCGCCACGGTCACCGCGGTTTTTCCCTCTTGCTGCAGACGTTTGGCCTGGCTGCCGGCCCAATCCAACCCCGCGCCGGAAAACCCCTCAAAGTAGCGCAGATTACCCAAGCGGATTTCATCCGTGCCGACGCGCGCACGCACCCCACGGCCGACTTCGGCGCGAAAATCAATGGCAGTGGAAATCGCCACCTGCTGTTCCGCAGCCGCGCGCACGATGGCTTCGGCCAGTGGATGCTCAGAGCGCGCCTCCGCGGAGGCGGCGATGGCCAGCAATTCACGTTCGCTGAGAGCATCATCGCCGTCAGTCGCTGGGACGGCTACCACGTCAGTCGCTTGTGGTCTTCCGTATGTGAGTGTGCCCGTTTTATCGAATGCCACCACGCGAATGCCGGCAGCCTTCTCCATGTACACGCCGCCCTTGAAGAGGATACCCCGGCGCGCGCCGTTCCCGATAGCCGAAAGCACCGCCGCCGGGGTGCTAATTACCAGCGCGCAGGGCGAGGCAGCCACCATCAGGGTCATTGCGCGGTAAAAAGCGGGCTGAAATGCCTCGCCTAGCAGCAGTATGGGCACGGCGATCGCGAGCAGCGTGAAGCCAATCACGCCGGCAGCGTAATATTGTTCCGCCCGGTCGATGAAGCGCTGCGTTGGCGCCTTCTTGCTCTGCGCTTCCTCCACCAGCTTTATTAACCGGGCGATGGTCGAATCGCGCGCCAACCGGGTGACGCTTACCTCCAAGCTGCCATGCTGGTTGATGGTGCCGGCGAAAACCGGGTCCCCCGGCGCTTTGGCCACCGGCAAAGATTCGCCCGTCAGGGAGGCCTGATCGACGCCGCTCTCTCCCTCCAAGACCTCTCCATCCAGCGCAATGCGGTCTCCAGGGCGCACCACGATGCGGTCTCCGATGAGAATCTGCCCTATTGGAAGCACAACCGTTTTACCATCGCGGCGCACAATGGCCTGATCCGGACGTAGTTTCATCAGCGCGCGGATGGCATTGCGCGTGCGGTCCATGGCGTAAGCCTGCAACACGTTAGAGACGGAAAAAAGAAATAGGAGCATGGCGCCCTCAAACGGCGCGCCCACAACGGCCGCACCACCAGCAGCCAGCACCATGAGTAAATCGATGTCGATGGCCCGCTGGCGCAGGGACTGGAGGCCGGCCCGTAACCCAAAAGCGCTCCCGGAGACGTAGGCCACAGCGAAAAGCGCAGTTGCAAACTTCCCGGAGGCAGCAAAGCGCGCCAGCATCATGCTGATAAACGTGATAGCAGTGAGTACAATCGCCAAGCGGCCTTGGTCAAGCCAGCCGCGCAGCCCCGGAAACGCCGACTTTCGAGCGGGCCTGACGGATGGACGCTGCGCCTGGGTCAGCCCGGAGGGCCGCGCCGGCGCCCCGAGCCGGCGCACCTGCCGCAGCAACTGCGCCGGAGTGGTTTGCGCATGGTCGTAGGTGATGCTCATGGCTCCGCCAAGATAACTTGCGGTGACGCGCCGCACTCCGGTGAGGCGACCAACCTCGCGTTCCAACGCAGCGGCGCACGCCTCGCAAGCGCGGCCACCGTGCGGACCCAGGCGCATGGTGCAGGTCTCAAAGCGCTGCTGTACGGTCTCCGCCAGCTGCTCCACGACGCGCTCTACCGCCGGTGTCGTGATTACGGCCGGATCGTAATCAATGGAGAACGCAGCACGGTCCGGATGCAGCTGCACATTGACGATTCCTTTGCGCTCCGAGACGTGCGTGTTAATCGCGCGCGCACAGGCCGCATCTTCTTTTTGCCTCTCCTCCGGTGCGGGAGGTTCCGGCTGCTCGGCCATGTTCACGCGCCCATCCGAGGGCATTGCAGAGCGAGCGCCGATTCGGGAAGAATATCAGCCGACATGAAAAAGTTTCCCATAAAGACCTGTCCTCCATTCTAGAGCGTGCCGACAATATCAGCAAGGCCCGGTAGAGAACGCGCACTTATGATAAACTGCGCTTTATTCGAGAGTGCCGCCAATGAGCGTAACCACCGACACCATCAACCTGCACACGCAGGGCCACACAGACGCGCACGACATCACCAACCGCGTGGCGCAGTTGGTGCGCGACACCGGCCTGCAGAACGGAACAGTGACGGTTTTTTGCCCCTCCTCCACCTCCGCTCTCACCACGATTGAATTCGAGGACGGTTGCCTGCAAGATTTACGGCAGCTATTCGATGAGATTGCCGACCCGGCACGTGACTACGCCCACAACGCCCGCTGGGGAGACGGCAACGGCCACGCCCACGCGCGCGCCGCGCTGCTCGGCCCCTCGCTCAACGTGCCTTTTGTGTCGGGGGAATTAACGCTGGGAACATGGCAGCAAATTATCTTCGTCGATTTCGACAATCGTCCGCGCCAGCGTGAACTGGTGGCGCAGGTGATGGGAGAATGAGCCGCGCCGACCTGCGAGCGCCCTAGCCCTCGCCGCCGAACAGCCGCCACAACTGCGCGACGAGAAAAGTTGCCGCCAGCCCCATGGCAACCGGCAGCAGCGCCGAGACCAGGGTCCACTTCGCGCTGCCGGTCTCTTTGTAGATGGTGTGGATGGTGGTGCTGCATGGGTTATGAATCAGGCTGAAGAGCATCAGGTTTATCGCCGTCAGCAGCGTCCATCCGCCCTCGTTGAACACCGCCAGCGTGCCGCCGAACGAGTCGAGTTCGAACATCACCCCGGCACCTGCGCCCACAGAAGCCATGCGCGCCGAGAGCACCGTCAACATCAGAATCGTGGGGATGACGATTTCGTTCGCCGGAATGGCCAGAATATAGGCCATTAGAATCACGCCGTTTAACCCCAGCAGCAGCCCGAACGGATCAAGCACGGTGACAAGATGTTCCGCCAGACTCAGTTCACCGATAAACCAATTGGAACTGATCCAGATGAGCGCGCCGGCCGGCGCGGCCCACAGAATCGCGCGCCAGAGCACAAACATCGTGCGGTCGATGATAGATGTGTAGATGGTCTGCCAGATGCGCGGCGGGCGATAGGGCGGCAATTCCAAGCTGAAGGTGGAAACCTCCCCTTTGAGCACGGTGCGTGAAAGCCCCCACGATACCGCAAACGTTAACCCGACGCCCAACACGGCGATGGCCACAACCGCCAGCGCGGAGATTAGCCCGCCCAGATGCGCCGGGACCAACGTGCCTACAAACACCGTGGCCACCAGAATCTGCGTCGGCCAGCGCCCGTTGCACAGTGCAAAGTTGTTGGTGATAATCGCAATCAGGCGTTCGCGCGGACTGTCGATAATTCGCGCTGCGATAACCCCGGCAGCGTTGCATCCCCACCCCATGGCCATGCTGAGCGCCTGCTTGCCATGCGCGCCGGATTTGCGAAAAATGTTGTCGAGGTTGAAGGCCACGCGCGGCAAATAGCCGAAATCTTCCAGCAGCGTGAACAGTGGGAAAAAGATCGCCATAGGCGGCAGCATCACGCTCATCACCCATCCCATAGCAAGATAAACGCCGTCAATCAGGAATCCATCTAGCCACCAGGGCACGCCGATGGATGCCACGCCAGTCTTCAGCAGCGGATGCAGCTTGTCCAGCAACAGCGTGGCCAACATGCTGGAAGGCACGTTCGCACCGGCAATGGTCACCCAGAAGACCACTGTCAGCATCAGCAGCATCAGCGGGAACCCGAAGGCGCGACTGGTCACCAATCGGTCGAGGGTGCGGTCCAGGTCGAAACGCGGACGCTGCTGCGGGCGCGTGACGGCGCGGTCGGCAATACGCGCCGCGTCAGCGTATATGGCCTCCACTAGTCTCTCGTGGAAATCGGAACCCACCTGCCAACGCAGCGTCTCGGCGTTTGCCAGTACCGCTTCCAGGTTATTCTCGCTCATCGCTTTCTCCATTCCCGCCCCATCGTCATGCCAGCGCTCCCAGCTCGCCTTTGCGCAATGCCGTGGCGACACACCCGTCGCCGTCTAACAGGCGCAGCGCCACCCAGCGCGCGTTTGGCAACCCCGGGAAGACTGCTTCAATCTGCGCGGTGAGTTGCCGCACGGCGCCGCTCAGATCAGATGACTGGCTACGCACGCGATGTGGGCAACAGCGCAGCTGCCCGGATGCAACCTGGCTGATGGCGGGTAGCAAATCTGATAACCCCTCGCCATAGCGCGCGGCGGTAGGAACCACCGGAATGCCGAGGTCCCGCGCCAGCCGGCGCTCATCTACCTGCAGCCCGTGTCGGCGAGCTTCGTCCATCAGATTCAGGCAGACAATCGCGCGGTCTGTGATTTCCAGCACCTGCAGCACCAGATTAAGGTTGCGCTCAAGGCGGGTGGCGTCCACAACCACCACGGTCACATCCGGACGCCCAAAAAGGATGAAATCGCGAGCGATCTCCTCATCCAGAGTGGTGGAAAGGAGAGAGTACGTACCGGGAAGGTCGACTAATTTGAAGCGCTGCCCGTCAAAATCAAAACCGCCTTCCGCGCGCGTGACAGTTTTGCCGGGCCAGTTGCCGGTGTGCTGCCGCAGCCCAGTGAGCGCATTGAACACCGTGCTCTTGCCGGTATTCGGGTTTCCGGCCAGCGCCACGACGAAGTCCCAGTCCTCCATATCCACTCCCAGCTTGAGCAAGTGGTTGGCGTTGTGTGCCGGGCAATTGGCACAGGCCTCGGCGTTTGGGGTTTCAATCTCAAAGGTCATTCCTCTTTGAATCCTCGCTATTGAAATCAGATGGGGGCCACATCTATCATGTGCGCCTGCTCTGAACGTAGGCCGATAACCGCATCACGTATGCGGTAGGCAGTCGGATCCCCGCTCGGGCTACGCATTTCAGCAGTTATAACTGTGCCGGGCAACACGCCCAAATCCAGCAGGCGCCGCCGCTCCAATCCGCGGCATTTGCGTGATATTCCGAGCACGCGTCCGCTCTGGCCGTGGTACAGGTGTGCCAGCGGCTGGCCACCATGCATGTCCGCCTGTTCTGGCGCGACCGGCAGCACAGAGATATTCGTGGCCAACACCGGTGCGATTACATGTTCATCCCCGGCGGCCCACAGGCGGATGCGGGTCGGCCCGCTCTCCAGCAGTTGCAACTCCACACCTGGATGCAGACCGAGAGCGACCAGTTGCGCGTACACCGCCTCTGGCTCGTCCTCCAGATGCACCACACGCAAGCGCTGCCCGACGATCTGATTGGAGAGCGGCTGCCCGCCATGATAGACGAGCGCGCCGCTGGCGCTGGGAATGGGGTCGCCATGCGGGTCGTGAGTGGGATTACCCAGCAGCGCGGAGAGATTGTCAGCCTCGTTGGTAGAAATACGATGCTCACGCCGCTCGGCGCGGTCGTGCCACTCCGCTTCAACATATCCGGTTTCCTCCGCCAGATAACGTTCCCACAACCGATGGGCACGCAGAATGTGCAGTGCGGAATCGCGCCCGCGCGCCGTGAGCTCGAATGCATCGCCATCTACACGCAGCAGGCGGTGGTCAGCCATCTTCGCCAGCAGAGCGGCCGCCCGGTTGCCACTGATGCCGAGCGCCCCGGTGATACTAACCAGCGTGGCGCGGTCATCGCGCAGCTCGCATTTGTGCAGGTGCTTCAGCGCATCCTCGCTGAGCACGCGTTCAGTCAGTTGGCGGGTGCGCTTCCAGCGCCAGAAGAGACCATTTTCCGGTCGAAAAATAAGCAACGTCAGCACTGTGGTCAGCCCGGCCCACGCCAGCGCTAGCAGCGGATTGGGCATGATGTCACTCTCATTAATATTCGTCTAAAAATATTTTTAGGCCACCCTAATTCATTATACGTTGTCCGGGAGATTACGTCAAGTAGTCATCCCGCGCGCCCTGCCCCGGCAGCCAGCCAGAGCACGCACTTGCGCTGATGTTCCAGCCGTGCCGGATCGCATTTCAGGTGCTCTACCAGCATCTGTGGCTCACCCCCGATGACGCATTCTCCGCCATCTTCTAAACAGTGCGCTGCGGGCAATACAAAGCGGTACTCACCGTCCTTCGGCACGAGGTGCGTCACCGTGCCACGCTGGTCCACCAAGATTGCGTCCGCAGTACCAGGATTCGCGGCCACGCGCACAGTCACTGGCTCAGCCTCCCGCGCCCAGACAACGTGCGTAACAGCGGATACGCCCACAAAAGTCACCAGATGGTGCGTCGGACGGGCAACGTGCCGCACGCTCCGGAAACCGGACAACTGCTCGACGGCCACTCGATAGGCCGTCGCCGCCGGGCGCAGCGAGCCATCGCTGCGAATCAATCCGTAGGATTCTAAGCCGTGCACCGGGGCAACGTGGTCGAACAGTTTGTATACCGCCATACGCTCGGCCCCGGCCGCGAACGCAAGTGCTGTGGATTGAATGACAAACGACGCCTGTTGCCGCAGCGTCACCGCAACGAGCGGGTCGTTCCACGGGTGGAATGGGTCATCCATCGGAGCAGCGTTGGTCTCGTTCATCCACACCGGTTTCTGCAGCCCGAACTCGCGCAGGATTTCGTGCTGCCGTGTGATGATGGTGTGCACGCTCTCTGCATTGAAATAGACGTGCACGGTAGCCACATCAAAGAAATAACCGTGCTCTGCGGCGTTTTCATCCTGCATAGCGACCTGCAACAACCGCCGCAAATATGGCTCGCGCCCATAGACCACGTCATGCCAGAAAGTGAGCGCGCCAAGGTGTATCACCGCCTCCGGATCGACTTCCCGTGCTGCCAGAGCGGCCACTTTAACCAGCCGGTAATAGTCCTCCACCGCGCCATCAAACTGCGCGCCCGGGTGGTCGGGCCCGATGTCGGGTTCATTCCATATTATCCAGTGCTTGATGTGCCCGCCATGCTCGCCCACCATGCGCCGCACGAAATTCGCCCAGTGGTTCTCAGGATGCTGCACCGGAAGGTATAGCCCGGACGGCACCCCGCGCACCGGAACGCCCTCTGTCGCCCATCCCGGTGTTCCCATCAGGAGCGCGGCGACCTCCCGGCCGCCCGCCCGGGCGCTGGCCGCCCAATCGTCTTGCGATAGGGGATGAGTGATGTGGTTAGTGTAAGTGCGATTGTCGGGTGCGGTGCGGCTATGCAGACCGTGTGGGAAGACTGGCAGCCAGTGCTGCGGCCCTAGCGGCTGCACGCGGAACCACTCGATGATTAGCCGATCCCAGCCCACGCCCAGCTCCACAGCGGCTTGTGGTCGCTGATACGCTTCAACCGCCCCAAAGCGATGGTCGGGGTCAGGTTCACCGGCAGCGACTGTTCCCAGCGGAAGACATCCCATCGCCACACAGGCCACAGAGCGAAGCACATACATCCCCGCCCACAGCCGGAATTCTGGTATGCAGAGTGCCGTCACTCTCATCAGCCGCGAACAATATCACAACGCACGGACGCTCACAACCCCAACCTTCCGGAGCGGACGCCATCGCGTATAATGCCTGTTCTACTATATCCATGAAGCTCCAGATCGTTCATGTCTTTGCGGCATTTTTAGCCACGCTGGCGTCGGCGTGCGTGCCGACCGGTACGCCGGCTCCGCTGTCTACACCCACCCTGTTACCGCCGGTGGTGAACATCACCGCGCAGTCGCCCGTGCTCAGCGCCAGCGAGCCAACGCCCATTCCAACGCAAACACCTAAAATACCGACCCTGGCAGCAACGTCTACGCTCGAGCCATATCACCCGCAGGTTCTTTCCACGCACTATGCACGCAGCGGAGACAGGCTGCCGGTCCTGGCGCGCCGCTTTCAGGTTGGTGCCGACCTCATTCGCCGCACCAACCTCGACCTTCCGGAAGTCGGTTTTCTGGCAACGGGCACGGCCGTCACCATTCCAGACGTTGACATGAGCGAGACCCCACCCTCGTTCCTGATAATCCCCGACAGCGAACTGGTGTACGGACCCGGGCAGCGTGACCTCGACCTGCGCGGGACGGTGAAAGCCTATGAAGGCGGATGGCTAGCACGTGTCATGGCCGGCAATGACGCTCTCGCCCCCGGTTGGAAGGTGGTGCAGGACGCCGCCACGGCGTACTCGGTCAACCCGCGCCTGCTGCTGGCGTTAATAGAATATCAAAGCGGCCTTGTCACCGGCGACACCGAATCTGAGGACATAGCTAAGTATCCGCTGAACGTGCAGAAGTGGAAATTTGCCAAACTGCCGAATCAGCTTATGTGGGCGGCCGAACAGCTCAACGCGGGCTACTACGGCTGGCGGCACGGCCATCTTTCAGAACTGACGCTCGCGAACGGCGAAACCTATCCGCTCGACCCGCGTCTGAACGCCGGCACGGTAGCTGTTTACGCGTTTTTCGCGCAGCTTTATTCGGCAGCGCTTTTTGAAGAGATAGTTGCGCCCGACGGTTTTGCCGCCACATATCGGCAGCTTTTCGGGGACCCGTTTGACTACAAGGTTGCGATAATCGAGCCGGGTCTGACCCAGCCCGCGCTGGAGCTGCCTTTCGAGCCGGGAGTGATCTGGAACTTCACTGGCGGCCCACATAACGGCTGGCGCGATTCCGCCCCGTGGGCTGCCATCGACTTCGCCCCGCAGCTGCCCACTTCGGGTTGCGTGGAAAGCGACGACTGGGTGGTCGCGCCCGCTGACGGAATCATCACCCGCAGCGACATCGGTCTGCTGGCCCACACCATTGGCGAAGCTGAGACCGAACTAGCCGGATGGACACTCGTGTACGTGCATTTGCATACGGACCGATTCAAACTGCGCGTTGGCCAGCGCGTGCAGGTCGGGGAACGGCTGGGCCAACCCTCCTGCGATGGTGGACTGGAGACCACGGGCACACACCTGCACCTTGCGCGCAAATACAACGGCGAGTGGATGCCGGCCGGAGGGCCGCCCGCTTATGTGCTCAGCGACTGGGAGGTGCTGGGCGAACACCGCGCTTATCACGGCAAATTGGTCGAACGCAGCAGCGGGAGGAGCCTGACCGCATGTGCCTGCGTCCACAACAATCAAATTTCACGGCCCCGCTAAACACCGGCTTGTTTATAATCCCCATCATGGAGCGAACATGACCGAATCAGATTTCCAATTTGGCACGGTGGGCTCTCCTATTTCCACCCCAAAGAAGCCGGGCGGCTCGGCAGGCGCGGTTGCACACAGCGCCGACCTCGGCCTAAGCACATTGGAGCTCGGCTGGGTGCACTCGGTGCGGGTGAAAGAGACCACCTGCGAGAAAATCAACATGGCCGCGGCCGAACACCGGGTGGCGCTCAGCGTGCACGCGCCTTATTTCATAAACCTGAACGCGAAAGACGATGAGTGGCCCAAAAGTCGCAAGCGCCTGATGGACGCGGCCCACTACGGCAACCTCGCTGGTGCCACCGACATAATCTTTCATCCCGGCTCGTATTTCGGCAGCCCGGCGGCGGACGTGCTGCCACTGGCTCTACAGCGACTGCGCGCCTGCGTACAGGAATTGCGCGCCGCCGGGAACCCGGTCACCTTACGTCCGGAAACTATGGGCAAAAGCGCTATGCTCGGTTCTCTGGAAGACACGCTGCAACTTGCACAGGAAATCCCCGGCGTGGCTCCGTGCATCGACATTGCCCACCTGCACGCCCGCCCCGGCGACGGAAGCGTCAACACATATGCGGAATTTGACGCGGTTATCAAGTCAATCGGTACGGCGCTGGGAGAGCAGGCGTTGCGCCAATTGCACATTCATATTTCCGGCATTGATTACGGCCCGAAAGGCGAGAAAAGGCACCTACCTTTCGAAGATGCCGACCTGCGCTATCGCGACTTTCTGCGGGCGCTTGCCGACAACGCTTGTGCGGGGCGTTTGTTGTGCGAAAGCCCGATAATGGAAGAGGACGCACTGCTGATAAAAAGCGCGTGGAACAAAATTCAAACCGAAGGGCAGCGCGACAACTGAACCGATCCACTCCATGAAAGATAAGAGAGCAGTCGTCATCGGCGCGGGCATAATCGGATGCGCCATCGCATTTGAGTTGCAGAAAAAAGGCTGTCGCGTCACCTGCGTGGACCGCAACGCCGCAGTCGGGTGCGGCTCCACGGCCAATTCGTGCGCTATTGTGCGCACCTGTTATTCCACCTTTCAGGGAGTGGCGCTCGCCTATGAAGGCGTCTTCTACTGGAGAGACTGGGAAAACTACGTCGCCGACGGCAAGCCTTCCGAGTTAGCGCGCTACATCGAGTGCGGCATGACGCAGCTTAAGGCGCCCGATGAGCACTGGAAAAAGGTGCTGCCCATCTACGACGAAATCGGAATCGAATACCAGCGATTAACGCTGGAGGAACTACGTGCGAAATACCCCTTCTTCGACACCGCTTCCTTCTGGCCGCCCACGCTGCCTGATGCCGATTCATTCTGGGATGAGCCCGGCGCACAGGTTCCCGGAGCGATATTCAATCCCGGCGAGGGTTACGTCAACGACCCGCAGCTGGCCACGCGAAACATGTGCGCAGCGGCCGAGGCCCATGGCGCGGTATTCCTGCTAAGGCGTGCGGTCACCGCCGTGCGCCGCAATGCCGAAAAGGCACTGGGCGTCACGCTGCGTGGCGGCGAGGAAATCGATGCGGACATTGTCGTCAATGTGGCTGGTCCGCATTCATTCGTCATCAATCGCATGGCTGGCGTGGAAACTGGAATGAACGTGAAAACCCGCGCGCTCAGGCACGAGGTTCATTATGTACCCGCGCCGGAGGGAGTGAATTTTGAGCACGCGGGCTGTCCGACCTCGGACAACGACAACGGCATTTATTTCCGCCCGGAAGTGGGCAACCTGCTGCTGGTGGGGAGCGGCGATCCGCCCTGCGACCCACTGGAGTGGATTGAAGACCCGGACGACTTCAACGAGAACGTCACCGACGCGCGCTGGAAAGCGCAAACCTATCGCCTGGCGAAGCGCTTCCCCGGTTTGCGCGTGCCTAATGAAACAATGGGTATAGCCGACCTGTATGATGTGAGCGATGACTGGATTCCCATCTATGACCGCTCCGATCTGCCCGGTTTCTACATGGCCATCGGCACCAGCGGCAACCAGTTTAAAAACGCAGCGCCGGCCGCGCACATGCTGGCAACGCTCATTGAAGCGTGCGAGCGCGGTCACGACCATGATCGCGACCCGGTCAAAGTGAAAGGTCGTTACACCGGACTCGAGCTTGACCTCGGTTTCTTTTCGCGCCTGCGCGCGGTGAACCGCGAAAGCAGCTTCTCGGTCCTCGGCTAAAACTGTGCCTGCACATGCGCCGTCCATTGTGAGAAAGAGAAGATGACAAACACATACTCTCCCGGAGTGCAGGAATACATTCAGCGCGGCGAAGCGCTGACATCCGCAGAGGAATCCCGCCGCGCTGCTATGCGCGCGATGAAATTCGACACAATCGCCGTGCACGGCCTATACGGCATGGAGGCAGCGCTAGCCAATCAGGGCAGCATTATCGAACCAACGTACCTCAGCTCGGCGCAACATTTTGAAAACAGCAACCACATGGAGGCGGCCCTCGCCTACCTGATGCCGGCCTGGGCGTATAGCCGTGTCGCAAACCCAACGCAGCATTTCCTCGAGGAGACTCTTGCGCTGCTGGAAGGTTATGGTTATGAAGGCGCGACCAGCGCCTGCGTAATCGCTTCAGGGATGGCAGCAGTTTTCATGGCGACCAATCCGTTTCTTTCCGGCAGCCGGCCAATGAACATCGTCGCCAGCGTCAAATGCTATGGCGGTACCTTCACGCTCTTTGAGGAACGCTATGGCGCAGAACGCGGGGTGGAGATTCGCTGGGTGCGTGATCCACTCAATCTGGAGGAATGGGCCGGTCAGATTGACGAGAACACGCGTTTCCTGTACGGCGAGTTGCCCAGCAACCCGGGTCTGGCGATGCTGGATGTCGCCGCAGTGGCGGCGCAGGCGCATGAGCACGGGTGCCCGCTAATTGTTGACAGCACCGTCGCCACCCCAGCGCTGCTGCGTCCGCTCTGCTACGGCGCGGATATAGTGGTGCATTCGCTCAGCAAGACCATTACCAGCAGCGGCATGGCGATTGCCGGTGCGTTGATTGCGCGCCACGATTTGCCCAGCCGCATCGGCCCGGATGAAATGCGCGAGGACTTCGCCCGATACGTGAAGTTGCACCCGGGCCGCGACCACGGCCCGGGGCTGAGCCCGTTCAGCGCGACAATGATCATGAACGACCTGCGTACCTTGCGCAGCAAAATGGATCTTTTCAGTCGCAACACAATGCAGGTGGCACGCTTTCTCAGCAACCATCCACAGGTCGAGACTGCCTTATACCCCGGGCTGGAAAGCATGCGCGATTACGCGCTGGCAGCCCAGCAGATGTGGCTGGTCGATGGCGCGCTCGAAGGCGGCGCTCCGCTCAATCGATACGGCCACCTGATGGGCTTCACCGTGCGCGGCGGGGCAGCTGCGGCGCGGGCCACCTTCGACCGCCTGCAGCTCATCTGGCGTGCCACAGATTTAGGGCGCATCAAGAGCATCGCCACCATTCCAGCCATTTCCACCCATCAGCAGCAGGGCAAATCCGGACGCGAGCTCGCGGAGGTGCCCGACCACCTCATCCGGCTAAGCGTGGGCGGCGAACACTTTGACGACATAATCGCTGACCTCGACCGTGCACTGACCAGCGCGTGAAGCCAGCGCGGTGCGCACGGGAGCAACTTCCGGCACAGCGCGAAATTCTCAAGCCACATAATGTCTGCGCTCTATGTTGCGCCGTGAACTCACGGCTTATGACGTGTTGTGTTGCGTTGCCTCTGGCATTATAGTAATGCAAATGGACATCCTAGGTGAGACGAAGGCAGGCGGCATCAATAATTCTGAAAACGTGAAAGATGTACGGTTTCTTTTTTCAAGGCTGCGAACCCACGGGCGCGCATTAGCGGCTTTCTCACCCTTGCCACTGGCCCGCCGAAATGGCAGTGCTGATCAGTGAGTGGGAGACAGGAGACTCAGACATGGAAAACATCGGATACGTTCTACTGGCAATTGTGGCCGTCGCCTGGATTGCCGCTATCATCGCCGAGTCAATTGCCGCATTCCCGGCTGGGGTGATTGGGCTGGCGGCCATTCTCGGAATCGGTTTTCTGCTGGCGAAGGTCATCAAGGACCGACTGGGCAACACAGAGGACGACCACTATTCTTCCACAGTAAAAAAATAGGAGGTGGGCATGCTGATCACGACTCAAGACGAATTCGCAGATAGAGAAATAACAGAGACTCTGGGGTTGGTCAAGGGAAACACGATTCGAGCGAGACACGTCGGAAAGGATATCCTCGCCGGGTTGAGAAACCTGGTGGGCGGTGAAATCAAGGAATACACGAAAATGCTGGCCGAGTCGCGCGAGCAGGCCCTAGACAGAATGATTGCTGACGCCAGAACCAGAGGGGCTAACGGGGTTGTCTGCGTGCGCTTCACCACGTCCGCTGTGATGCAAGGTGCAGCGGAGTTGCTGGCGTACGGAACTGCCGTCAAATTGGGCCGGGAATAATCACTGATGTCGTGGTTGGGAGCCGCCATATACGACCGCTTTACGCGCCGGAGCGAGCAGGCATGCCTGCAAGACTGGCGGGCAAGTCTGCTCGCCGGAGTGCGCGGCGATATTATAGAAGTGGGTGCAGGCACGGGCGCCAACCTGACTCACTACCCACCCGCCATCGAGCGATTGGTGCTGGTTGAGCCCGACCGCTACATGCGCAGGAAACTGTCGAAAAAGCTGGCCGCATCCGGGCGCACCAACAGCGTGGACATCATTGACCGCGCGCTAGAGAAGCTGGATTTGCCAGATGAATCCTTTGATTTCGTCGTCGCCACGCTAGTGCTCTGCTCGGTAGCAGATCTGACGGCAGCGCTGGCGGCAATCTACCAGTTGCTTACACCCGGCGGTGGTCTTGTCTTTCTCGAACATGTCGCCGCCGAAGAGCGCCCCCGCCGGCTGAGATGGCAACGCCGCCTGCAGCCAGTCTGGAAGCGGGTGGCCGGCAATTGCCATCTCGCCCGGCACACGACCAGCGCCATTCTCGCCGCCGGTTTCGTCATCGAGGCGGTGACCAGAGAATGCATGCGCAAAGCAGCGCCGGTGTTGCGGCCGACCGTACGCGGCATCGCGCGCAAGCCGGCTTAACAGGCACTGAGCTTGACTCAATGAGTTTCCCGGTAGGCTCCGTCAGGGGCACAGGCGCCGCCTCCAGCTACCAAAATCGAAGGCGGCACCTGTGCGGACGACAAGGAGCTTTCGGTCTGGGACGTAATGTGCCGCCAGCCGGGAAAGATATGATCGGGAAATGGCCGCGGTGCCCGACAATCTTGTCCGCCTGAGTGTGAGCAGCGAGCATCCCGACGACATAATCGCCGACCTCGACCAGGCTTTGATACCCGCGCAAACAGACTTGCGCTCTCGCGAGAGCGATTGACTAACCGGTAGGGATATATGCAGACCTTACGAGCGCTTATGAAACCTGAACCCGGTGCGGGCCTGCAGCTGCAAGAAATCCCGCTGCTGGAACTGCGCCCTAACGATGTGCGCATCCGCGTGCAGCTCTCGGCAGCTCACCAGCGCGCCGACCTGGACGCCGCGCTGGCAGCCTTTAAACAGGTCGGCAGCGAGTTGGGGGTGTTGGAATAAACGCCGGGGCGGCAGCGCGCTAGTTGACCGCGAAGGTATCCATCATCAGATAGGGTTCACCCAGCGGGTAGAGCATCGGGCAGGTGCACCCACGTTCAATGTACTGCTGCACGCGGGCGGGCGCTTCTTCCGGAGTGCCGGTAGCACTAATGCTTCAATTACCTTGGCCGCGGAGAAAAGAAACAACTAAGGTACGTTGGACGGCTCGGTCAGCTCTTCCGTGACCGTTTGTGTCTCGCCACAGATAGCGCACACATATACCACGCTGTCGAGCTTGACCTCCTTCTCAACTAGGTCTGGAACATTGGTCTCTTGCCAGAATTCTGAGCCATTGCGATCGAAATGCTTTATTTTTTGCTTAGTATAGACGACTTCCTCAACCCTCTCTATAGTACGGCTTCTGGAACTCTCGTTCATGACATGTCCGTTACCGCAATTTGGCATATCCTATTACCTTAGTGAGTGAATTTGCTGCCTTGTCAATTCGTCGGGAGGCCAAACCTACTAACATCATTGTGTGGGGGTAAAGCATAATCAAGTAAGATCATAATTGTATTCTTCAGCCCACAACATGTTGACATATTTCTTACCAACGTAATGGTCGATCTGCACTTCACGGAACTGTTTGTCCAGCATTGGTTCTCTTTCAAGCCAAAGCTCTTCTGCTTCTCCAGACATCCAAACTTTTTCACTGAGGCTATCAAGTTCCGCGATAGCCGCCGCATAAGTTTCAGAGCAACCATTTTGCAATGCGACATTAAGGTGCCAGCGAAACATCACTCGCATTTTCTCGAGATCTAGGCGGGAGAAACTAGTTTCGTTTAGAACAGAACCGCCTCGATAGCTTTTCACGCCATCCCATTTGGTCTCATCCATTAGTCCTTGGTCTCGGCAATAGGTGTATAGATTTGTACCAGGGTATGGCATAAACGTGGACACCCAGACAATATAAGCCCGCAACTTAGCATTTAACCTAACTGTTTCCATCATATTGTCGTTGGTTTCTCTAGGTAGACCGATCATGTTGAAGGCCTGCGGCTTGAGGTTATATTTGCGTGCAATGTTGAACGCGTCAATTAACACCCGATCAGGAATACCTCTGTTTAGCACCTGATTTCTAAGGTCTGGATTACCAGCTTCAACGCCCATTTTCACAACTTTGCAGCCCATTTCCTGCAATATTCTAGCGATTCTTTCATTAAATGCCAGCGGTTGCGAGGTGGCAGCAAATGGCAATCCGATTTCTTTTTTATAAACGGGGGCTAACTCGGCAAGCCACGGGGTGTATATTGCAAAAACGTCATCGACAAAGGTGAAGTATTTTACGTTAGGATACTCCTCTATGATTTCTTTTAGCATAGCAATGGTAGACTCAACACCCCTTCTACGGATGAAGTCCTTCATTTTTACGGCATCACCAGTGTTTCGTAGGTCTTCCTTGTACATATCAAAGAACGGAATGTTAAAACAGTAGGCGCACGTATAAGGGCAGCCTCTGGTAGCGATGACTTCAGCCCAACCGTGTCGAGAATCTACAATTTCCCTGTAGTTGAAGATGTCACGGTCTTCAAAAGGCAAGGAGTCGAGATCATCCACCCATCGACCTACCGGATTATCGACAATCTCTGTTCCGTCACTAAGTTGGTAAGTCGTGGTGTCTTTGATAGATTCGCCGGATGAGCCATCAGAACTTGAAGTGTCAGTTACTCCAACAGGCTCAACCGTTACACTTTCTGCTTTCATCTCAATCGTGTCGTTGCAATAACCTCTTTTTTTTACCAGCATGTTTGGAACATGATGGACATTCTCACCGGCTTCTAGCTTCTCAACCAGTTCAAGCAGGGGCCTCTCTCCTTCTCCCTTACACACAAAATCCACCGCTTCCTCTTCAATTATTTCAGCTGGGGCTGCATTGGCATGGTGACCACCAACAACTATAGGAATATTACAATTGCGTCGGATCAACTTAGCGATTATTTTTACGTAGAACCATTGGTTAGTGACCGCGGAAAAACAGATGAGTCCAGGATCATATTCTTCCACGTCTGCGACTATTTTTTCAACATCCAGTCCATAGTTTAATTCATCAGAAACATGCAGTAGTTTGGTGTCATGACCCTTCTTCCTCAAGTAGGCAGACAAGGCCCCAACACCACAAGAGTAGCCGACGGAGATACCAATATCTGTATAAATAAAAAGTACTTTCACAACCAATTTCTCCGATGGCCTTATCTGCATTATATCGCACGTGACAAAAGTGACAATGATTGCTGCTTTTAATAATGCGATTTAATATAACATTTTCACGCTTGTGTCGAATCTACAATCACATTCATAGATCATATTGATAGTAATTCATGTGTGAAATGTGCCGACCTTTCAAGGAAGTAGCGAAGTTTCGTGAAACAATTTGTGAGTTTGCCGCTCAATTCAACAATTATCGAAATTATCCGCTAGAAGATAAACCCTGTGGGCAGCGAATGTCTGACCACCTACTGGAACTTGGCATGGATATGGTCAGATTCTCCTACCCGGTGGTGCCCAAGGGACAGGCGCGCATCCACGTGCAGCTCTCGGTAGCTCGCCAGCGCGCCGACCTTGATGCTGCGCTGCAGCCTTAAGGTCGGCAGCGGGTTGGGGGGGGTATTGGAATAAACTCCGGGGCGCCAGCGCGCTATTTGACCGCGAAGGTGTCCATCATCAGATAGGGGTCGCCCAGCGGGTAGAGTATCGGGCAGGTGCACCCACGTTCAATGTATTGCTGCACGCGGGCGCGCGCTTCTTCCGGAGTGCCGGTGGCGCTAATGCGCAGCACAAAATCATCGGGCACAAATTGCATCGCCTCTTCCACCTGCTCTTTGGTGGCCGGCCATCCGATGATCGTCTGTACTTTCTGGACAATTTCAGCGCTCACCCCAGAGGCCTCGGCAATATGCGGTTGCTGCGCCAGGTATTGCGTCAACAACCATTTCGCGCCCCGAATCGCCTCGGCGCGGTCTCCGTGGACGGAACAAACGATTAATTGCGGGCGATCAATCTCATCCAGAGAACGACCGACGCGCTTTGCGCCAGCCGCCAACCGCTCTAGCGCCCGATCATTATATTCAGGCGGCACACAATAGTTCAATACCGCGCCATCTGCGATTTCGCCGGTCAACTCCATCATCTTGGGCCCAGTCGCGCCGATGTAAATGGGTACATTACGCGGCTCGCGCCGTCCGTGCACCACATCCAATTCAATGCCACGCACCTGATGGAACTCTCCGGAAAAAGTCACGTTTTCCAGAGCGAGCAGCCGACGCAGCAACTGCACGGTCTCACGCATAGCCTGAAGCGGTTTTCGGCGTCGGATGCCCACGTTTGCCGCCAGCGGATCCCACCAGGCGCCAATCCCACAAATGATCCGGTCTGGCGCAAGGTCATCCAGAGTCAGGAATGTAGAAGCCAACAGGCCGATGTTGCGCGTCCAGTTGTTAATTACCCCGGAACCCACTTTCAAGCGCGAGGTGGTGGCCGAAAACGCGGCCATCGGCACAATCGCATCGCGCACCAGGCGGCTTTCCGCTTGCCACACGGCTTCGAAGCCTTTCTTCTCCGCATACTGAGCGTAATTGATGCCATCCTGCAAAGGATGGGCGTCCTGCAGGTACAGCGCTACTCGCTCCATGGCTTTATCCCTCCGCGTCTCCTAATTCCGCTTTCATCGACTGCAATCTGTGCAGGTCCGCAGGCTCATCCACATCAAACTCCACACCGGGCAGTCGGTGGACGCGTACCGCTGCGCCCTGACTGAGCGCCTGCTGCCGGTGGGCGGCCAGGCTGCCCGCCCCGAACCGATAGCGCAACAAACCCGGTGGCCGCACGAATAGCGCGTTCGTGCCGGTGCCGTGGCGATCCGGGGCAAGCACAACGATGCGCTCTGCGCCGTTTACTCCGGCCAGCGCCTCCACGTCGTTTTCACCCAACAGCGGGAGGTCACTGGGCAACACCAGCACGCCCGTTGCCCCGAGCGAAGCCGCCACCTGAGTCGCTTTCTGCAGCGCGCCGTTCAGTTCGGAGGCGCTGGGTTCGCTGACAGTAAATGCACCCTGTTCGCGTGCCAGCCGCAATGCGCTTGCATCGCGGCTAATCACCAGTGTGCGCTCGATGACGCTGGAGCGTGCCAGCAGGCCCACGGTGCGCCTGAGCATATCTCTACTGAACCCCTCACGCGCTTGCGGCGAGAGCACAGTGGCCAGCCGGCTCTTTCCCGCCTTGAGATGTTTCACGGGAACAACCGCCCATGTGGCCATCAAACACGCACCCGCGCGCGGGCAAATTCCCCGGCGAAGGCCAAGATTTCAGCGGCCAGGCGCGCCTCGTCGGCACTCGTGCGCATCACGGTGTCGGCCAGCAGCACGCGCATCCCACGCGCCCGGATGGCCTCAGCCTCGGCGGCATCGCACCGGTCAAGCACGAATCCATCCAGCAAGTCGGCATACTGCACAGCCACAGTTTCCGCGGATACATTCTCGCCGAGTTCGCGCATCATCTTTGCCGCCGGTCCTTTCAGCGCCGCGCCGCCAACAATTGGCGAGATTGCGATCACCGGCGCCGCGGTAGTGCGCAGATATTCTCGCGCACCGGTCAGTGCCAGAATGGGCGCAATACTAACGTACGGGTTGGAGGGGCAGATCAGCACTGCACTCAAGTCACCCGCCTGCAGCGCGGCCGCCGCCGACGGATGGAACTCCGCCGCGTCGGCGCCCTCGAATTCAAACCCACGTACCGCAGGCCGACATTTTCGGAGCGCGAAATACTCCTGAAATGGAATGGGGCCGGCATCCGTGTGCACTACGGTGCGCACCGGGTCATCGCTCATCGGCAGCACCCGCGCCGCCACACCCAGACGCGTGCAGAAACCCTCAGTGATGCTGCTCAATTTTTCTCCCGCCCGCTGACGGCGGGTGCGCTCCACATGCGTGCCCAAATCGCGGTCTCCCAACCGAAACCAAGTTTCTCCACCCAATCGCTCCAACGCCTCCAGAAAATGCCAACTCTCGTCGGCCAACCCCCATCCGGTTTCCGCATTCTGCAAGCCGGCCAGGGTGTACATGACAGTGTCGAGGTCTGGTGAAATGTGCAAGCTTAGGTGTTCGAAGTCATCGGCGGTATTAACAACCACGGTCAGCCGTCCGGGGCCAAGCGCTGCAGCGAGACCTTGCGCCATCTTGGCGCCGCCGACCCCGCCCGCCAGCGCGACCACCGAACCTAAATCCATTGCACCACCTCGGTCAGTGGGCGGCGCTCGGGCGGCCTGCCCGCTTCAGCGGCATAACCTATGCTGATAATTGCCTGTGGTTCCCAATCGGCCGGAAGCTGCAGTGTCTCGCGCACCGTGTCCGGGCAGAACAGAGGTGCGCATCGCCAGCACGCCCCAAGCCCGGCCGCGTGCGCCACGAGCAGGAGGTTCTGCGCCGCAAGAGCGACGCTCTGAATAGCCATCGTCCGTTCAGCCTGCGCGCGGCGCGCATCCGGATACCTGTCCATATCCGCCATAGACATGCAGCAAAGCAGCAGCGCCGGTGCCTGCGTCAGGACCTGCCTGGAGCGCTCCATGTCTTGTGCCACGGCTTCTGGAGGGTCGCCCGCCGCAAGTCGATCGGCGCGGAATCTATCCCCCATCGCGTCGGCAAGGCACTCTTTTTGAGCGTCTGACTGCAACACCGCGAAGCGCCAAGGCTGTCGATTGTGCGCGGATGGCGCCCACACAGCGGCCTGCAGCAAGGTTTCCAATAGCTCGTTTTGGACCGGCTCAGTCGCGTAGCGCCGAACAGAACGCCGCTGTTGAATGACCGGCAACAAATCGGTTACGTCCACATCATCCCATCGTTGAGACGAGTTTCGGCAGCACTTTGTAAGTCACGCGCGTTTCACCTTCATACCACTGGTACGGTTTCCCAGTGTATTTCTGAGAAAGGTGATCAATCATCTCGCGCGCGCCATTCTCACTGAATCCATCAACCCGCCCGCGCATCTGCATGTATCGGTACGGGTTGTCCGGGTCAGAAATCGCCAGCGCTGCCACCCCGCTGCGTCGCAAAACCTTGTCCTTCACCCTGCCGACGGCGCTGTTCAGAATCACGTGTTCCCCGTCATAGTCGAACCAGACCGGCGTGACATGTGGAGAGCCATCGTTCAGGACAAGGGCAAGGTGGGCGAAAGCCTTCTTCTCCCACGAAAGCAGATCCATGTATTTTTCAGGTATCGCAGTAGTCATATTTCCTCCCGATCATCGAAAAAGATCCTCGCTCTTCGCGCGCAGCAATTCAGCAGCAGCGCCGGCGCGCAGAGGATAAGGCAGCCCCCGAATATGCACAACCGGCTGCCCATCAGCGCCCTGCCCCATCAGCAGCGATGCCGCCCCGGAAATCTCATCGGCAAGACCGACCTGAGTGACCTCTAGCCGTTCGCCGTAAAGGTCGGGCGCGCCGCGCAAATCCAGCAGCGCTGGCACCCCGGCGACCCCCAGCGCCACTCCCACCGTGCCGTTGCGCCAGGCACGGCCATGGCTGTCATTAATGATGATACCCACGTCAGCGCCAGCACGCTTTTTCAACTGCACCCGAATCTCAGCGCAGACGCCATCCGGGTCACGCGGGAGTAGCAGCACCCGCTCGCTGCCCGAACCTTGCTCCGCGTTGGAGCTGTCCACGCCCGCATTTGCAAGCACAAATCCCAGCCGATGCGCCACCACCAGTACCCCCGGCCGGTGTCGCACCACCTCGCTCGATTCGGAGAGAATCACTTCGACAAGGCGCGGGTCCTTCTCCACCTTGGCCGCCAAGGCGCGCGCGCGGCGCGAGGGGTTAATCTCGCCCAGATCCACGTAACTGTCTTCCGCTTTGGAGACGATTTTCTGGGCAATTACCAGCACATCGCCCGGCCGCAGCAGGATGTCGCTCTGCCGCAGGGCATCCAGAATGATATCCACGAGGTTATCGCCCGGCTGCACCAGTGGGATGTCCGCCAGCGCAGTCAGCGTAATTTGGGCGCGTGCACTCATGCTCCGAATACAGTCAAACGCTGGGCGCTGTCGGTCCAGCTCCAGACACGGTCTTAATCATCCGCTCGGGGAATACCGGTGACGCGGATGCCCGCATCCTTCACCCCGTAATGCTTGTTCAGGCTTATGAGCACCGGCGTGAGCGATTCAATCGCCACCGCATTCGCCAGTGGCCCGGCATGCAACCCCGACATTCCGGCCACCTGCACCAATCGGATTATTTCGGCCCGTGCTTCCACGTCATCGCCGCATACCAGTACATCGCAGTCAATCTGTCGCTCCGCCGCGCGCAGGTGCTCGGCGGAGATGTTCTGGAAGGCGGAGACCACCCTCACGCCCGCTCCCAGCAGCGTTTGCGCCTCTAGGCTGGCAGCGCGCCCCGCCGGCAGCTGCACGCGGTCAACCCTCGGCGGCACAAGCGGCACGGTCACATCCACCAGAATCTTTCCCTGCAGCGCATCTCTTAACTCTGAGAGCGTGGCTTCGTGCACGCGGTAAGGGACAGTCAGAACAGCAAGCTGGCAGGCCTGAACCGCAGCTAGGTTCTCCATTCCCTGCAGCGCCGGCTTACCCTCAGAAAGCCGTACGTTTAACTCGGCAACTCTGGAAAGTGCTTTCTCCAATGTACGCGAGCCAATCGTGACCGCATACCCGGCCTGCGCCCAACGGAACCCCAGGCCCAACCCCTCGGCACCGGTGCCACCGATGATTGCAATGGTGGGGGATTTTTTCACGGCGGCCATCTTTTAGTCTGAAAAACGTTTCCAAGCCGCAGCGGCTAGTTCGCGACTGCGCGCCGTGATTTCCGCTTCATCCAGAGTAAGCAATTCCCGATTGCGCATGAGCACTTCTCCGGCACAAATAGTGGTATTAACCATGCTGGTCTCGAATCCGAAGAGAATGTGCCAAGGCAGGTTGGCAGCCGTAAGCGGCGTGATGGGGTGATAATCCACAAAGACAATATCGGCCTGCGCCCCGGCGGCCAGCACCCCGAGTGGGGCAGCCGGAAAGAACTGATTGGCCAGCGCGGCACTGTGGCGCACGGCCATCTCCATGATGGTTGCGCCATCCGCACGGCGCGGGTCGCGCTGCCAGACCTTGTGTAGCAGGTACGCCGTCTTCCACTCCGCCCACATGTTGTTCGAAAAGCCGTCATTGCCAAGGGCAACGCGCACGCCTTTGCGCAGCAGTTCCTCAACATCGGCGGCGCCCACGGCGTTGTTCATGTTGGAGCGCGGCTGGTGAGTCACCCACGTGCCAGTCTGCGCCAGCAGCTTGACTTCGGCCACGTCGATGTGCACGCAGTGGGCGGCAATCGTCATCGCTCCGAGGATGCCGCAGCGCAGCAGACGCTCTACAACACGCACGCCCGATTTCTGCACACTATCCTGCTGGTCGGCCTCGTGCTCCGCCACGTGGATGTGGAATCCCGCCCCCTCGGGTGCAGCGTCGCGGCAGGCCGCGAGCGTGGCGTCAGAAAGCGACAGCGAGGCGTGCAGACCGAACGTGGCGCCGATGCGCTCGCCCCACTCGCCGGCGCGCGCACTCTCGATGAAGCGCACGTTCTCGGCGATACCTGCACGCGCATTTTCCGCGCCGCCCCGGTCAGAGACTTCGTAGCACAGCACCGCCCGCAGCCCGGCCTGCTGCACGGCGGAAGCGAGCACATCCAGAGAGCCTTCAAGGGCGTTAGGGCTGGCGTGATGGTCAATCAGTGTCGTGGTGCCATGCTTGATTGCATCCAGCAGGCAGACCAGAGCGGAATAGCGCACATCTTCGGCGGCAAGCACGCGGTCCAATTGCCACCACAGTCGCCGTAGAATCTCGGGGAAATCACGCGGGGGTTCGCCCGGAATGGCCATGCCGCGCGCGAACGTGCCGTAGAAATGGGTGTGCGCGCAGATATTGCCCGGCATCACCAGCATGCCCGCGGCGTCGAGCACTTCAGCGTCGCTATGTTTGCGCAGCAGTTCTTTCGAACGGCCTATTTCGGCGATGCGGTCGCCCTCAATGAGAAGCGCGCCGTCAGAGACGATGCGCGCGTTCCCGCCCCAGGTCACCAGTTTTCCGTTGGTGATTAGCAATGGACGCTTCTCCGATTCTCAGTCAAGCAATCCGATAGTATTCACTGCCTGCATTTTTCGGGGGGTCGCCAGCACTTTTCGATGAGCGGGGGGCTCACCGCCGGCAACACCACTCACTCTCCGACTGGAGACCGCGACCTACATTGATTGTAACATAATCCGCGCTGCGCGGAAAGAAGCTGCGCCTGCGGCCGGATCATTCCATGCCCAAGGGCTCATTGTTCACATAACAGAGAATACCATCGGCAACGCCATCCGCGACCACATCCACACGGCTGATAAGTATATCGCGGTCAAGATTCATGAAGCCGACCTCGATGATGGCGGCGGGCGTTTGGGGCGCTATCTCACGATAAGCATGATAGTACTGCATGTCGTAGGTGATGCTGCCGGCGTGGAATCTCAGGCCGGTAGCGCGCGAGTAGCGGTCGATCAGGCAGGAGGAAAGCCGGTCTGATTCTACGGGAACCTGAGTTTCCAGCGAGCCGGATACCTTGAAGCCAGTTGCCTCGTCGTTGATGTAATCGCACGAATCAGCATGGATGGAAACGAGTGCACGCGCGCTGTACCCGTCCAGGCGGTCGTCGAACTCGCTCAGCAGGTCGACGTCGAAACCGGCCTCGTCCAGCCGCGCCCGCACCAGTTCAGCCACATTCTGGTTAACCTCAACTTCGGTCAACCCATCCGGGCACACGGCGCCCGCATCGTTATCACTGTGGCCGACCACAATGCCGATGAGCTCTCGCGGCATCGGGGTGACAGTTGGCGGCAGCGGGGTGGTGCTGCGCCCCACGCGCGTCGCCATCGCGCGCGCGATTTGGCGTGCGGCGCTACGCGGCAGCACCGAAGCGGGCGTCCACAACGTGAACGCGATGGCAATGCCCACGCCCACCAGCAGCACTACCCCCACATGGCGCACCACCTCGCGGAATCCCTGCGCGAAGCCTACTCCGTTTTCCCGTCCGTGTTCAATATCCATGGAGGGAATCTTAATCCCTGGCCCTTTTTTGGGCAAATCGCCACAGGGCGCGGTCGCAAGAACAATGCCGCATAACCCTAACCAGATTATAGACCGCGCAAGTTGACATTCACCGCTACAGTCATATAATAACACTCACGGAAGTGCATAGGTGAACGCAGGGTGAAAAAGTTAGCTTGCATGTGTATCGAGCGGGGGCGCTGACCCACCGCTCGCCGTAAATATCCCGGACCGAGCCACGGGCAGGCAGCGAGCTGCCTCCAGAGGCCAGACGGCAAAGAGCGGGCAGCGTGTCAGGCGGTTATTTCCGCCCGCTTTTCATTAGACCGTATGGCCTTTTATTATTACAACAGAGTGAGCATCAGGACAGCGCCGTGAAGATAGCGACTCTTCCATCACCAGAATACCATCCGGTTCACATTCCAGCCGCGCGCTCGCTGGAGGCCTCCGTCGGAGATACGCCGCTGGTGCGCCTTCGGCATGTCACTCGCGGTCTTCCCAAATCGGTGCAGGTTTATGCCAAGACCGAATGGACCAATCCCGGTGGATCAGTCAAAGATCGCGCGGCGCTCTTCATCATCCGCGAGGCCGAAAACGCCGGCCAGCTCACGCCGGGCATGACGCTGCTGGATGCCACATCCGGCAACATGGGCATCTCTTACGCCACTTTCGCAGCCGCGCGCGGCT